>NZ_JAMXFD010000003.1:224068-404354 GCF_025370875.1 Laspinema palackyanum D2c
CGCCGACGCCTCCGGTCCAGCCGCCGCCGACGCCTCCGGTCCAACCGCCGCCGACGCCTCCGGTCCAGCCGCCGCCGCCGCCTACAACAAATATTCCCGCTGATGTCTTAAGCTTCCTGCAAGGTCTTGCTAACCGGCTGGGGATTCCTTTAGGTCGATTGATTAATACTCCTCTGGTCCAGGCTGCGCTCACCAAGCCTAACACCCTAGCCATTCTGAATGCAGCAGAAGCTGCTTTTGCCCGAGCTGGAATTGGATTGTTAGAGGGCTATAACAGCATCAGTTTAGCCAGTGTGGTGGCACGGACTACCAACCCAGGGGATGCAGTGGCCATCTTCGATCGCCTAACCACGGCAAGATTGCAATTTATGGTCACCCGTCTTGATCGCAGCAACCTGGCTGGTTCACTCCTTTCTGCCCTTGAATCCGCCCAATTTGGCCGGTACGGTAGCATCACCTTTGGAGAGTATCTGGTTTGGAAAGATACCGGAATCCGTTTCCAAAGCTTTGATAACCAGTTCATTCCACAGCTCAACTTCGACTTAATCCTAGAAGACTTTGGAAATCAGATCCCGGGTCGATAGAATCCTCCGGTCTAACGCTTCGGGTTAATCAACGGTGATTTTCAGAAGGGATTGTCGTTGCGCCAATCCCTTCTGCACCGAAGTTAAGAGAACTCCTAAAGTTCTTTCAGACCCGTTAGTTAGGTCCCTATTTCGGGGGATCTGCGTCCTAATCAAATCAAAGCTGTCTAAGCTTTGAACCTTAGAAAAGCCTACACTCCTTGGAGAATGTAGGCTTTCTCTATGACCGTTCGTTCCGGGTTAAAAAAGTTTAGAACTATTTGGAGCCTTAACGAACTCACCTCAGATAGAGCCAGCTTAAGAATGGCAATTTTTGTAGAAGGGCCAAGATCCGAATCTAAGAATATCGGTAAAACCGCAGTATAATAGACCACAGTCGCTAATTTTTGCAACTTAGCCCTTAAACGTATCTTGTATTTTAAACAGTGGAACTTTCCTGTAAAAGTGAATACGCGCTGTTAGCCCTCTTAGAGTTAGCAAGCCAATATGATAAAGGAGAGCCGCTACAAATTCGACAGATAGCTGCTCAACAAAATATTCCTGACCGTTACTTAGAGCAACTTTTAGCCTCCTTACGGCGCTGTGGTCTGGTTCGCAGTCAACGGGGGGCAAAAGGCGGTTATCTTTTGGCTCGGGAACCTTGGAAAATTACCCTCTTAGATGTGGTTACCTGCATAGAAGGATTGGATGCGGGACTCTCGGAAAATGATTCAACCCCGAAAACCCTAGAGAATGAAGTCATTCGAGATGTGTGGAAAGAGGCTCAGGAAGCCTCTAAATCTGTGTTGCAAAAATACACACTGAAAGATGTCTGCGAACTACGGAATGCCAAGCAGCAGGGTGATATTATGTATTACATTTAAAGCCAATTCAGAACCCTCGGGGAAATTAATCGGGTCTCTCCCCAATGCAAGACTCTGCTCTTATTAATTCATGTTCGTCTTTTAAACCTGAGCCATAAACACTAAAAAAGCCATGCACCGTGCATGGCAAAGTCTGAAAAGAAAACCTCTAAAATTCTTAACCTTTAGAAGGCTTCAGTATTTGTGATGCTGAATTAGAAAATCCGGGGAGTTTGAACCCCCCTTATCTTGAAATCGCTCAGATTTTAGAATCGGAAAGTGGTACGGATGGTTCCAATCACCACATCATCATTGAGATCGTTATGATCCGGAGCCGTCAACCAGATAAAGCCCGGAGTAATGGCGATATTCTCCGTGAGCTGATATTGGTAAAACCCTTCAACGTGTAAAGAACGATCTGGATCTTCGAGAGCTCCATTAAAATCATCTCTGTTAACCTGGGGTTCCATACCTACCACTAGCCCAAATTGGCTACCCGGAGGTCCAGCGTTAACCGCTAAGTTGACCGCCCAGTTCCAGATGCCCAGGTCCCCTTTGAGACCTTGGTCGAGGATGCGAGCATTGGTGTAACCGGCCCAACCTCCGAAGGCAAAGGTTCCCGTATCATACCCGAGTTGAACCCCATAAGCGTTGCTGATGGTAGTTAAGCCATCCGGGGGTGCTAGGGAGCTGACGGGGGTGGCAAGCTGGCTACCTGTGAGCATATCGGTACGATAGGCATTGACATAAGTCAGACCCAGTTGCAGACCCGTAACGGGCTTAAAGACCAGTTGGGCTAAGGCTCCATAAGCGCCATCAAATAAACCGTTGCGACGGGTCGGGGTTCCAGCATTTTGAGCTAAATACCCCAGGCTGACTTCTGCGGGACCTGCATCAAAATTCAAGCCAATCCCCGAACCTTCAACCATGTTGTAAATGGGAGCGCGGGTCCCGAAACGAGACAGAGCACCGCTGCCACCATCTCCATCCAAGGGGGTGATAGTGCTGGCAAAGTCAGGGACAATACCGCCTACAGGAATAAAGACAACGCGGGCGTTGCCAATATTGGTTTCATACGCTAACCAATCTAGCTCGACGTTATTGCTGCCTGATTGGTAAGGGCCCACTCCAAACTTGAGGTCGCCTTCCGGGGTGAAGGTATTCGTTCCGGAAAAGGCATCGAGATTGTTGATTTGGAGTCGGGTATACAGGGAGTCGTTCCCAGTAAAGCTGGTCACAAATGCCAACCGAGTACGGGTTCCAAATTGAACGCCACTGTCGGTTTCGCCTCCGACGCTATTTCCACCTTCGGACAAGGATAAGGCAAAGATGGATTCGCCAAAGAGTTTGGTGGTGGTGGAGAACTGATTGGCTTCAAGTTCCGTGACCCGCACTTCAAGGGCATCCACCCGACCCCGTAAGGTGGCGAGTTCAGCCCCAAACTCTTCAACTAACCGTTGCAGGGTGATCAAGTCGTCGCTGCCTAGGACCCCTTCGATTTGAGCGGCAATGATTTCGTTGATGCGCTCTAAACAGGCGTTTAAACCGGCAGCAAATTCATAACGAGTCAGCGCCCGGTTCCCGCGAAAGGTCCCATCGGGATAACCGGCGATACAGCGATAGCGCTCAACCAGGGATTGGAGGGCTTGGAACGCCCAGTCCGTGGGTTGCACGTCCCGCAACTGAGAGACGGAGGTGACTTGGGTGAGCAGGTTACTATCTGCTTCGGATCCGTATTCAGTGAGTTGTTTTAAGATGTTGGCGGTTTCTGTGGCCGACGGTGCATCTTGATCTTGGACTTGGGCGATCGCCCCGCTGAGGTCAACCCCAGTTGCCGAAAATTCAGTAGGTTGGGCGAGTTGATTCGCCTGAGCCGTTGGCATCCAGTCGGCTGGGATTTCGGAGGCGATCGCCTCGGATGCACCCACTCCGGACCCTAAAGCCGCTCCGACTAACGCCGAAGCTAATACTGCTGGACTGACCAACAGCGAATTCCACAATACTTTAGACATTTTCCCTCTTCTCCTCACACCAATTTAGAGTTCGATGGAATACTTTCCCCTGGACTACATTGGGGAAATCAAAACCAACAGCAGAGTGATTATACAGGCTTTCCCCAATTTGCGGGCAGAAGTTCACTTTGCCCTGGACGGATATGGGCTTTTCTCCGTCACCCCCCGCAGTCACTCTGGGAGCTTTGGCATCAATCAGCTCGCAAAGTAGGGCCCTACTGTACCCCTGTTGTGAGTGCCTTTATCATGGCCTAAAACTGTAGTTCGGTCAAGAACTTTTATCTATTAATTCTCTCTGGTAGCATTTGTTACCAATTACTCTTGGCTTTTTCCCTTCCTACAAGTAGCGTTATGAGGTATGTCGATGGGTAAAGTTTCCCCTGTTTGTGGATTATAACCTGAATTTTGTCTAGGCCATAAGTTGAATTATAAATTTTGCTAATACCGGAATTAAAGATTGGATCGATTGAGAGGGAGAGGGTCAAACCGGAACCACCCATTAGGCCAAAGCAACTCGTGGAATTATTGGTGTTCATTTCCCTCAAGTATAGTGCGTCTAAATCATTGAGATCTTTCATTTGGGTCCTTCGTTATAGCCCATCACTGCACTAAAAAAAGAATTTTTTCTCTTACGGTCATTTATTGGCAATCAATCCTAATAAATTGTTAAAAATGCTTTAAAAAATTTATTTTAACCTCCAATAATATTTAGGGAATTAAAAGATGATTTCGTCACCCCAAGCTACTCGTCAAGAGAGTGCGCCCAGATGTTTCGTTTAGCAGCAAATTATTTAGTAATTACCCCTAGAGTCTGGGTCTCTCAGACCGGCAAGATTGGTCCAAATCACTGATATTTCCTATAGGTTTATTAAGAAATTCCAGTTAATTGAGTTATTAATCCTGATAGAGTGAAAATTATATAGCGAACCTAAATCATTCTGGCATAAAGATAGCGAGCCAGATGCTCGCACTACAAGACTAAAAGGCTTGGATCCATTGCCAAACTGATTTAGACTGGCTATACAATAGAAAAATTAGAAAAAAATTAATGTATTTTTTACCCATTTACTTTTTCACAACAAATTCTAATTTGTTCGGCACTTAAATTGGGAAGGGAACTCCCCAACAGTGCTATTCGGGCGTAAAGCCTGCGGCATCGCTTCGCTTAAGGCGCAGACTGTAAGGGGTGTACTTACTGTAAGTTTTGCTAACCTAACCGAATTAAATGCTGGGCAGATTAAACCATCTCCTGTTATGGAAACAGCCCGGAGATTCAAGGCGATCGCGCTTTCCCCCGCTACCCCATCACCCATTCCAATACTAACTCGCTCTCTTTTAAAAGAAACCACAGTCTCAGGCCAAAATCCTCTATATTTGAGAACCCTTTGAAAGTTACACTCGGCGCAAGAATGTCAGTCTTACAGTTCTAAACTAACTTGATAATCAGGGTAGAAATTCATCGAATTTTCCTTCGACAAAGCGATTAAAAAGAAAACCCCCTAATTGATTAGGGGGTTTTAAATATCACTGCTACTCAATTTTCAAAAGCTTAAAACCAAGGTAGCATCCAGAATTAAATTCCCTCGGTTTAGCCCGGGGGTTGATCCCAATTGCTGGTTTTAGAATCGGAACGTGGTGCGGATGGTTCCAATTACCACATCATCGTTGAGATCGTTATGATCTGGAGCCGTCAACCAGATAAAGCCGGGAGTAATAGCAATATTCTCCGTGAGCTGATATTGATAGAACCCTTCAACGTGTAAAGAACGATCTGGGTCTTCGAGGGCCCCATTAAAATCATCGGAGTTGACCTGGGGTTCCATGCCCACAATCAGACCAAATTGGCTACCCGGAGGTCCAGCGTTAACCGCTAAGTTAACGGCCCAGTTCCAGATGCCTAGGTCACCTTTAAGACCTTGGTCGAGGATGCGAGCGTTGGTGTAACCGGCCCAGCCTCCGAAGGCAAACGCTCCCGTATCATAGCCGAGTTGAACACCATAGGCGTTACTGATGGTGGTTAACCCCTCCGGTGGGGCTAGAGAAGATACAGGAGTGGCCAGTTGGCTACCTGTACGCATATCGCTACGGTAGGCATTGACGTAAGTCAGACCGAGTTGGAGACCCGTAACAGGTTTAAACACCAATTGGGCTAAAGCTCCGTAAGGACCATCGGTCAGCCCGTTGCGGCGGGTGGGAGTTGCGGCATTTTCTGCTAAGTAGCCGAGGCTAACTTCGGCAGGGCCTGCATCGAAGGTCAAACCAATCCCCGCACCCCGAACCATGTTGTAAATCGGAGCGCGGGTCCCGAAGCGAGAGAGAGCACCACTGCCACCATCGCCGTCCAGGGGGGTGATGGTGCTAGCGAAGTCATCGGCGTCCCCTCCATTTGCTATAAAGACAACATTAGCAGGGCCAACACTCGTGCTATAGAGCAAGCTGTCTAAGCGGACCGTGGTATCTCCAGCTTGGTAAGGGTCGTCAACCGCAAATTTCAGATCCCCTTCGGGAGTGAAGGTGTTAGTGCCAGAGAAGGCATCCAGATTGTTGATTTCCAGTCGAGTTCTGAGTAGATCTCGGCCAGTGAAGCTGGTATCGAAGTTCAACCGAGTGCGGGTCCCAAATTGAACACCGCTATCGGTTTCGCCGCCGACACTGTTTCCACCTTCGGACAAGGATAAGGCGAAGATAGATTCGCCAAAGAGTTTGGTGGTGGTGGAGAATTGATTGGCTTCAATTTCGGCGACGCGCACTTCGAGGGCGTCTACCCGACCGCGCAAGGTTGCCAGTTCCGCAGCAAACTCTTCAGTTAAGCGTTGTAGGGTTAACAAATCGTCTCTGTTGAGAATCCCTTCCAACTGGGCCGCAATAATTTCGTTAATGCGTTCTAAACAAGCGTTTAAACCGGCGGCAAATTCATAACGAGTCAGGGCGCGGTTTCCACGGAAGGTCCCATCGGGATAACCTGCGATACAGCGATAGCGCTCAACCAGGGATTGGAGCGCTTGGAAAGCCCAGTCAGTGGGTTGCACGTCCCGCAGTTGAGACACGGAGGTAACTTGGGCAATGTTGTTGGTGCCCGCCCCTTCACGGCTGTATTGATTGAGTTGTTGTAAAACGTTGGCGGTTTCGGTGGCCGACGGTGCGTCCTCTTGGACTTGGGCGATTAGGTTAAATCCCCCTGCTGAAGAAAATGCAGTGGGTGCGGCAAACTGATTCGCCTGAGCCACTGGCATAGACTCGGTTTGGGTTTCAGAGGCGATCGCTTCAGGTGCGCCCACAACGGACGCTAAGGCCGCTCCAACTAACGCCGATGTTAAAACTGCTGGACTAACCAACAGAGAATTCCACAATACTTTAGACATTTTCCCTCTTCTCCTCACACCTTTAATTATCTAAACGATTTGACTCACGTCTCCCCTCAATCTTTCAGACAGGAGATGACAAGCCAAAAGAAGGAAATCCAGAGCTATTTCATAGCTCTTAACCCCTTGACAGGTTATATCCACTTCTCAACTGCACCGATTATAGATTTTTAGCCGGAACAGTTATGGGTCCCCACTACCTAGAGTGGGGGTGCTACGGCAGAGCCTAGAATCAGCGGCATCCCCTCCAATCATTGATGTCCCCGATGGAAAAACTAGCCCCATCAAAGATGAGGATGTAGAACCCTCAACCGGACGGATCGGTTTTCTGCCCAGGTTTTTCGTAACCTGATCAAGCAGGCTTCGGAGTTGGCTGGAGGGCCTATTGCTTCTAACAAACTCTCGACTCATTATATAGTCAGCGAGATAGTGGCTGCTTACTTCTGTTATAGATTAACAGATTTACTTCGATTGGAACCGGAGATTTGCAAGTCTTTGTTGTTTCTTGCGAACGATGGTAACCCTTGAACGGTCCAGTTCTATGGTGTTTTTTTTCTACTTCAAGGGCAAATAAACCCTATGTTTACTGAAAATTTTCGGTTCAGGGCCAGCCGATGCTCGATTTGATGCAATAGGCTCCCAGGGATGACTAGGGTTAAGGTTTTTGAGTTCCCCGATCGCCTGAATCAAGAGGTTTTAAGAAGGCTGCTCGCCATTAGCTGTGATGAGGGAGTTGGGATTAGGCGCTCTCTAAGGTAACGACCTGTTGGGAGTGACCCAGGACTGAAAAAACTTGGCGATGCTCGAATAACTCCAACAGGTCCGCGTTGATTTTGTTATGAATAGCTTCTTCTCGGAGAATTCGGAGGGCCGCTTCTACAGGCAATCCTCTCTTGTAGGGGCGATCGCCTGCCGTGAGCGCATCATAAATATCGGCAATGGTCATAATCTGGGCCTGGATCGGAATTTCATTTCCTTTCAATCCCCTTGGGTACCCCGATCCATCGATCTTTTCATGATGGCCGAAGGCGATCTTTGGTACATCTTTCAGATCCCGGGTCCAGGGAATTCGCTTCAAAAACTCATAGGTATGAGTCACATGATATTCAATAGACAAGCGTTCTTCTGGGGTCAGATTCCCTTTGGGGATCAGCAGTTGAGTGATTTCGTCGGGATCGATCAAGGGCTTTAATTGACCATCTACATCTCTATAGATCTGTTGAGAAAGTTCTCGGAGGCGAGCGAGGGGTTCTTCCGCGAGAATGCGCGGTTCGTTGGCCTCTAACAAGAGCTTCCAGTAAGTATTGAGTTGCTCTATCTTCTCTTGGAGTTGACGGTCGAGTTCCTGTAGCTCCTGACAATGAGAACAAGCATTTTCCGGGTCCCGATGAAGGTGTGAGGGATGCTCAATCAAATACCTAAACTTGTTTTGGGCGCATTCCATTTCCATCGTTCGCTCGGCTAAAGCAAAGCGATGGCGGATCACCTCTAGTTGTGATGGGTAGAGCTTTTTCTGCTTAACTAAAATCGCTTCAGGGACCCCAACTTTGCCAAAATCATGCAACAAAGCCGCATAGCGGACTTCTTGGATTTGACGAACACTAAACTTGACATCGCGCATGGGTCCAGTCGTCACCGTATTGGCCTCTTGACTGAGGCGAACGGTCAGTTCGGCCACCCGCTCAGAATGTCCAAAGGTACAGGGATCCCGCGCTTCAATGACTTGCACCGATGCTGTCACAAAACCCTCGAACAGATGTTCAATACTTTCTTGCAGATGATTCCGTTCGATGGAAATCGCCGCTTGGGATGCCAAACTTCTGACGATTCGCTCTTCCCATTCTGAGTAAGGCTGGGTGACTTCAGTCACGTTTTCTGGGGTGACCACCACATCCGCCTTAGTTTTCCGATTAATCAGTTGTAGGACGCCGATCATTTCCCCCTGACGGTTTTGCATCGGCAGCA
The DNA here is from genome assembly GCF_025370875.1 of Laspinema palackyanum D2c. NCBI lineage: Bacteria > Bacillati > Cyanobacteriota > Cyanophyceae > Oscillatoriales > Laspinemataceae > Laspinema > Laspinema palackyanum. The sequence goes on from NZ_JAMXFD010000003.1 coordinate 232,834, forward strand.
CCAGGACCGAACGAGTTGAGTAGTCAAGATCTCGATCAACGCTGCGCTCTAGCTGATAAGGGACGGTGGGTGGCAAGGCGTAGGCATCGGCCAGATTTAGGCTTTCTCCAGTGAGGGCGACATAACCGGCCAAACTTTTAGGCGTCAGGGGTATGGCAAATTCCTGAAATGAAATTTGAGGCAGAGAATCGTTCTGTGCTACCTTAAACAACAACTTTGGTATTTCTTCATCGTTGTGATCTACCAGGTAAACGCTTCCTGCATCGCTACAGGTCAGTTCTCGGCTCTTGGTTAAAATGAGGGTCAACAACGCGCCCAAGTCATAGGTACTCGAAAGCGCTGTCCCAATATCTAATAGCTCCTCTACTAATTCCGCTCTGGTTACATATTCGTTGCTTAATTCCGGGGTATTCAAGACCCCAAGCGGGTGATTTTTTTTGACTGTCCGATCGCTGTTCACAGCTTTACCTGAATTCAGATGAAAGTACCGGATGCATGGAAGCCCAGGCTCGTTAAACCCGGGAGGAAAGGCGGCCCTATTCCCTTTATTCCCCGTCAATCTTGTGCTACAATCGAGAGGCCCTTAACAACAACTGTCTACCTGCGGATACAATTTCAATCCTGTTAGACTCCTGCGTTAACCCTAAGGCGGTGTTGCCGTAGCCCCGTTAAACCAGCACTCTTTCAATGGTTAAGTCTACCTAACCGCGCATTAGTGACAGACGAACACAATAAGATTTCCCTATCCTCAAGTAACCGCAGTTGACAGGGTTCGCTGTTTAGCACCTGTAGTTCGAGGTTTAAGCTAAGCCTGTTACGGGGGAAATCTCCCCAAAAAGGACCCTCTTTTTTAAGAGATGAGTTCGCTCCAGGCTTTGTCCGAAACGGTTTCCCTGAGTTGAGACCTGCCTTTTGAGGGTTTCAAATGGAGGTCTTCTAACGATGGACCTGTTGGGTCACCCAAAGGAAGCCCCTAGGAAGTCGAAAGTCCCATCACTTCGTTCCCCTACTTATAACAACTCCAGCCTGGACTCATGCTACATCTGTAGTTTACTGATTCGCACAGTTTATCACAAAAATTTTGTTAGGAGAATTTAATCCGTCTCAACCCACTCTCTTAGGAAGGGGAACTCATTTCAACTCGGAGATGGTCTGGGCCATCTGAAAGTCTTTTTCGGTTAAGCCCCCCGCATCATGAGTGGTTAAACTAATGGTGACTTTGTTATAAGAAATTTCTAGGTCTGGGTGATGTCCGGCGATTTCGGCTGGATCTACTAATTGATTAACAAAGGCGATCGCCTCGATAAAATCTTTAAATTTTCTTTCACAGTGCAAAATTTTTCCGTCTCGGGTCCAGCCCCCAATCTGAATCAACCGCTCCTGAATCTCCGTTTCTGTTAACAACTGAGCCATCTGATTCTCCCTGTTGACTTCCATATAAGTAAGATGGTTAACCGAATTTCTTCCCTGAATAGGGTTTCCTAATCACCATCATTTTTCTCTATAAATTGCCGAAAACATTTAACTACGGCTTAAAAAAACTATCCGCTCTCACCGGGAGCGCTTAGTTTTCACTATGACGCTGAGGGTGAAAGCGGTCTAGTTGGTCTTCAGATTGGAACCTGACTGCCGGGAGGAACTCCCAACCAGCCTAGTTCTCAAGGATTTTCTTTAATCCGAAAGGGACTAAAGCGAGTTGTTAGAGAACAGCCCCGGCCCACAGCCGATTTACTCCAATCTGATGACCCATGCATTTACTACTATCTGGCATAGGCATCACCTCCTGTTTACCCTAAGCGGGTTTTATTTCAATAAACTTTATGTAACCTAGCATAACACACCGAATTGGAAATTTCCCAACCTTGCGCTTTTTTATCTGGCTAATTTTTTTCTGGGGACTGCCGGGGCCTCCAAACTCGTCGGAAAAGCCTGGAATGAAGAGATTTAGGGGGAGTGACCCCTACTATTTAAAACAAAACCCCTCCCATCTGGGAGGGGTTTTGACTAAACCCACCTCGAAACTGAGTTAGGTTGCTAGGAATTTCTACAGAGCGTTACCGCGAGGTAGAACTTCTTCAGGGAACTCGAAGTTTTCATGAGGCTGGTCAACCGGAGCCATCCAAGCCCGAATCCCTTCATTCAGAAGGATATTCTTGGTATAGAAGGTTTCAAATTCCGGGTCTTCCGCAGCCCGCAGTTCTTGAGACACGAAGTCATAAGCGCGCAGGTTTAAACCTAAGCCCACGACCCCGATCGCGCTCATCCACAAGCCGGTGACTGGCACGAACAACATAAAGAAGTGTAACCAGCGCTTGTTGGAGAAAGCCACCCCAAAGATTTGGGACCAAAAACGGTTAGCGGTAACCATCGAGTAGGTTTCTTCCGCCTGAGTCGGTTCAAAGGCGCGGAAGGTGTTGGAACCTTCACCATCTTCAAACAAGGTGTTTTCCACGGTGGCTCCATGAATGGCGCACAGTAGCGCACCGCCCAGGATACCGGCCACTCCCATCATGTGGAAGGGGTTGAGGGTCCAGTTATGGAACCCTTGGAAGAACAACAGGAAGCGGAAGATAGCAGCAACGCCAAAGCTAGGAGCAAAGAACCAGCCGGATTGACCCAAGGGATACATCAAGAACACGCTAACGAACACCGCAATGGGTCCGGTAAAGGCGAGTCCGTTGTAAGGACGAATCCCTAAGAGGCGGGCAATTTCCAACTGACGCAGGCAGAAGCCAATCAGACCAAAGGCCCCATGCAGGGCGACGAAGGTCCACAGACCGCCGAGTTGACACCACCGGGTGAAGTCACCTTGGGCTTCAGGACCCCAGAGGAACAGGAGGGAATGTCCCAGACTGTTCGGGGGAGTTGAAACAGCCACGGTGAGGAAGTTGCAACCTTCTAAATAGGAGGAAGCGAGTCCGTGGGTGTACCAAGAGGTGACGAAGGTGGTGCCGGTCAGCCAGCCTCCCACTGCGAGGTAAGCGCAGGGGAAGAGTAATAGGCCAGACCAACCGATAAATACGAAGCGATCGCGCTTGAGCCAGTCGTCGAGGACGTCAAACCATCCCCGCTCTGCCTGGGCGCGTCCGACTGCAATCGTCATAACGCAAAATCTCCAAATTAATATGGCTACGGTTAACTCTTTCTGAGCGTTTTCGACCGGGGTTTCTGCCAGCCATAGCAGAAAATGGGCGATTGCGCTTCAAGAGTTTACGTTTCTTTACTATGTTTCTCATTATAGGCGGAAACCTGAAAATTTTTAAACCCCCTCATCTAAAAATTTTCTGAAGAGTAGCTCAAAGGAGTGGCGTTAGGGGTGGGACTCATGGAACGGATTTCTCTACAGCGCCGGTGATGCCAGGAGCAAACTTGAGTCATGGGGAGGGGCCTGGAAGAGGGCCACCGGGAGCAGAAAACAGGGATAGATAGGAGGGCGATCGCCGCTTAATTTAGGTCGTTGATTTCCAGACATCCCCGGAATGCTGAGATTTTGGGATACTAGAAAGGTGCGGTCCAATGAACTTTGCCACAAATCATGTTTACGATTGACTTAACCTTAAAACACACGCCTTTACCCCTGTCGGTGCAACGGAAGACCCTAGAAGATGCCCAGACCCTCTACCAGGAGGTGGTCGGAGCGATGCGCTCAGGGAGTTCTGAGATTTTGGAACTCACCTGCGAGAAGATGCCTGAGAAAAAAATCGCCGTCTTTATTAATCAACTCACAGCGGTACAAATCTCTGAGAAGTCTGGTGCGGCGGCAGCAGGCAAAGCCCCTGGATTTGCCTCGTTGGTGGAATCCCTGAGTCAATGAACCCGACGCCTTCCGGTGACGATCGCCCCAAGGCGATCGTGGTACAGGACCTCTGCTTTAACTGGCCCTCGGGAGCAGGGGTGTTAAAGTCCTGCTCCTTGGAAGTTCCCCAAGGCGAATTTTGGATGCTCTTGGGGACCAATGGCAGTGGAAAATCCACGTTACTCCGGTTACTGGCGGGTTTGCTTACCCCACGGGACGGTCAAATTTCCATTTCTCGTCCCGTGGGGTTTGTGTTCCAAAACCCGGATCATCAGTTAGTGATGCCTACAGTTGGAGCCGATGTTGCGTTTGGGTTGGTGGAGGAAAATCTCACCCTCGCTCAAACTCGGCATCGGGTGGAAGAAGCCCTAACAGCGGTCAACTTACTCGCCCTGCAACGACGTCCGATTTATGCGCTGAGTGGAGGTCAAAAGCAGCGGGTTGCTATTGCTGGGGCGATCGCCCGCCATTGCGAGGTTCTGTTATTAGATGAGCCCACCGCTTTATTGGACCCAGATAGTCAATTAGACCTCGTGGCTCAAGTCCAGCGGTTGGTTAAAAGCCGAGGGTTAACGGCACTCTGGGTCACCCATCGGTTTGAGGAATTAGCCTATTGCGATGGAGCTTTCCTCCTGGAACGGGGGCGCATGGTCGATTCGGGGAATCCGCAGCCCCTGATCCAACGGTTGATGGAATCTGAGGATTTAGAGTGATCCCCAGGGCCGCGACTGCTATTTTCCGTAGTCGCGGCCCTTTCCCCTTGAAAAGATATTGTTATGATTGGTGAAAGTTTAGTTTTGAATTTTTAAACTAAATTTAAGTTTTGATTAGGATAAAAAATGATATAATGCAAAGCGCCTGGTCTGATTCTGAGTAAATTGTAAACAAATGTAAAGAAAAGCCATGCCACGCTCCTCAGCGCGACCTTTATTGCTCGTGGATGGATACAACATCATAGGACTATGGTCCAAGCTCAAAACCAAGCGAGACTTTGACGGGTTAGAAGCATCCCGCCGAGAACTAATCGAGTCGCTGATCAACTACAGCGCTTTTGAAGGATTAGACACTCTGGTGGTTTTTGATGCTCATTCTCGCCATGAGCCAACCTACACCGAAGTCATATCGACAAGTTTATCCGTCTGCTACACCGAATTTGGGCAAACCGCAGACACCTATATTGAAAAGACCTGTGCCACTTTTCGGCGAAACTTGGGAAATCTCCATCGCCGGTTAATTGTGGCGACCTCAGACCGTGCTCAGCAGCAAACGGTTTTAGGATATGGGGCGGAATGGATGTCCGCGCTTCAGTTCGCCCAAGCGATCGAAGCGACGGAACGCCGCTGCCGGAGTAAACAGAAAACCCGCAATAAGCCCTCTAGTCGGTTTCTGGTTTCGGGACTGGATGCGGAAGCGCAACAGCGACTGGCGCAGTTGCGACGGGGTTTGTAGCCGGTCAGGACGCTTGATTTTTGTGACTTGAGAGGCGATCGCCACCCATACCGAATCCGAACCCATCCCAGCCTTCAAAAAAAAATTAAAAAATTTTTGAAAAAGGGGTTGCCAAAACTAGAAAGGTATGTGTATTATTAATAACGGTGAGCCAAGCAACCCGAAACGTTCCTCGGTAGCTCAGTGGTAGAGCGGTCGGCTGTTAACCGATTGGTCGTAGGTTCGAATCCTACCCGGGGAGTTGATTAATTTTAGACTTTGGATGGAAGAGATTAGATTGAATTTCAATCTAATCTCTTCCTATTCATGGTTTAAAAATAGACAAGATTATGTTGAAAAACACCGATTTAGAAGGGCACAGCCCGACCGAATTTTCCGCCTATTGGTCCCTCGACCCGCAGATTACTTTTTTGAATCACGGTTCTTTTGGGGCCTGTCCCTTCCCGGTGTTAGAAGCCCAAGAACGGGTGCGGCAGCAGCTAGAACAGGAACCTGTAAGGTTTTTCGTGCGCGAATTTGAGCCACTTCTGGATCAAGCGGTGGAACAGTTAGCCCAGTTCGTCGGGGTGGATGCGCGGGACTTGGTTTTTGTGCCCAATGCCACTACCGGGGTGAATTCTGTGCTGCGATCGCTGCGGTTTAACCCGGGAGACGAGTTACTGACCACGGACCATGAGTACAACGCTAGTCGCAACGCCTTAGAATTTGTGGCCGATCGCGCTGATGCCCGAATTGTTGTGGCCCCCGTTCCCTTCCCGATCGCCTCCAAGCAGCAGATTGTCGATGCAGTCATGGGACGGGTCAGCGAAAAAACCAAACTCGTTCTCTTAGACCATATTAGTAGCCAAACCGGATTAATTTTTCCCATTGAGGAAATTATTCAGCAGCTTTCCCAATATGGGATTGAGACTCTGATTGATGGCGCACACGCCCCCGGGATGCTACCCCTGAACTTACCCAAAATCGGGGCGACTTATTATAGCGGCAACTGTCATAAATGGTTGTCTGCACCCAAAGGGGCTGCATTTTTGTATGTTAGAGGCGATCGCCAGCAGCAAATTCGACCCCTGACCATTAGTCATGGGGCCAACTCCTCCCGGACTGATAAATCTCGCTTCCAACTGGAATTTGATTGGACCGGAACCGGGGACCCCTCGGCTTATTTATCTGTCCCTGCTGCCATTCAGTTTATGGGGTCCCTCCTGCCTGGGGGGTGGTCCGAATTAATGTCCAGAAACCATAAGCTTGTTTTGTCCGCAAGGCAGATGCTTTGCGACACCCTGGGAGTCGAAATTCCGGCCCCCTCAGAAATGATTGGATCAATGGCTTGTATTCCAATTCCGGATGGATCCGCAGACGAATTACATGATGAACTCTTCGATCGCCATCAGATTGAATTACAGGTGATGCCTTGGCCGAAATTTCCCCAACGGGTGATCCGAATTTCGGCTCAGATTTACAATAATTTCGAGCAGTATCAACAGTTGGCGGGAGTGTTGAAGCAGGTACTCAAGTGATTCAACCTAAACCTTCTATAAGGTTGATTGGATCGCTTCTGCAAACTGTTGAAACTGGTCTTGTCGCCATTTGACATCAAGATTGCGATCGCTTTTTATCTCTAAGACTCGAATGCCCGAAGTCGGTAAAGGATTTAACAGCGATTCTAATTGCTGCCAAGACTCAATCCGCTGATGTTCGATATCATAGCCTGCACATAATCGGGCAAAATTGATGTTTTGCGGAGTCGCAAAAAACTCGGTAAACGGTGGGTCAAATTTGGCAATGGGTAACATTCCAAAAATGCCACCGCCGTTATTGTTGATTAAAATTATGGTTAAATGACCTTGAAAATATTGGCGGATTAAAAATCCATTGGTGTCATGTAAAAGGGCTAAATCTCCCGTTAACATGACGCTACTTTGATGGCGATGGGCGATGCCTAATGCGGTGGATAATGTTCCATCAATGCCATTTGCACCTCGGTTCACGAAGGGTTGGATATGGCGGTTCCCTGGCTTCCAGAAATATTCGATATCTCGGACAGGCATACTATTAGCAATAAATAGGGGAGTTTCTGGGGGTAACTGTTGAGAAATCAGCCATGCCACTTTGGGTTCAATTAGGTCGGGAATGGATGAGAGGGTGGTATCGATTTTCTGGCGGGTTTGGCGTTCAGTGTCACACCACTGTTGTAGATAGGCGGTGGGGGAAGGAGTTGCCGGGATGGGATTTAAGGTGGCGGCAAGGGAGGCGATCGCCATCCGCAGAGGAATCGTGCGGCCATGTAGGGGGTCGAGGTTGCGATCGCTTTCGGTGACTAAAAAAGTTAAAGGTTGGGTAGTTTCTAGCCAACTCCGAAGGGTTTTACTGGTGGGCAATTCCCCAATTTGAATCGCTATTTCTGGGGTAATTTTATCGGCAAGTCTGGGATTTCTGAGGATGAAATCATAAGTGGAAATTAAATACGGATTGAGGTCGGCATAATTGCGGAGGGGGGATAATCCTTCTGCAAGAACCGGCCAATTTAAGGTTTTAGAGAGATGGGCGATCGCCTGACAATAGTCTCTCGGATTTTGGGGTTGGGCGACTCCAGCAATGATGATTCCCCGTTGGCAGTTTTGCCATTGTTGTAGAGGGGATGGGGGATGGGGGATGAAGGATGAAGGATGAAGGATGAGGGATGAGGGGAGATGGGTAAAGAATTCTTCGGGTTGGAAGGTTGTTGCTAAATCGGTGGCTTTGGGTTCTGGTAAAGGGGCTAATGGATCGCGAAAGGGGAGATTCAAATGGACGGGACCGGGGACTGGAAATAAGGTTTTTTCCCAAGCGTGAATCAGGGTTTGGCGGAGGTAGCTTAGTTGTTTTAGTTCTAAAGATGGCGTGGCTAATTCCGTTTGCCAGGTGGGATAATGTCCATAGAGTTTAACTTGGTCGATGGTTTGACCAGAATGGCAATCCCGCAGTTCTGGGGGTCGGTCTGCGGTTAAAATTAATAAGGGAACGCGGCTTTCTTTTGCTTCAATTATCGCCGGATAAAAATTTGCCCCAGCGGTTCCCGAGGTACAGACTAAAACAACAGGTTTGCCGGTTTGTTTGGCTTGTCCTAGGGCAAAAAAACTGGCCGATCGCTCATCTAAAATGGGGATAGCTTCAATCTGAGGATGGCTGGCAAAGGCAACGGTTAACGGGGTGGAACGGGAACCGGGACAAATCACTGCCGTGGTTAATCCCAGGCGTTGGAATGTCTCGACTAAAATAGAAGCCCAAACGGTGTTAGTATTGCGGAAATCTATTGGCATTCTTAAGGGGAGAAGGAATCCGAATGGTCCCGTTGATTAAGGTTAAACTAAGGCTTTTAACAGGGTTTTGAGTTTGAGTTGCACTTCGGCTAATTCTTTGTCTGGGTCGGACCCGGCGACAATTCCAGCCCCCGCATACAATCGGGCGCGATCGCCTTCAATTAAAGCGGACCGAATGCCGACAATAAATTCACAATTACCATAGCCATCAATCCAGCCTAATGGGGCCGCATATAAGCCGCGATCGAAGGCTTCATAACGGCGAATTTCTTGACAAGCGGTATCCCGGGGAACCCCAGCTACTGCGGGAGTGGGATGGAGGTCCGCTAAAATGTCTAAGGGATGGATTCCGGGGGGTAAGGTGGCTTGAATTGGGGTCCAGAGATGTTGAATATTGGACAATTGTAGTAATAACAATTGCGGGGGGACGTTCGGATTTAACCCTAAACGGGTGAGGCGATCGCAGATAAAATCAATCACCACTCGATGTTCATGAATTTCTTTTTCACTAGATAACAGCAGTTTGGCTAATTCTGCATCTTCTCCTGACGTTTTACCTCGGGGGGCAGAACCGGCTAAGGCATCAGTGGTTAATTGATGATTATAAATCGCCAGCAAGCGTTCCGGACTGGCCCCGATAAAATTGGTCCCGCCACCGTTTCCCGTGGCAAAGGTGTAGCAATCGGGGTAGAGGCGGCGTAAATTATTGAGCGATTTAACGAGGTTGATGGGAAAGGGAAAGTTTAAATCAATGGCATCGGCTAAAACGATTTTATTTAAAGTTTTGTTGTTAATCCGGTTTAGGGCGGAATAAACGGATTTTCTAAAATTAGCAGTGGGTTTAAAGTCGTGTTTTTGGAAAGATGGGTTGGGAAAATTTACTGCGTCTAGCCAGCGAGAATTGGCCCAGCGAATCTGGGTCAGTTTATTACATAAATCTTGATGTAAGGCTTTAATATTATCCCGGGCGGATAGGGAAAAGTTGGCGACGAACACCGAACGGTTGTGACATCGGGCGACTTGCCACCGGGGTAATAACACCGTGGCGCAAGGAAAGGCCGATTCTGGGGGGCGTAGGTCGTCAAAAAAGGTAAAGTTACAAAAAAAGTGGGGTCCGGCAAAGGGGAGGTCCGTGGCCCCGGTGGTAATGGTATTCGCCAAACAGGATTGGATAAAGGTTTGCGCTTTGACAAATCTTGCGGAACCCGAGGGGACATGAAAGGTGATTGCCGCCCCGATCGCCGCGATCGCTTCCCCTTTATTGCCATTTTCAAAATAAAAATGTGGGTCCTCGGGTTGGGCGATCGCCTGTAAAACCGCTAGGGGGTCCAGAGGGGGAAGTTCCAGGGATAGGGTGGCAATCTGGGGGCATTCTTTCTCAACGGATACCTGCTGACAAGCGACAAGGAACTGATAAAGATCCTTGCGGTCTGGCTTCATGTTGGTATCAGACGGTACAACTAGCATGGAGGAAAGGATGGCTTCTTGGGCTGGTTGGGGGAAATCGCCCCCGGTTTACGGCGGGTACCCTCAAAAGTACCTCCTATCTATCTAACCATCGCACGGTTCCCACGGACACGCGCACTTGATGGGGACATCTACCCGGTACAATAGATCCCGCATTCTCAGCATTGTATGTCACTGAGGGATTTACAGGGGGTTCGATGAAGTTGCCAGCAGGCCCTAGGGTACCGTTTTTTCTGCAAGCGCTACAAATGATTGCCAATCCGATCGCCTATCTGGAACGGAATGCCAGTCGCTATGGTGACCCTTTCACCCTGCATTTATTAGGGGGAAACTCTCCCCCGGTGGTGTTTTTGAGTCATCCAGAGGGGATTCAACAGATTTTTACCTCGGCGGCAGGGGCGTTTGAGTTAGGCAAAATCACCGACCCCTTTCGCCCTCTCACCGGGTCCCAATCCCTAATTATGCAGGATGGGGCCAAGCATCAAGGGACGCGCCAGCTTTTGATGCCACCTTTACATGGGGAACGGTTGCAAAGCTATGGGAACCAGATTTGTGATATCACTGCGGAGGCGATCGCCCATTGGCAACCGGATACCCCTCTCAATCTGCGTCAGGCCCTGTCGTCGATTTCCCTAAAAACAATTTTGCGGGTGGTGTTTGGCATGAACCCCGGGGAACGAGCTCACCAACTCGAACTCCTGATTGAACCGTTTTTAGAGTCGGTGAACTCTACCCTCAACTCGGTGCAATTTTTTTGGAATCCGTTACAGCAAGATTTGGGTCCCTGGAGTCCTTGGGGGAAATTTCTGCGCCAACAGCAGCAAATTGACGAGTTAATTTATGCTGAAATTCGCGATCGCCGGGGTCAAACTGATGGTAGTGATGTCCTTTCCATGCTGATGTCGGCACAAGATGAAGCAGGAAAGGGGATGGGTGAGGCAGAATTGCGCGATCAGTTGATTACCCTGCTGTTATTGGGTCATGATACGACGGCATCGGCCCTAACTTGGGCGTTTTATTGGATTCATCAGGATTCCGAGGTGCGATCGCAGTTGGTGGCGGAACTGGATAGTCTCGGGAGTCACCCCAACCCGATGGCAGTGGCGCAATTGCCGTTTTTACAAGCGGTTTGCCAAGAGGCGTTACGTCTGTATCCGATCGCCTTGATTTCGCAACCTCGGGTGGTGAAAGAAGCGGTGGAAATTCAGGGGTATGAATTTGCACCGGGGACGGTGTTGGTTCCTTGCATTTATTTAGCCCATCGGCGTCCGGAGGTGTATCCGGAACCCTTGACCTTTAAGCCTCAGCGGTTTTGCGATCGCAAGTTTTCACCCTACGAGTATTTTCCCTTTGGCGGGGGGAGTCGCAGTTGTATCGGCATGGCCCTAGCGATGTATGAGATGAAGTTGGTCCTGGCAACGGTCCTCTCCCGGTATGAATTGGCCCTGTGTGATCGGGGTCCGATTCGTCCTCACCGTCGTGGGATTACCTTTGTCCCCTCGGCTAATTTTCAATTGGTGGTGAAACAGCGGCGATCGGCTGTTTTGTCCGCAGCGATGCGGTAGGACCAAATCGGGTACTGTGAAAACCCACAGGCTGAAGCCTGGGGCTACACGGACAAAGCCTGCCTACGCAGGCTATAAGAGAGAAAACAGACATGATACCAAATCGGGTTGTTAAAAGCCCATTTCCTGGATGAGCCCGCGCAGGCGGGCTTCGTTTGTGTAGCCCCACCCTTGAGGGTGCGGGTTTTCTTTGACAACCGGATTCCGTATGAGACCACCGGATTGCGTATTAATTCTTAATTTTTATTTCATCCTCTGAGACTTTTCTATCCGCCATCGTAAAATGATGGGGCTGGTTGGAAGAATAATAGGAATAATCAATGACAACTCAGACCATTCAGCCCTCGAATTACAAGTTATGGTTAGCTGCTATTAAACCTCCCATGTATAGTGTGGCAATCATGCCGATTTGGGTGGGAACTGCTGTAGCTTGGTATGAGCATCATTCCCTGAACTGGTCAATATTTTCTACCTTTATCAGTTCGGCAATTTTAATTTTGGCTTGGGAAAATCTTAGCAATGATGTGTTCGATTCAGATACGGGAATTGACAAAAAAAAGCATCACTCTTTGGTCAATTTAACCGGAAATAAATCTTTGATTTTTTGGGCGGGCAACTTGTGTTTAGCCCTTGGTATTTTAGGAATTGGGGCAATCTGTTGGTGGCAACAAGATTTAACAGTTCTGGGTTTGATTCTGCTTTGTTGTTTCTTGGGCTATATGTATCAGGGTCCCCCGTTTAGACTGGGATATCAAGGATTGGGGGAATTTCTCTGTTTTTTTGCCTTTGGTCCTTTGGGAGTTTCGGCGGCTTATTATAGTCAAACGCAGAGTTGGTCAAATCTGAGTTTATTGGCTTCGGTTTTGGTGGGAATTTCTACAACTTTGGTGTTATTTTGTTCCCATTTTCATCAAGTGGAAGATGATTTAGCAGCAGGGAAGCGATCGCCTTTGGTTCGCATGGGGACTCTTCGGGGTGCTCAACTCTTACCCTGGTTTTGTGGGAGTATTTTCGCGATTACAGGGGTTTTGGTTGCCCTGGGTAGCTTCCCGGTTTGGACATTACTCAGTTTTGCGGGGTTGCCTGCAAGTCTGAAACTCTGCCGTCATGTTGCCAGTTATCATGACAGTCCGGAAAAAGTGAGTAACTGCAAATTTATTGCGATCGCCGTTCATTTTTGGAGTGGTTTATTGTTAGGACTGGGATTTATTCTGTAAAGGTATTTCCCGGCTATCCAATTTTTAAATAGGGGTGGGGGACGGTTTTTCCGTTCCCTTCATTATGATAAAAATGTCCAGTTTGTATGATTTTAATTGTAAAATTGTGGGGAAAATCCAAAACCCTTGTATTCTATTTTTGCATGGTTTTATGGGGCGGGGGGATAACTTTTGGGAAATCATTGAGACCCTATCAGATAAATTTTGCTGTGTGACGGTGGATTTACCTGGACATGGGAAAACACGAATTTTGGGTGGAAATGAATGTTATCAAATGTCCCATACAGCCCAAGGGTTAATAGAGTTATTGAATGAGTTAGGAATTGGATGGTGTTATTTGCTGGGATATTCGATGGGAGGGCGATTGGCATTGTATTTAACCCTGCATTTCCCGGAACGTTTTGAAAAAGTAATTTTAGAATCCGCTTCCCCGGGGTTGTCTTCTGCGGAAGGGCGATCGCAACGTCGTCATCGAGATGAAATTCTCGCCCAACAGTTGGAAACAGAGGATTTTTACTCATTTTTAAGCCAGTGGTATCAGCAACCCTTGTTTGATTCAGTTCGCCATCATCCTAACTTCGATCGCCTCTTCCAGAATCGCTTGCAAAATCAGCCCAAAACTTTAGCAACTTCCCTTCGACAGATGGGAAGCGGCAGTCAACCCTCTCTCTGGGAACTGCTGCCGTCTCATCCGGTTCCCCTCCTGTTACTGGTGGGAGAATGGGATAGCAAATTTCAGGAAATTAATCACCAAATTACCCAAGTCTGTCCTGTTGCCCAACTGGAAATTATTCCCAATAGTGGGCATACTATCCATTGGGAAAATCCTTCTGCCTATCTCAAATCAGTGATAAACTTCTTTTCAGGTTAGGGTGATCACCCCTTCATGAGGAGGGGTTCGGTGAAACGGATGGGATGGCTGTCCCCCACTGGCTGATAATTTCCTCCCTCTTTCATGGCAACCGCATCATATTATGAATTATAAATTCGAGTTTCGTCCCTATCAACGTAAGTTTAAACGCCCTCTGCAAACCAGTCATGGGACTTGGGAAATTCGGGAGGGAATTATTCTGCGCCTAACTGCTGATAATGGCAAGATCGGGTTGGGTGAAATTGCACCCATCGGCTGGTTTGGTTCAGAAACGTTCTTAGAAGCTTTAGACTATTGTCAGAACCTGCCTGATGTGATTAGCGATCGCACGATTTTTTCGATTCCCCCTAACTTACCCGCTTGTCAATTTGGCTTAGAATCAGCCTGGGAATCTGCTACATTAAAAACACAGTTCAAATCGGCTTTTGCTGAAGACAAAACTGCTACAGCCAAATCCAATTATAGCGGATTGTTACCCGGGGGAGAAGGGGCTTTACTCGGGCGTCAAATCCTCTGGATGCAAGGATATCGGACGTTTAAATGGAAAATTGGCGTCTTGCCATTCCAGCGAGAAGTCAGGATTTTGCAGGAACTGGTTCTCGCCTTGCAGGAAGCGACTGGTGATCAATCTGTTTTCCTCCGCCTGGATGCCAATGGGGGACTCAGTTTGGCGGAGGCTGAAGAATGGCTGCAAATCTGTGATCAACTCGGGGGAATCATTGAATATCTGGAACAACCTTTGTCGGTGACGGAATTGGAGGCGATGATGGAGTTGGGAACTCGCTTTTCCACGGCGATCGCTTTAGATGAATCCGTCGCCACTTTGCCACAAATGCAATCCGTCTATCGCCAAGGGTGGCGGGGAATTTATGTGATTAAACCCTGTATCGCCGGTTCTCCTTCGGAATTGCGACAATTTTGCAATTTAAACAAAATTGATGCGGTTTTTTCTTCGGTATTTGAAACGGAAATTGGCAGGAAATCGGTTTTAAAATTGGCGGCGACCATTCAAAATTACTGCCCTCGCGCCATCGGGTTTGGCGTGGATCATTTACTGGAAGCCGAGAAGGATTTAGAACTCTTATGGTAGAGGGTTTTTCGGAAACATTCTCCAAAATTAACCGGGCAGCTATCCCAAACCAGCCCCCCTGCCCGGGTTGGCAAAAATCGGATTTGATAGCCTGGATGGAGGCAGAAACGGGACCTTTAGGGACGACTGCGTTGCAATTATTTTCCCAATTAATTCCGCAAAAAGTTCCCCCAACTCTGTTATTGGCAGAAGGCGATCCAGTCAAATTTTTAGCCGGTTTTATTGCAGCGGTTGCCGCAGATTGTCCCCTGTTTTTAGGCAATCCCAACTGGGTTGATCACGAATGGCGATCGGCTATCGAACTAATTCAACCGGACCGAATATGGCATCAGGGACAGGACTTTCCCGGAAAGGCTTGTCAAAATCCATCGGATACTATCCCCTCGGGAATTATGATTCCCACAGGGGGTTCCTCGGGTCAACTGCGCTTTGCCATTCATACTTGGAAAACTTTAATGGCATCAGTGGCTGGATTTACACAGTATTTCCAACTCTCTGCGGTTAACTCCTGCTGTGTGTTACCCCTATTTCATGTCAGCGGTTTGATGCAATTTCTACGGTCTTTGACCACGGGAGGAAAGTTTGTAAATTTTCCCTCTTATAAAACAATTGTAGAGCAAACGGCTTTCAAAATCAACCCGGAAGAGTTTTTTATTTCTCTGGTTCCAACTCAATTAAACCGACTCCTAGAAACTCCCGAATCCGCCAATTATTTAGCCCGGTTTCAGACCATTTTATTGGGGGGTGCACCGGCATGGCCGGAATTATTGCAACGGGCGAAACAGTACCATATTCGCCTCTCTCTCACCTACGGCATGACGGAAACCGCCTCCCAAATTGTCACTCTCAAACCTGCGGATTTTCTAGCAGGAAATCAGAGTTGTGGCCAACTGTTGCCTCATGCCAAAATTAGCATTATGAATCCTGAAGGAGAAGTGTTGGCAGTCGGTAAAACGGGGATAATTACTATTGAAGCCGATTCTCTGGCAAAAGGGTATTATCCTGGGGAAAATTTAGCCTTTACTTTAAACAGGTTTCAATCTGATGATTTGGGGTTTATCGATGAAGGCGGGTATTTAACCGTGGTGGGACGCCACAGCGATAAAATTATTAGTGGAGGTGAAAATATTTATCCGGCAGAAGTGGAGGCGGCGATTTTGGGGACGGGTTTGGTTGAAGATGTCTGTGCGATCGCCGTACCGGATCGCGATTGGGGTCAAGTCGTGACAGCGGTTTACGTTCCCAAGGGCCTAGTCGAGTCTGAGGCGATCGCCTCGTTACTCACGGATACCTTATCACCCTTTAAGCGTCCGAAATATTGGGTACAAATAGACAGGTTGCCTCGGAACAATCGTGGAAAAATCTCCCGCCGTATCGTTCAAGAAATGGTTTTAATTCAACTCAAACATCAGGTAACACCGTAAAAGTAACCTCATTTTAAAGTCAATATTTGGGTTGCCTAGGGAGATTGAATTGTCACTTGAATTAATGGAATTGTCTTAACCTTCCCGCATCACATGGGGAAATTCCATGTGATAGACCTGTTCCCAAAGATATTTTACATAAGACTGATTGGAGGGCACAATTCGGCGATCGTAGGCCAAATCAGCCGCCGCCCGATCTAAAATTCGCACATCAATCGGGTTGAGTCGTTGCCGTCTTTTACTCGAACTGAGTAACCAGACAATTTGAAACATCGTTTCTGGGGCAGCGGTGGTATTTGGATTTGACCAGGCCCTTGCTAAGGGCTGACTCTCGTTGCTTTCGTTAATGCGATCGGTCCGGTCCCAATAGCCTAATTGCCGAATCTGTTCGTAAAGTTCCTGTTCTAGTTTCATTATTGATTGCTAAGTGTTCTACAAGGAAAGTCAGGAAAGTATCGTGGGCGCTCTGTCGAGTCCACGGTGTTGTTATTGTGATATAGTTATAATATTAAACTTTGATTAAAACAGTATTAAGATTTACAAATTTTTGTAAAATTTTGAAAATTTTCCCCTCAGTCGGACCAACTCTCGATCCAGTGAATCATTTCTGGAGGCAGGGGTTGGCGGGTTCGGAGTTGGGGATCAATGGAAACGTGCTCAGTTCGCGCTTTTGCCAGGGGGCGTTCTGTAGGCATTGAGACAGCCCGGATCAAGTAGGTAATTTCAAAGCGATCGCCACTGAGGGCGTGAGGCGTGAGGGCGATCGCCACTTCATCCCCACAAAACAGGGGCCGAAAAAAGTCAATACTGGCATGAACAATCGGAATAGCAGCCTCGGGGTTATTAAAAAAAGTTCGCAACTCTATCCCCGTCGCCATCAGGGATGCCTCATACGCTTCATGGCAGATGGAGAGAAGATTGGCAAAATAGACGACCCCAGCAGCATCGGTATCTCCAAAGCGAATTGTGCGAGAGTAAGAAAAAGACATGGGCGGTTTAACTGAAAGCGTTGGCATCCAGAATAGCCGATCGCCGTCCCCGTTTTCCCAGATTCCCAATAAGTTCTAATCTTTAAGGCGATCGCCAAAATACTCGGCATATAACCGACATCTGGGAGTGCAATCATTGCCGGTCATTTTAACTAATCCCATACTCTGTAATTTAAACCCCTGTTCCGCAGGCAACCGGACCGGATCCACCTGGGAAACCACTGCTTTCATGGCTTGGGTGAGAGGCGGATATTTTTCTAAATTCCACAAATGCCGACGTAAGTGATCGCCATACAATCCTGTTTCCGTCGGGGATTCTTGCACCAATTGAGTCAGGGTGACATCTTCCCGGGCAATATGATAAAGGGCTAATCGCACTAAATAGGGATGTCCTCCGACTAATTCCATTAATTTCTCCACCTGATTGCTATGCCAATTCAGATGATGTCGTTGGGCTAATTCCGTGACTTGGGCGGGAGTAAATTCGGGTAATTCAATCGGCAATCCGACATTAAAGGGGGATTTGTTGACATCTAAGGGAATGTACACTTCGCTGGAATATACGACAATCAAGCGGAACTGTTTCCAAATATCCCGCCGTTTCGCTTCTTCATGTAGCGATCGCAATAAGCCAAAAAAGTCATCGGCAATCTCGGGAAATTCAAACAGGCGATCGACTTCATCTAATCCCAGGGTCAAAGGACCGTTGAGTTCCGGGAGTAAATATTGCTCAAAATAGGCTTTGCAACTTTGGTTACTGCCGATCGCATCCGCTAACTGAGAATACTTTGCCAATCGGTCTAAATCTAATCGGTCCAACTCCAAGCTAACGCTGGCATAAAACCACTGTAAGAATGTATTTAAACTGCTAAATACCCGGCGATCGGCAAGCTGCAAACTCACCGCCACAGCTTGCGAACCCTCTCGTTCTGCATGATGGAGAATCCGGGCCATTAAAGATGTTTTGCCCATCTGTCGCGGGGCTTTAATGCGGATTAATGCCCCCGGTTGGGTGATGGTTTCATAACAGCGGGATTCAATCGGAGGACGTTCAATATAAAACTGAGACGCAATTTCTACCTGTCCTTCGGGCAATTCCGGAGGGGCAATAGGAAGCGGAATCTCCGGAGTTGCCTCGGATGACCGATTCTGAGTGAGAGGTAATCCTTGAACCGCCCAAGGATAGCCAGAACCCAAAGCGATGCGCCCTTCGGCTAATAATTCAATTAAGTCAGAAACCATCGCGTTTGTATCCCCGTCATGCCGCCACTGCCAGGGCTGAATTCCCTCTAATAAATGCTGCAATTCAAAGGGAATCGCTGGGGTAGATTTTAGGTTAATATAAATCGGTAATATTGCCAGTTTTGGCGGCGTCATCCTCTGCAACTCCCTCCCTTGTCGGACTTGTTCCCAGACTAATTCGCTTTCTAATCGGTTAGGAGATAAGAGTAAAAGTAAATAATCAAAGGAGTCAAGGGGGAGTGTATAGTCTTGCAGGGAAGAGGTTGTGTTCAGGGTCGCTTGGGGTAGAATCACCTCATGACCTGCCGTACTCAAAGCCTGGTAAAATTGGAGAGAGAGGGAGGAAGAAGGGGTGCGATCGCTGATTAAAATTTTCCAAGACTGCGGGGATTCGGTCGAGGGTAAAGGGTTCTCCTCAAAATCGGCAATATCCCGCCATTCTCGCGCCAAAACCCGACAGATTTCTATAAAATTGGCAAAATCTACAGGTTTACCATTCAGGAAATTACTCACCGTAGATTGGGCAAACCCCAACTCTTCCGCCAGGATTTTTTGACTGGGAAACCCATGCCGTAATAACGAAGATTTGAGGGTAGAAATACAAGAAGGACGGACTTTAAGCGATCGGGGCATAATGGCGAAAACCGGAAGACACCATCCTGATTTTAAACGGCAGCGTTCCCAAAGTCGATGAGAATTCGATGAAGTGTCAAATAACTCAGTCAGGTACTCGGAGAGGGAATCCCTAGAATGGAAGAATGTAAACCCCGGGAGGATATTGCCCTCTGGGAGATGAAAGCACAAGTTAATCCGATGATTGTTGTTGAAAAAACCCCCACACAACTCAAACTCCGACATCGCCCTTATTTCGTCTGGCTGATTGCCAGTAGTTTGATCCTCGGACTGCCGTTTCTGTTGTTGGCAGTCGGTTCTTTGTTAACCTGGATTTTTCATCTGTGGTGGATACCGTTATTGTTATTGTTGGCGATCGGGATTGGAAATTTTGCGCTAGTTTGCTGGGGACCCGTGGTCACTTGTACCTTGGATAAACAGTGCGATCGCCTCATTCTCAAGTACCATCGGGCGATTTCTTCTCAACGGATCGAATATTCCCTCGCAGAAATCCGGGATGTTTTAATCGAATCTCGCAGTTGGGACGGAGATATTCCCCTAGACTTTCAGATTGTTTTATTTTTAAAAAATGGGAGATTTCTCGCTTTAGATGGAGTGAGTTCCAGTTGGCAATCTCATCAAGAAACCGCCAATTTAATTCGAGCTTTTCTAGGCTTACCCCAGCAGAATGTATTCAACCAATCATAAAGTCAGTCGGGATCCGGTGTTCAAGGTGACAATTAAAGTCATTTCTCGCTCTATGCTAGACGGTGATTCCGACCTCCTGGGATAAAATCTTAACGAAATTTAAACATACAGGGGTCAATTATCCCGGGTTTTTCTGATATAATAAACCAAAAAAAATGGGTGGATTAGGAATCAATGTCTGCAAAAAAAGAAACAACCACACTAATTATAGCCCTAGTAATTGCCCTAGGTTTGATGGGTGCCTCTGTCTGGTGGCTGAGGGAAGAGTTAGACGGGGCCCGAAGATTATTGACGGACTCAGAAAATCCCCCCCCGTCCGAGGGAATCGTTAATCCTGGAGGGGACTCTAACCCCGAAACTTTAGCCGAAGTTCAGAATGTTCCGAGGGGATTATTTAGTCACGGGGGGAGTAGCACTTGGGTATCAATTCGGGTCGCCGTAGACCCGGCCATTCAAACCGTTTG
Source organism: Laspinema palackyanum D2c (assembly GCF_025370875.1). Lineage (NCBI taxonomy): Bacteria > Bacillati > Cyanobacteriota > Cyanophyceae > Oscillatoriales > Laspinemataceae > Laspinema > Laspinema palackyanum. Next base: position 253,027 of record NZ_JAMXFD010000003.1, read on the forward strand.
GCCGCAGTTTCAACTCCGCTATACTGACCCAGCTAGAGGTGCACCGAGTTCAGGAACCGGGATTCAAATGTTATTAGATAATCAACTCACCTTTGCGATGTCGGCGAGACCAGTTTCCGATGCCGAATATCAAAAAGCGAGGGATAGAGGGTTTAGCCTGAAAGAAATTCCCGTCGCCATTGATGGGATTGCGATCGTGGTCCATCCCTCTTTAGATATTCCCGGAATCACGATGGATCAATTTGATGCGATTTATGCGGGAAAAATTACTAATTGGAATCAAGTGGGCGGACCGGATTTGAGAATTCAACCCTACGGCAAAATCGACCGAGATTCTCACCCGAGTGTCATTTTAACCTCCACAACCACCGAAGCATTAAGGGGAGTTGGCTCAAATCCTGGGGGAATTTATTGGGCTTCTGCACCCTTACTTGTGTCTCAGTGCATGGTAAAACCCTTAGCCGTGGGACGGACTTCTAATAATTTTGTTGCACCTTATAAATTGCCCTTTGTTCCCCTGTCGGAATGTCCTCAAAGGCGCAATGAAGTGAATTTAGAGGTATTTAGAAGTGGGGAATATCCCTGGAGTCGGCGATTGGTGGTTGTGGTTAAAGAAAATGGCCAAATTGACCAACAAGCGGGGGAGACTTATGCCAAATTTTTGTTAACCGAACAGGGTCAAGAATTAATTCGGAAAGCGGGATTTGTGAGTTTAAGATAAAACTTAAGTCGATAGAAACTCTAAGGGAACTCAAACAACTCAGTCTGGATCTCAGTCCGTCCCAGGATGTAATGAGAAAGAAAGCAAATCGAGTTAGGAGGAAGTTCCGATGGTAACCGATTTTTCTGTAGTCGCATTACTAACCATGCCGATACAGACTGCAATGACTAGCGTCTATTCCTTGTTGCCGATGCCTGTGAGTCCGCCCACCTGGTGGATGCCCCTATGTGGAAGGATTCTCTACAATTAGATACCAAAAGTTTTGACTGTCCAGGTAATTATCTCAAGGATGAAAAATGTTTAACGATCTCGTTACGTTCATTGCTGTTGCGGCTATCTTATTTGCGTTGGGAGTTTTTGCAGTAACTCGCTCAGTTTCATCGTCGGCTTTAATACTGACAAACGCTTTTTTTAGCTTCAGCCTGAGTTGGAGTTGGCAAATGCTTAAAAATCCAGATAATTATGGCCCTCCATTTCTAGGTTTTATGACGTTCAATTTGATATTATTCACTTTATTATTTATGAGTTTTAGGAGTAGCAATCGGCATATTTTTAAAAAGATTAAAAATAATCAAAATTACAAAATTGCCAAAATAACAAGTTTCTTGATTCCATCTTTGTTGATTTTGATTTGCTGGCTTCCCACTTCTGAATATTTTCACATGAGAAATGTTGAGTCATGGCAAGAGAGAACCAGTAAATCCTATCTGTTTTGGTTAAATAGCTCTTCTCATTTTTATTATGAAGAGCATAAAAGATTTCCAGAGTCCATAAGAGAACTCTCAGAATATTTTGAATGGTATCGTTTACCATTACCGGAGACCAATTATATTTATGAAATGCAAGGGTATTCAGACCGAGTTATTAGTTATGCAATTGCGCCTAACGAGAGAACTAAAAGCTATATAGCCGGAGTCTATTTTTCTCCGACCTTTAGTTCAGATAATGATGGAGAAGCAGTAGAAGGTTTCGAGTTTTTAAAGTCAGTTGTCTGCATTGCCAACTCTCCCGGTGCCATTCGACTAGCCGAACCCATCGTGGAATCGAACTCAGTCAGATGTAATGCTGACAGCACAGAAGCGATTGAGTTTCCTGATGATTGAGCATAAGCTGACGATCGCCAGAAACTCGAAGGGAACTCAAACAACTCAGTCTGGATCTCAGTCCGTCCCAGGATGTAATGAGAAAGAAAGCAAATCGAGTTGGGAGGTAGTTCCAGTGGTAACCGATTTTTCTGTAGTCGCATTCCTAACCATGCCGATACAGACTGCAATGACTAGCGTCTATTCCTTGTTGCCGATGCCTGTGAGTCCGCCTACCTGGTGGATGCCCCTATTCTGGGGGGGAACGGGAGTGAGTTTTTGTGCGATCGAGGTGTTAGTCCGAAAATATTTCGGTCATAAATATAAGGCGATCTCCTTAATCATGGGAATTACAGCCCTGATTATGGGGGCGATCGTATGGCATTCGATGATGGTACCGGAGTTGGATTGGCAAATTGCCTATTGGGTGGGATTGTCACTGGTTTCGGTTCTGTGGTTGCGTCCCATATTCGTGAAAAGTAGAGGCGCGATCGCCGTCCAGGATGCAACCGAAGCCAAAACCTTATCCGCTATCTTACCCGGGGAAGTCGGGCGCGTGATCTATGAAGGCAGTTCCTGGTCCGCACAATGTGATGATCCTGACTTGGCGATCGCAGCCAATCAAAAAGTGTACGTCTTACGCTGCGAAGGCAACACCCTCATCGTCGTTCCCCACCAGCTTTTTCACTCTTAGGTTCTATACATTCCATTTCTCTGTTCAGTTCACCCACCCTATCAGGAGTTTTATCATGTACGAATCCTTATTTTTAACCTTTCTCGCGGTAACCGGAATCTCCTTAGCCGGTAGCGTCAAAATTATCAAACAAGGGGATGAAGCCTTAGTGGAAACCCTTGGCAAATATGACGGCAAGAAACTCCAACCCGGACTCAATTTTATGGTTCCGTTCCTGGATCAAGTTGCCTATCAAGAAACCACTCGCGAACAATTTCTGAATATTCCTCCTCAAACCTGCATGACCCGCGATAACGTTTCCATTAGTGTAGATGCAGTCGTCTATTGGCGGATATTAAACATTGAAAAAGCCTATTACAAAGTCAAAAATCTCCAGTCTGCTGTGGTAACTTTGGTCACTACTCTAATTCGGTCAGAAATCAGCAAATTAAAACTAGAACAGACCTTCATGGCCCGCACTGAAGTCAATGAATTGCTATTACAGCAACTCGATATTGCCACAGAACCCTGGGGAATCAAAGTAACCCGAGTTGAATTGCGGGATATCATTCCATCCCTATCCGTGCGAGAAGCGATGGAATTGCAGATGTCATCGGAACGGAAAAAACAAGCCGCAATTCTCACCTCTGAAGGACAACGAGAAGCCGCGATTAATAATGCCAAAGGGGAAGCAGAGGCCCGGATTTTACAAGCAAAAGCAAGACAGCAAGCAGCACTTTTGCAAGCGGAAGCGCAACAACAGCAACAAGTGCTGAATGCTAAAGGCACTGCTGAAGCAATCTCCACCCTCGCCAAAACCCTGGAATTTGACCCCTACGCCACCGAAGCAATGCAATTTTTACTCGCTCAAACCTATCTGGATATGTCCCTCAAAATGGGGGGAGAAGGCAAGGGAATTATCACCGACCCGCGTAATATTCCAGCCACTTTAGACGGCGTGCGATCGCTCGTTTCCCAACAGAGTAACGGCAAAGTTAAGCACTTGTCTTGACAAGTCCAAAACCTGGGTTAAATTCAGTATAATTAGGGGCCAATTCACCCCTAATTCTCTGACCTATTTTCCTTTTTTTATCTGAATTTTGCAATTTCCTGAGACCCAATCATGAGTGAGTGAACAGATGTCTAAAAAGAATGATTTAAAATGGGGTAAAGGATTGGGATTATTAATCCTGTTGGCATTCATCGGAATTTCCTTAAATACTCCCGGCTCTCCGGATCCTTTTCATGTGAATCGAGCCAAATCTGTCGAATCTCGCAATAACTTAGGGGCGATGAATCGGGGTCAACAAGCTTACTTTTTGGAGCATAATAATTTTGGAGAATCTGTAAATGATTTAGGAATTTCGATTCGTCCTGAAACACAAAACTATCGCTATTCTATCAAAGGGTTAGATAATGCTGCCTTTCACTATGGGATATCTCTTCACCCGGAGGTATTTCAACCCAAACCCAAAATTTGGGGAATTTTACCTCGCCGAGGCAAAGAATATGGGATACCTAGCTACTTAGGTATTGTTTGGGTAAAACATAATCAAAATGCTGATTCTGACAAACCTCAAAGCCAATGGCTAACGGTTTCTATCTTGTGTCAAAGCACCTATCCCTATTTGCTCAAAGAAGGTTTCCAGCCTCGTTCTCATAACGGTGATTTTCAATGTCCCGATGGCATGGTCCAATTGAATTAACCCAGGAATCGGATAAGTCCTGTTTTACTCACTCAAACCTATCTGACTATGGCCCTAAAAACGGGTAGAGAGGGCAAGGAAATCATCCCAGACCCGCCTCATATCCCTGCCACCTCGGCGTGCGATCGCTCGTCTCCCAACAGAGTAACGGCAAAGTCAAGCACTTGTCTTGACCCGTTCATAGAGGAGGTTAAAACCCGGGTTTAACTAGGCGATCGCCATTGATTTAAAAGGTTTCACCTCGATGGAAGTGAGCCTTTTAACGCTTCCCTTCTATCCCGGAAATTAACCCAGTTTACCTGAGAATTCTTGAGTATTTGGAGCTACATTATTAGAATGTCTGACTTTTATAAATCCCAAAACTGTAATTCGCTTATTGGTTACCAGATTAAAAATATGGAGGCTTAATAATGAACAAAAGAAATAAGCGTAAACACAAAATATTCTATTTTTATTATGTGGATATAATTATAATTTTTAGTGTTTTATTGGTTTTGGCAATAATCGCATCGCCCTCTTTCTTTTCCGTTGCCGACAACGCTAAAAGAGCGCCTTCTTTACATATAATACAAGAAATCAACTGGAAGCAAGAATCTTATTTTCTGAGAAACAACACCTTTGCCAGGTCTTTAGAGCAGTTAAACATTCGCATTCCTTCAGGCCTAAATAACTATCGTTATTCTATTCAACTTGCCGAGCAGTCTGTATTTCACTATGCTATCTCTCTTCAACCTGATAAAATGGCATTAAGAGGAGGATTTCTTGACCGTATTTTCTCTCCCTCTCCCAAACAATACGCTTTCCCCAGCTATTTAGGGATGCTTTGGACTGTACCAAATCCAAGTACAGATCCCGATGAGGACGAGACGGATCTCATTCTTCACTCTGTTTTGTGTAGAAGCACTTACCCACACATTCTGGAACCCGGATTTCAGCCTATCTTTGAAGAAGATCAGTTTCAATGTCCGGAGGGGATGGAAATAAAGAGAAGGCATTCAACCCCTATTTCTTCAAATCCTGTAGAGATTCAAAATTGACCCTGATTAGCCTCAAACCGAATGTTCTGCTTGAATAAGCCGAGTTACTCTCTGAAAAACTGATTTTTTGAGTTAGCCCTATTCGACTAAAGTAATGGCAAAGTCAAGCAATTTTATTCATGAGTTCAAAAGCTAAGGTAGAATAGGTGGAATTAGGAGCAGAACCACTTAGTAAACTTATAGTGCTTTGACGTTAACCTCAACTTACCCCCAGCCTAATTACTATGACCCATACAGCCTATCAGTATCAAGTGGGAGGAAGCCTACCGGAATTTTCCCCCACTTATGTGATGCGAAAAGCAGACCATGAATTATATGAAAAATTAAAATCTAGCGAGTTTTGTTACATTCTTAATTCTCGCCAAATGGGAAAATCTAGCTTGCTGGTGCGAACGGTACATCGTCTAACTGCTGACGGAGTTGCCTGTGCCACGATTGATATTTCTGATATTGGCAGCAAACAGATTTCTCTCGAACAATGGTATGGAGGCGTGGCCTATAAACTCACTAGCAATTTTAATTTATTAGATGCGTTGGAGTTTATGACCTGGTGGCAGGACCGAGAGTCTATTTCTCCAGTTCATCGCTTGGGGGAACTGATTGAAACGGTTTTATTGCGGCAAGTTTCTCAACGGATTGTCATTTTTATTGATGAAATTGATAGTGTTTTGAGTGTTAATGAATCTTTGGAAGACTTTTTTGCCTTGATTCGGTCTTGTTATAATAAGCGATCGCAGAATCCCAATTACGATCGCCTGACTTTTGCCCTCTTGGGAGTTGCCACCCCCTCGGATTTAATTAGCGATCGCACTCGTACCCCCTTTAATATCGGTCATGGGATTGATTTATCGGGCTTTCAACACGATGAAATCCAGCCGCTAGTCGCTGGATTAACTGATACCGTGGCTAATCCCCAAGAGGTCCTCCACCAGATTCTCCATTGGACCGGAGGACAACCCTTTTTAACTCAAAAATTATGTCAATTGGTCCGGGAAACCGGAAAAATTAGCCCCGAATTTTTACCCCAGTTAGGGAATGAAACCGAATGGATGGAACGGTTCATTAAAACCGAAATCATTCACAATTGGGAATCTCGGGACGAACCGGCACATCTGCGAACCGTTCGCGATCGCCTCCTGAGAAACCCCCAACGGGCCAGCCGTTTACTAGGATGCTATCAACAACTCTTACAATTAGAAGCAATTCCCGCCGATGATAGTCCCGAACAAACCGAATTACGCCTCTCTGGGTTAGTCCGATTCAAAGATGGAAAATTAATCGTTAGCAATCCCATTTATGCCGCCATTTTTAATCCCAATTGGGTGGAAAAATGCCTGTTTGATTTGCGTCCTTATGCTGAAGCCTTAGAAGCCTGGTTAGGGTCCGACTGCCAGGATACTTCCCGCTTACTCCGAGGAAAAGCCCTACAAGATGCCCGAGACTGGGCCAAAGGGAAAAATTTGAGCGATCGCGATTATCAATTCTTAGCCGCCAGTCAAGAATCTGAATTAACCGAATTTCGCAAAAATGCCGAACAAACTCAAGCCCAAATTCAGCAACTTTACCGAGAAAAAGAATTATTAGAAGAACTCACCCAAGAACAAAATCGTCGCAAAATCAGCGAAGCAAAACTCCGACAATATCAGGAAAATCTAGCCCGACGTATGACAGGGACGGGCGGCGCATTGATTGCAATTTTTGCCTTTCTCATTGGCGTGTTTTGGGTCAACAAATCCATTGACGAAACCCATACTAAACTCAACGGCATGGCTTTACTCTCTCAAGCCCTAATTGCTGAAAATCAACGGGAATTGGCCCTGATAGAAAGCCTGGAAGCCGCCCAACAACTCAAGGCATTCATTGGGGTCAACTCAGCAACTCAGTTCCGGGTAGCCCTAGGACTGCATCAGGCGATCTATGGTTTAGTGGAACCCGATCGCCTCCTCCATCCTCACCCAGCGATCGCCCTGGAATTTACCCCCAACAGTCAGGGTCTGGTCACGGCTACCCCTCATACTGTTACCCTGTGGAATGGCGATCGCACCCTCGCCCGGAATTTACCCGATATTCCGGGTCCAATTCACCGCATTGCTATCAGTCCTAACCGCCAAATCATCGCAGTGGCAACCCGTCATCATCCCCTGCAATTCTGGACAACAACCGGGGAAAAATTACCCCTGACCCTCCCTCATTCCAGTCCCATCACCGATGTGAGTTTTAGTCCCAAAGCAGAGGCGATCGCCACCGCAGAAGAAAAGACCGTGAAAATTTGGCGGGTCAAAGATGGAAAATTGCTGCAAACTTGGAGAGGACATCAGGATCAAGTTTTATCCGTGAGGTTTTCACCCAACGGCAAAACCCTCGCCTCTGCCAGTGGCGATCGCCGGATATTCCTCCGCAGAATTAGGGATGGTAAATTGATTCATATCTTAGAAGGACATGGCGATCGCGTCGTTGCCATTCGCTTCAGTCCCGATGGTCAATTATTAGCCTCCGCCAGTGATGATGGCACCGTCAGACTCTGGCGAGAAAGCGATGGTAAATTATTAAGTATTCTCCACCATTCCAGTTCCGTCACCAGCCTCAATTTCCACCCCGATTCTCAAACCCTTGCCACGGGAACTGCTGATGGGAAGATTAACCTCTGGAACCGAGACGGCAGCTTCCTTACGCCCTTACGCGGACATCAACAAGCCATCACCCATGTATCTTGGTCTTCAGAAGGGGGAGAATTAGCCTCCACCAGTGACGATGGGACGGCGATCGTTTGGAACCTGGAACTGGATGATTTAGTGCGTCAGGGTTGCCAGTTATTGGGCGATCGGTCAATCCCCCATTCCATAACTCCCACCCTCCTCAACCCCTGTTCTTAAGGCAACCCGAACCAGTAGCCCATTTGATGCTAAAATTTGCGAAGACCTGCACTCTTACGAGTCCCAGGCCAATCCCATTTAACCCCTAACCCCTGACAGCGACCTCCAATGCCCTGGTTTGTCAAAATAGAAGAAGGAACCGTCGATAAACCCACCTTCGATCGCCACGTTCCTGCCCATAAAGCCTACGTCGAAGATTTAATTGCCAAAGGACATCATGCCAAAACCGGCTATTGGCAACGACGCGGAGGCGGAATGCTACTGTTTGAAGCCGAGTCAATGGAGGAAGCCCAGCAGATCGTCGCTTCTGACCCTCTCGTAAAACATGGCTGCGTCAAGTACGACCTCTATGAGTGGTGTATTGTCGTGGAATAACGCGCCGAAACCAGAAGTTTTAAAAATATTCTGCCACCCCCTAGACAAGAGTCGGACCACAATGATATAGTTGTAAATGACCTGGACCCATGCGGTCATAACGCCCAAATCTTGTCAGGACCGGAAGGTAGCAGCAATACGGGATGCTTGTGACAGGCGTGGTATCCGGGTCACTTTTTTTAGTCCCGCTTTTTGGTGGTCACTCCGCCTCTATTAGCCTTATCCTAGAAGCAGTAACCTCAGCGACTAAGGAGCAATACTGCCTATGCCTGGTTTCGGTGATATAGTACAAAAGGCATTTTATCTGGGAGTGGGAATCGCATCTTATGCAGGCGAACAAGCCACCGGAAGACTAGCCGAAGTGCGTGAAAAAGCCCAAAAACTGGCCGATGAAATGGTCGCGCGGGGCGAAATGAGCACCGAAGAAGCGCGTCGCTTCGTCGAAGACATGATGAAACAGGGCCAGCAGCAAATCAAGCAGCCCCAATCTGAACCGACAACGCCACGAGAACCCCGTCGCATTGAAATCTTAGAAGACGATGAAGAACCCACCCCGGAGAAACCTCCGGAGGTGAATAACCTGCGCGATCAGGTACAATCGTTACAGGATGAACTACGGCGACTCCAGAACGAATAGAGATTGCTTCCGGAAATCATTAGGCAAAGGGTTATGGAAGATTGGCCGAAAGAATTTTTCAAAATGTTAGAGACAGCGGGACAAGAAGTGGATCGCTTTGTTCAAGAAGTGACGGAAGAGGTCGAGGAATTCGTCGATATTTTGGGAAGGGTTTCTTCAGATATTATGGAACTGTCTGAAGAATTCGCAGAAGAATTACAAACGACGATTTTCACCGAATTCGACCAATATTTTGAAGAGTTAGTTGATCCATTTTTTGACCTGTATTTAGGACTAGATGAATTTCCAACGGACATGGATGGGTTTGTGTCATCCGTGGAACCCACAGCGGAAAAATATTCAGCCTGTATCGGCTGTAAAAACTATCACGGACAGGTTTACGGGGGCAATGTACTGGTTTGTGGGATGCATCCCTATGGCTGGGAAGCCGATGGAGACTGTCCCGACTGGGAGTCCTAATTGGGATAAGTAACAGGAGGCGCGGCGATCGCGCCTTTTGTGTTTTTTGGGAGGCGATCGCCTGGAATCGCGGCCGAATTGATTCTGCCCCTACTGTACTATTCCTGAGTGACAGGAGTATTCATCGGGACCCCTTCCCCACTAACTCGGATGGGGGGACGTAAGGCTAAATAAAATGCCGGTCCTAATAGAGGAATTAAGGCGACTATCCAAAATATCACGGGACTGTTTAAACCGCGTCGCGCCATGTCGTCCCCGAGGATGGTGGGAAAGAGGAGGCACAGCAGGCAAAAGTCTAAGGTCATGACGTGAATAAATCGGCTGGTTTGCCATTGGTAAAAGTAATCGGTCCAATTTCCCTGGGTGATGCCATATCCAACTAAAATGAGGGCGGATAAGGCGGCGATCGCCCCGAAAATTCGCGAGTCTATTGCTTTTAAAAACCAATTTTTCTCCCCGGAAAAGGTGGGGTTAGGCTGGCGCAAGGCGAGATAGGGTAACAAGGCAAATGCGCCGACTCCAAAGGAAAAAGTGACAAACGGCCATGCCGGAACTTTTTGACCTTTTCCATCTAAAAATAGCACGGCGCTATAGATGAATGGCCATACTCCCATGATATTAAACAGGGCAATAATCAGAGGGTTGATTCCCTCCCATTCTCCAGTTACTAGGTTTTTAATTAAGTTAAAGGTGGCGGTGGGGTTATCCGGGGGTGCAAATCCAAATGCATAAATAATTAGTCCAATCCATATCAATCCAAAGCCAAGTTTTCTCATGGGAGTTTTGTCAATTTTGCTAGGGTTCGCCTCTATGGTATCAAATGTCAATCAGGCTGAGGTTGATTCAGCACTCGTTTTATCCCTGGCGAAAATCGATGAATGTTTGATAATAGGCATCGGGCATTCCGGTATCGAAACACCGTCCCTTGATTTGATAGCCATACATTCCTTCAGATTGACGCACTTGTTCTAGGCAGGTGGTAAGCTGATATTCTCCTTTTTCTCGGAGATTATTGCGGATATTGGCTTCGAGATAGTCAAATATTGTGGGGGTCAGGGCGTAAATTCCGAAAACGGTTAAGAAGCGATCGCCTGTTAATCCTGCTACCTTTAAGTATTTCCTGGCATAGTCTAAATCCGGCTTTTCGCAGACTTCGGTGAGGGACAAAATTTCCTCGTTATCTTGCCAATTTCCCGTCACGCAACCACAGTGATAAATTTCTTCCCCAGGGGTGACGGTGAGGGCAACGGTACTTTTTCCGAGGCGGTTGTAAACCTCCACCAGTTGGTGGGCACAAGAAACATCGGTATCCGATAAATAAACATGATCCCCTAAAAATAGCAGGAACGGTTCCTGATTTACCCAGTCTTTGGCGCAAGATACCGCATGACCATAGCCTTCCTGAACTTCCTGAATTAACAGGGTAATTTTCTGGCCTAAGTCTTGTAAATAATGACTATAGGCTTGATTCTCTGGGGAAAGTTTGTTATAATGAATTGGGTTTAAAGGGGTTTTAAAAAAACTTTCAAAAATTGGAGCATCCCCCGGTTGGATGATAATAGCCACCTCTTCGATTCCGGCAGTGATAGCTTCTTCTACAATGGCTAAAATCGTGGGTTTAACTCGACCTTGGCGATCGATAATGGGTAATAATTCTTTTTTGACAGCTTTGGTGGCTGGAAACAGGCGTGTGCCAAATCCTGCGGCTGGAATAATTGCTTTGCGAAGGGGATGAGTTGAGTTTTTCATATTAAAAAGGTGGAAAAAAGGCCATCAGTCTCTTATTCTGTGATTTCAGCAGCCGAGGATGAAATCATCAGTTTTAGACATTGCATTTGCGGGAAATCTCGTTTAATTAGTTCAATCACGCGCTGTTGATTTTCTTGATTTTTCACAATAAATTGTGCCGTACCATCTCCTTGAGAACCGACGCCTTTTCCGCCCAAAATTAAGGGTTGCAGGGGAGGATGTTTGAGAAGCGAATGCAGGACCGGGGCGGTTAATTGGGAGGGACAGGCCCGAATTAAATAGCGGTCAAATTCGGTTTGGGCTTGCTTCATTAAGGCCCCGAGGGATTCGGCATCACCCTGTTCTAGGGCTGTGGCGGCTTCCTGGGTAATTCTGGCGCTAATCTCTCCTAAATATTTATGAACGCTTTGCTTAATTTCATTGGTGGCAAAAGGATAGCATTGATTGAGAATACTGAGAATTTCATGGGTATTTTTGGAAGCGGCTAAATCCACGACTACAAAAAATAAGTTTTTGTCAGTTTTCAGTTCTATAATATTAATATGTTGTCCATCAAACATCATCATCACGGGCCGGTTTCCGTAGGCACAACTTTGGTCGAGGCGACCACAGCGAGATGGGGTGGTAATTTCCCCGTGATAGGCTAACTCCATTTCACCGCGAAGGGTTAATTTTAATTGGTACAACTGATTGAAACAACGAGCGACGAGGACGGAGATAGCTGCACTTGAGGCTAATCCTTTTTGAATGGGTAAATCGGTTTTATAGTTATCAATTTCTATGCCTTGGACCTGATAAAGTGTCAAGGCTTGATAGGCGACTCCTGCGGCGTAACTAAAAAACCCACCCTTTTTGGCTTCGGCCAGCAATTGTTCTCGTTCCATCGGAATTTGTAACAATTCTTTACGAGTGCCATCGGTGAGACAGGAGTGAAGAATCAGATGGGTGGGATGGGGTTTGACTTGGGCATAAAGACCTTGATTGGTGCCGACGCTGAGGGTGTATCCTTTGTGGAGAGCAGGATTGATACTTCGGTACCCCCCGGCCCAATCACTGTGTTCTCCAAATAAACAAAGACGACCTGGAATAAACATTTTCATCGATTTTTTGGATGGGATGCAAAACCCGAGTTATAAAAATCACTGGCAATGGGATAATTGTAGGATGTTTGGATGGGGTTTGGCAAAATTGATGACCCCTGATGGAATGAACCGGATTAAAGTCAGGTTCGGTATATGATTTCTAATGGGTCAGTCTAAGCCTACCTTCAACGCCTATTGATTGCGTGATTGCAATCCAATAAAATTACACCGATCGCCCAGATGGACTCATAAATTTACAGCGATTATATTCGGAAATTCAATGGGTCAGAATTTAAAAGAGCCGCCGATCGCTTCAACAGTTGCTCGATGTTTCTGGGTTGGGTGTTCCTGTCAAGGGATCAGTGAAATCAACTGAAGCCGCGATCGCCTTTCTTGAGTTTTATCCTTCTCCAGAAAAGCGATCGCCAGCGGCAACAGCTTCTTACCAGGGACTGCCAATTAAGGTAAACCCGGCCCAAAAGTAAGGGTGAGCTAAATTTTCCCCCGTCAATTCCCCTAATTCTCCGGGGAGAGGAAGCACCCCGCGATCGCTGACGAGGTTGCCGTCTTCTAGGCGCACTTCTCCTCGCAACATCGCCAGTTGTGCCTCTCGCAGCGCTTCTGCCTTGAGGAGCGATCGCGAGTTGGCGTCGTCGGTTTTGAACGTATTGTAAAACTCGGACATCAGTGCTAGAGTCCCGAGGTCACTCACATACCATAAACTCGCTAAGGCAGAAGGGACGCCGCTTTGAATCGCTAATCCGGCAAATCCCTTTTCGGCATCTTGGCTGCCGACAGCCGTCTTACAAGCACTCAACACCAATAATCCGATCGCTGCTTGATCGAGTTCCAACTGTTGTATATCATCCAAAGTGAGTTGACTATCCCACAATTGAATATAAGATTGAGCCGGGTTTCCCTCCTTAAAATCAGCGTGAGTGGCGAGGTGAACGATTCCATAGCGGGATTCTTGCAATTGCAAGTGCAAGTTTTCCTGGGTAAAATCTTCATTGAGAAAAACCTCTCCCGGCCACAGATAACGGGCAATTTGAGAGAGTTCCACCGGGACCGCAGGCAGGGGAGAGAGGTTTTTAAATAGGGACGCCCCCATTGCCAAAACTTCTGTATTCGCCAGTTCACTGGGATTCAAGTCAATCATATTAAAGGCGGGAATTAGGGCGAGACTGTATTGTTCCACCAAAAATTTTTCCCCATCATGTAAGGCAGCAAAGGGGACCGATCGCAACCCGGGCCCGACACATAACAACAGATTTTCGATTCCTCGGGACTGCAATTCATCACGCAAAGGGGCGATCGTCCAAGTATAAATCTGTTGCGCTTGAGGCAGATAGGACCGGGTACTTCTTCGGCTAGGGCTAGTCATGCGCTGCCGTAATTGTTGTGCCGTTTCTATCAGCATCTCCTGATTGGTTTCAGCGATCGTCCGACCCGTCACTCCTCCATCCGCAGTGACTAACAACAGTTCAAGTTTATCCTCACGGGGAATCATGTAAATTACCGCCGACTTTTGACCCGTTTTTTGTTCGACGCCAGCCAACGCTTCGCCAATTTCTGCCCCACTTAGGGTAACTTCCGATAAATTTCTGCCAAAATAATCTTCAAATACAGTTTCCCATTGTTGCTCAATTGCTGTAACAGATTGGGCAAAATCACTCGGGGAACTTCCTTGGCTGATGGCAGGTTTTTTATCCTGTAATTGAGTGACCTGATGGGATAAGGATATCCCGGAGGGAACGATAGAAAACTGAGCATCCCTAGCGGCAGTCACTGAGGGGAATAATGCGATTCCCAAAGAACATAAAAAAGGCACAATATACCAAAAGCGTTTCCTGGAAATGAAAGAATTGAATGGTGAGCTTAAATGGAAAAATGTTAGTTTCATGGAAAAGTTACTATTCGCTAAATTCGCTTTTTTTTGAGGGGGTGATCAGATTGAATGTCACCCAAGTAAAAGCGCGATCGCGCTTGCGTAGATTTCCCCTAAAGGCTCGCATTTATTGTAACCAAAAAACTTCGGAATTGGCCGATGTCTGAAAAGCTTGAGGGCAAAGAGTTTAATGTTGAAGTGGATCTGGGTATCGGGTTCAATCTGCGTCCCAAGCACTTGTGAAAAGCCTAGCCGAGGGTGCAAACCCCCGCCTAGGTATTAACTCACCTCTAGGTCACTCACTTGACCTTGGGTTAATAAGAGTGCCGCCGCCTCACCGTTAACGGGTTCAGAAAAAAAGTAACCCTGACCATATTTACAGCGGAGGATTTGGAGTTCGTGCATGGAATCTAGGGTTTCAATGCCTTCTGCAATCACATCCAGTCCTAGGGTATGCGCCAGGGTGACAATGGTTCTGACAATTTCTGAATCGTCATTGAGGTGGGACATTTGATGGACAAAAGAGCGGTCTATTTTTAAAACATCCACAGGGAAGCGATGGAGATAACTCAAAGAGGAGTAACCTGTGCCAAAATCATCAATGCATAACTGAATATCGAGGGCTTTTAGGCGATCGAGGATGGCGATCGCCCCTTCTGGGTCTTCCACTAGGGCTGTTTCGGTAATTTCTAATTTCAAATCCCAGCCATCGACCCCGGTTTCCTGGAGAATTTCCTCAACGCGATCGCTCAACTTCTGAGTCAGTTGCTTCCCAGAAAGATTCACACTCATTTTCAGGGAAGGATAGGTGGGAAATTGCTTTTTCCAGCTTTTTAATTGGTTACAGGATTGAATCAGCGCCCATTCGCCGATGCGTTCGATCGCGCCGGTTTCCTCGGCCACAGGTATAAATACATTGGGAGAAATCCACCCTTTGCGGGGATGATGCCATCGAATCAAGGCTTCAAATCCACTAATCTCTCCCGTAGTGAGCCTCACAATGGGCTGATAAAACATCTGAAACTCGCCGCGTTCGATCGCCCAGCGCAGATCGGTTTCCAACTCCAATCGTAAGATAGCTTCCTCACGCATGGTAGCATCAAATACCACATATCCGCCTTTTTCCCGGGCTTTGGCGCGATACATGGCGATATCCGCATCCCGCAAAAAATCAGGCTGACGCCGATCGCCTGCGGTACTATGAACGATGCCAATACTGATTGAGGCAAACACCTCGTAACTTCCGGCATTAAAAGGCTGACCCAAGGTTTCGTGGACTTGGTGCGCCACGGCGATCGCATCTTCCACCCGAGGAATATCTTCCAACAATAAAGTAAATTCATCCCCGCCAAACCGGGCGAGGGTATCGTTAGGACCTAAACATTGTTCCAGTCGTCCGGCGATCGCCATCAACAGGCGATCGCCTACGGAATGACCTAAACTATCATTCACCAATTTGAAGTCATCCAAATCCATGAACAGGACCGCAAACTCATAATCCGCTTCACTCTGAGCGCGGGAGACGGCTTTGACCAACCGATCCATAAAAAAGCCTCGGTTCCACAACCCGGTGAGTGCATCGTGAGACGCATTGTATCTCAGTTGCGCCTCTGTCCATTTGCGATCGGTTATATTCACCACGGACCCTTCATAATACATCAATTGATCCCGAGCATCGCGCACCGCACGAGCATTTTGAGAAATCCAAATCATACTACCATCAGCGCGATAAACCTGGGCTTCAAATCCGGTAACCACATCTTGTTGCTGTAACAGGCGAATAAACTCCTCTGGACAGCGGGGATCAACGTAGATTTGATGGGAGCGATCGCACAGCGCCGCCATCAATTCCGGGAGGGAAGCATACCCATAGAGCGCTGCCAAAGCTGGATTCGCACTCATATACCGTCCATCGGGGGTGGTCTGAAAAATTCCTTCTACGGCATTTTCTACAATACTGCGATAGTTGGCTTCGGCTTGCTGGAGTGCCTTTAAGGTCTGTAACCGATGTAAGACAGACCCCACTTGAAGCGCCATTGAGGAGATGCGCGGCAGCATTCGCCGATCCAGTTTCCCTGGGTTTGACTGAAAAAACACCAACACCGCCAGGACCAGGCGATCGGCCAAAATCGGAATTCCCAAGGCACTGGTGAAACCACAGGCGATCGCCCTGTGAGAGCGAGGAAACCCTGTCTCGGCTTCTGCGGCGAGATCGGCAATCCATTCCAGTTCTCCCGATGCCATGACTCGTCCGGGTAACCCCTGATTGAGTTCTAAGCGCAAGCAACTACCAGGGGCGGAGTAAGAGATTCCCGGTGCAGCATAGTACAGTCCAGAACAGTCTAAAGCGGTTCCCTCGGGGTTGACAACCCAGGCTTCCCCGGCAGAGTATCCTAGGGTTTCTCCCATGCTACATAGTGCGACTTTTAAGGCGGATTCAAAATCTGGCGCTGCACTCACCGCCTGAGTCATGTTCTCCCATAGACGAGTGTGGGCTTCGACGCGACTCGGGTCTTCAATCTCGATTCCGGTGGCGATCCAATAGTCTAACCTCGGGCGATCGCCTGTGTACACGGACCGAACACACCACTCCACCCAGATTTCTTCTCCCTCCTTTGTGAGGAGACGGGTTTGGATTCGTTGGGGTTGGGTTTCCTGGGTGAGTTGCTCCAAGGTTTGCGAGACCAAGGGCCGGTCCGATGGGGGGATAAATGTATTAATATAATTCATTCCCAATGCTTCCGCCCGAATATAACCGACTCGCGTTAACATGGCTTGGTTCATAAAGAAAACTGTGCCATTGGGTTTGATGGCACAGTTAAAGGCTGGGTTGGTATCGAGTAGACTCATCCATCCGTCTGGGGCGACTGGCAATGCTTCCTTCTCGGTGATATGGGCTTTGAACTGGGTTTGCATTCTCAGACTCATATAGTGCAGCATCAGGACAGTTCCGGTGGTATTTAGGAAGAGCAACAGGGCAATTTGATAGGGGTTCTGGGCCGTCCCCCAGGGGTTAATTGCCACTAGAAAGGAGGATTCAGAAGCCTCTTGAGAAGGGGGAGAGTGGGAATGGGCAGGAGCCGTTGCAGCAGTCTCTATTAATTCCCCGGGAATTGATGCATAATCTGGCCGCAAAAAGTAAGTTAAAATTTGGAGTATTTCCCTTAATTTTAAAGGGTTTATGTCGAAAAATACGGGCTTTTTTATTAATGTAAATTCCTTGGGGTAGTCATCCTCTGGAGTGATAGACCCGCCTGTGTTTAAGGGCTGTACAGTCGCGCCCCTATTCTGACCCCAGAGAGAATCTGGACGACTCGGAACCCGGGAGAAGCCAAGGGGAGTTGCTGCGATCGCCGCCACTGAGACGGTCCCCAACCCTAGGTGGGGTTGCCCTGAACCAGGCCATCCGTCCCCCGGTTGGTCCAGTCCCAGCAAAGCCCCGGCGATCGCCAACCCTCCCAGAGCCAATCCTGCCCTGCTAATTTTCTGCCCCCTCTGAGTCTTCATGTTTACCCCATTCCCCACCCGTCACATTTCTAGTTTAGGACTTGTTTCCGATTAACCGTTGTTTGCTCCGACACAAAAGTTCCCGAAAATGGGTCTAACTTTTGTTTGAGGTAGTTCTGAGTTATTGTGAATATTTGTAACTCCTTCACTCCTCCCTGTGGCCAGGGTTTTAATAAAAGATATCAGAATAAGGGCGCACTCTAATTTTTTTTATAAAAACTTAAAAAAAATTAAAACCCCTCAATCTGGATGGGACAAAGAAAGTCATTTTGTGGACTCTGAACCCCCCTGATTCAAACCTTCACCCAGGGATTAACTCAACTCAGAACATCTTGTCAACCGTAGGTACACGGAAACAGACGGTTACTGGCTGATTGAAAATGCAGCCTGTTTCCCTCCTCAAATCCAAGTTAGGGAATGGGTAAGGTAATCATAAATTCCGTTCCCAATCCCGGATTTGACTTACAGTCAATTTTGCCTCCATGTTTTTCCACGACAATTTGATAGCTAATCGATAAACCCAACCCCGTGCCTTTCCCCGGGTTTTTGGTGGTAAAAAACGGCTCAAAAATATGTTGTTGGGTATCGGCATTCATTCCTCGCCCATTATCTGAAATACGGATCAACGCGCAGTCCCCTACCCGTTCAGTGTGAATGCAAATCCTGGGGGTAAAGGTTCCGGGAGCATTCCCCGTCAGGTTCGGAACTCGGGCGCACATTTTGAGCTGTTTGTGCCCCTCTTCCTCTAAAACATCGATCGCATTTCCCAGTAAATTCATAAACACCTGATTCAGTTGTCCGGCATAACATTCGATGTTGGGAAGTTCCCCATATTCTTTAATCACCTCAATGCTGGGCATTCCGGCTTTTGCCTTGAGACGATTTTGTAAAATCAGTAAGGTACTATCAATCCCTTCATGAATATTCACTGACTTTTTCTGAGCTTGATCCAAACGGGAAAAGTTCCGCAAAGACAGCACCACTTCCCGGATGCGATCGGCTCCTACCTGCATGGAAGACATCAGTTTAGGAAAATCTTCCATCAAAAAATTGAGGCCAATTCCTTCGATATGCTCTTGAATTTTCGGGGTAGGTTTTTGATATTCTTTTCCATACAGTTCCACTAGCTCTAAAAGGTCCCGGACATATTGGCGAGCATGAGCGATATTGCCATAAATAAAGCTTACGGGATTGTTAATTTCGTGAGCCACCCCAGCCACCAATTGGCCGAGACTCGACATTTTTTCGGTTTGAATCAGTTGAGTTTGAGTTTGTCTTAATTCCTGTAAGGTATGTTTGAGTTCTTCAGCTTTTTGTCGGAAGCGTTCTTCGGAACGGCGCAAGGCATCTTCTGCTTGTTTGCGTTCGGTAATATTTTGGGTCATAATCATCCCCGCAATGGCTTCTCCCTGTTCGTTTTTCAAGGGTAAGGTATGGGTGAGATAAAGACGGCTTCCAAAGGGAACTTCAGTCACGCTTTCCTTGCCCGCTAGAGCATCGCGATAGAGGGGTTCGTAGCGGGTCGCAATGTCTGAGGGGAAAGCTTCTGCTAAAGTTTTGCCTTCGATTAATTCTTTAGATAAGCCAACTTTGGGGAGTTCGGTGCCTTCGGCTAGGGTGTGATGCAGGTCTTGATCAAAGAGACAAACGGTCCCATTGGGAAAGTTTTTCGCCAGGGTGCGATAGAGGGTTTCACTCCGCCGTAAAGCGACCTCCATTTGTTTGCGATCGCTGATATCAATGCCGATAAAAACCGCTTTGGTTCCTTTTTGATATTTCTGAGAAACTACTAAATAGCTGCGGGTTTCGCCCTGGGACTCTAAGGTAATTTCCGTGGATTGGGTGCGTTCAGGACGGGCAAAAAAGTCCTGAACCATCTCGGAGAATTTGGGACTGGTTTGTAAGAATCCCACGGGGCGATCGGCAAAGCTATCCGCAGGCATTTGGAAGGCTGCGGCTAAATGGCGATTCACCCCCAAATAGCGTAAATCCGAACTGACCCAAGAGACTAAACCGGGAACGGCATCCAAGACGGCTTGGAGTTGCTCATTGGCATTCTGTAGGTCGGATTCGGCTTGTTTGCGTTCACTAATATCTCGGACGAAGGCACAGTGATATTCTTGATCATTAAAGGTTAAATAATTGACCCGGACTTCTACGGGAATGGACTGATTTTGTTTAGTGAAGTAATTGGATTCAAAGGTAAAGGTTTGAAACTGTTTAATCGCTCGCCAATGTTCGGTCCAAATCGGGGGAGAAAAGGCGGGGTCAATTTGAGAAACGGTGAGGGCTCGTAACTCTTCGGGAGTATAGCCGAGTAACTGACAGGCGGCTTCATTAACATAGCTCAAGTGAGCATCCGGGGTCATCCAGAGGACGGCATCTGCGGCTTTATCCATTGCAAATTGAGTGAGTTGTAAGGCGTCGGCGAGTTGTTTGCGCTCAGTCAGGAGTTCGGCAGACAACATCAACCCGCCAATTTCGCCATCAGCGGCGATCCAGGGTTGAATCTCCCATTTCACCCATTCGAGTTGGCCATTGGGTTTAATGAGACAATCCTCATGGCACAAGGGTTCTCCAGTTTCTATACAATGTTGATAGCGCTGTTGCCAGGATTCGCACAGATGGGGAAAGAGTTCATAATGCGATCGCCCAATGGCACAGGTGCGATCGCTGGAACTATATTCACGGTCCCACCGTCGCGACCAGGCCAAATAGCGCATCTGGCGATCGACCATTGCCACCGCTGCCGGAACATATTCCACAAATTGGGATAAGATGCCTTCGCTTTGGGGGAGAGTCGGTGAGTGCTTCAAGGATGGCGATCGGCTGGTTTTGGGATTGCCATTCAGGGTGGGGTTGGGTTGCACCTTGAGGGAGTGATGAACTGAAATCTGTTGCATGGTGGGAATCCTCCTGGTAGGGAATGCAGATCGGGTTTCCGGAGTTGTGGAGTGGAGTCCCCTCATGCGATCGCCGAGGTCCGGTTTTTGCCTGGTCTTTTTCCAGTTTCAAAAGTTCCGCACTGCGATCGCACCGAACACCGAGTTGGACTAGGGTCCTCGGATCCCACGGATCCGAATGAGAGTGCCGCCTGGAAAGAGTGATGCAAACCCCGACCATTCGCCGAACCCATTCCAAATTGAGAGATAGATGCAAGTCGAAAGCATGGCCCTCGAATGTCCAGATCGAGTTCCTCCCTTTTAACCTTCCTGATGAGTCGTTAGTCTATTTTGGTTCAGCGGTAGTTTCTGGCGGCGTTATTTTTTTGCCATTTTAGCCAAAATCCTTAACAATTTGTAGCATATTTTCACCTAAATTTTAACATTTGTAAAACCTTGACAATTGAGACAACCTATGTTCTTATCAGGAATGGTTCAGAATCGCTCCAGTCTATCGGCGATCGCCCCTGTGGTAATGTAGGCAAAATCCCCGGAAAGGGTCTCAATCAATCCTTCCCTCTGTTCCTACAAATTGAGCCATTTGCTCACCCAAACTGGGCAACGTATCCACCCACCGCCTTACTTTTGAGCATCTGGCGATCGCGCCGGATTCAAAGGGGACGACTGTAACGAAGTGCCACAAACCTTGCAAAACAGAGCATCGCGATCGTGACGAGACAACCCACATCCTCCGCAAGGGGTTTCCACCCGGTTAGCATTTCTCACTAATTCTTTAATTAACGCCCCGAGTTGTCCCGGAATCAGCGCAATTCCCGAAATAATCATCAAAATTGTTAGCAATCGCCCCCCTTGAGATAAGGGCGTCACATCCCCAAATCCCACGGTTGTCATCGTCACGACACAAAAATAGACCGCATCGATAAAGGTACGAAATGCCTGGGGATTTGTGGGATGTTCGACTTGATAAATTAACCCGGAGTAAACAAAAACAATGGTAAATAAAGTAAAGATAATCCGGCGAATAATTAATTGGTCTTCCCCCTCGGTACTGTCAAAAAAAACTTGACTTTCCACAAAGCGCAGCAACCGCAAAATCCTAAACCATCGCAATAGCCGCAAATAGCTAATCCCGAAGTTCCCGATAAATAAGGGTAGAATAACGATTAAATCTATAAGAGAATAAAGGCTAAAAAAGTAAGTTATTTTATGGGGTGCAGCCCAGAAGCGCAAAACATATTCAATGAAAAATACCACTAAAATTAAAGTATTCAGATTATCTAAAATCAAGGCAATCTGAATCGGAATTTTATAGGTTTCAATAACAAATATAGCCGAAGATAATAAAACCAGACTGGTCAAAAAGAGGTTAATCCATTTTCCAGCCCGGGTTTGGGTATCGTCTAAATAAAAAGCGAGTTTTTCGGCCAAGTCTTTAGGGATGAAGTAGTTATAAATTCAACCGCGTCAATACTTCCAGTAGGAGGCGGGGGGTTTAATTCCCCGCTTCCTTCCAGAGTCCGGGATGAGAGGGTGACTCCTGGAGGAATTCCTAGAGTATGGGTCCAGTATGAGAACCAAGGGCCGAAAACCCGGTAAAAGCAACAAGCGACGGGGGTTCAAACGTTGGCGATCTCATAGCTAAAGCAACACCCGACGGGGGTTAAAACCTTTTAGCCTGTAGAGGCGCTTATAAAAGCGCCTCTACGGCGGGGGATAAATCCCCCGCCTAATAGCTAAAGTCGGTTGAAACCGACTGAAAACACCACGGGATAAGACTTGCAGTCGGTTGAAACCGACTGAAAACACCACGGGATAAGACTTGCAGTCGGTTTTTAACCGACTTTAGCTATTAGGCGGGGGATTTATCCCCCGCCGGTTGTTGAGAGTGGTGCAAGATGTCAGATTTAACCGACTTGAGCTATGAGGCCGCCAATCGATTGATCCCCCGCCGGTTGTTGCAACGGGTGCAAGATCTCAGATTGATCTCAATACTAGACCGATGTCCTAGTTTCTGAGAACTTAACGAGAGCGTTTCTCCTTTTCCTGACGGCGGCGATCGCGCCATTCTGCTGCGGTGAGATAGATAATTCCTCCCGTTACCAGGACCATCAACCCGAGGGTTCCGGTTGCTAGAACAGTATAGATAGTCGTGTCCACAAGTCCTCCCCAATCAAAAATCAGTGTTAACAAAGTCCGAGTTTAAGGGACGGCAGTCATCTCGTGGGAAGTCACCTGAACAGAGGGCCGCTGAGGGGGCTATTTTAGTTAGGTGGTGGCAGTTCACCTAAAATCGTGAATCGGACGTGATTGATTGCCAAATCCCCCAGACGGATCTCGCTTTTATGTAAGGGGACTCCCTTGAGTTTGAGACTTTCAAACCGGATCCCTTTGCCCAATTCCACATGATACCAAGCTAATCCCATAAAAAACCGCATGGGGTTAGGGCCGCTATCTTGATTATCATCGGGATTGGATTCCATTGGGATCCAACCCAATCCGGGAATGTAGAACTCCAACCAGACGTGATTGTAGTCCGGTTGCATGGGAACCCCTTGGCGATCGGGGTGTGGGGGGCATTTGTAACGTCCCACGGTGCGACAGGCAATCCCATTTAACCGCAACAGGGCCAACATTAAACCCACATATTCGCCACAGGAACCGATACCGCGTTCGAGGACGATATCGGGGGTATCAATGTGGGGTTTGATGCCGTAGTCGAGTTTTTCGTAGACATAATCGCGAATACTTAGGACTTTTCGCAGGAGATTGGTTTCGGTCCCGATCGCCTCGACTGCTGCCTTGCGAACAATTTCCGTCTCCATTGCCAGATTGTCATTATCGACTAAATAGCGATCGGCAAATTCTGGCGGCAGTTCGGGCAGATTTTCCACATCCCGAGGGGAAAGACGGTACTTGATACTCCGAACCTCTAACAAAGCTTTCCACCCAAAGACTCGCGCCTCATGAGGTTTGAGACTGTCGAATTTAAATACAGCAATTCGCTGTCCATCGAGAATTTCTTCTTGAAAAGGCAGTCCGATCGCCTCAATTTTCTTCAATTTTTGCCGGGGAGTTTCTGCCGGAAAGGCAATCCGCCATTCCAAACCGGTGAGGTCCAACTCATCCAGGGGAGAGAGTTCCTCAACGTAGGAAATTTCCATGAGATAGCCGTTGGATAAAGCAAAATACTCATCTTCATGGTAATGAAAATGCAACGGATGAATAAACGTGCGATCGCGAAAGGCCAATTGGTGCGGATCGGCGGAATTCGGGTCATCCCGAATATAGATTTCTTCCGAAGCATAAGCCACATAGAGAATTTCTTCCCCGGTTTCTGGATGGCGATGAAAGGCCAAACCGGAGGGATGTTCAAAGGGAGTCAGGACGCTAAAAAGGACAGTACCCGTGGCGCGATCGAGACAGTAAACCGTTTGTTCCTCAGAATCGGAAACCCAGAGGTATTCTGCCTGGACCGTTAAACTTTCCACCCCAATTCCTGGGGCGTAAAACCGGGTAATTTCCTCCCCAGTTTTGCGGTTAAAAATCAAAATGTAGCCGGTTTTTTGAGAACTGACATAAACTGTAGAACCCCAAACCGCTACCCCATTGGCAGGATAGGGCAAGGTGACGAAATGTTGAGGATTGAGTTCTTGAATTCCCAAACCGGACCGAGCATTTTCACAAAAATAAACGCTGTTTTCCCGGGTTAGCCAGAGGGTATCTTCCCAGAAGCAAAGGCCCGTGGTATCAACAAATTCCGAAGCATGATAGGGATTGAGAATTTTGGTGTTGTCGTTGGTACAGTCAATTTCTAGGAGATAGCCCCGGGCGGAATCAATGGCAATCAGTGCATCACCGACAAACGCCATAGAGTGCAGCTCATAGACGCCATAAGGTCTAATCGTGCGTAACCAGGGGTCAATTTGATGGGAGAGAACAGGTGAATCAAAGCTCATAGAAAACTAATCTAAGGGTGCTAAAAGGGATAGGAGATCAAGGGATAACTACAGGTAGAGTGATGGCAATGGCTTTCTCAAGTCTTCCTTAACTTGTCTCCCGGAAGAGACAGAAAGTTTGCCCTTGGGCTCAGAGCGGTTATGATGGATTTAAACACTTATCGAAAGGTTTAAACCGGCGATCGGTATGAATCCGCGATCGCCACCCCATCTAAGAGCAGGGTGATGTCTGTTGAAGGGTGCAGATCCTTGGGAAACCGCAGGAGTGGGGGTTAAAAAACCCCGCGAGCGCTACGGTTTGGGGTGCACGGTTGCTAATTTAGCAATTTTAGTGGGATTCAATGTGTTCAGAGAGAGCGGTTCCCTCTGAAGCCGGACTGGTCCATCTCGTTATCCTGCCTGCTTTTACTGTCTAAATTCACCACAAGGCCCCTCTTATGATGATGTTGAGCAAGTCTTCTTTCGCCTTAATTTCCCTCTCGATGGCATTCTCTGTGGCATTCGGTGGGAGTGCCGGTTTGACTAACCCCGTGCACCCTGGTGCTGCTCACAGGGCGATCGCCCAAAATGAGTTACCCACGGATTGGAACGTATTTGAAACCCCCGAAGGCGCACCCGGACGACGAATTGGTGGCGGAACTCGGGGGAACTGTCCGAAGAGTGCATCCGGCATGATTGCCCTAGTTCCAGAGAATAACCTAGGACTGACCCTCTCGGATACCCCCACCTTCTTGTTTTACGTCCCTAAAATTGAGGAAGCGAGTTCCGGGCCCATTGAGATGGAATTTCTCCTAGTGGATGAATCGGACCCTGAAAACGTGCAAGAAATTTATCAGCACAGAGTTCCTTTACCCGCTGGCGGGGGAACCATCGCCCTGACCCTACCCGATGATGAGAATCTCCCCCCCTTGCAAGTCAATCAACTTTATAGTTGGTACTTCTCACTGATTTGCAATCCGAAAGCATCAGACCCCTCGATTTTATCCCTGGGAGGTTGGATAGAACGGGTGGAACCCTCACCGACGTTGACCCAGGAACTAGAACAACTCACATCCCGCGATCGCATTGCCGTTTACGAGCGGGAAATCCTGTGGTTTGACGCGATCGGCACCCTCGCCCAACTCCTCCAGGACAACCCCAACGACCCCATCTTACGGCCAAAATGGAATGCGCTCCTAGAATCCATCAACCTCTCAGAAGTTGCTCAGGCCCCTTTCCTCAATTGGGAGCAGGAGCAAACCTCCAACCGCGATCGACCGTAATTACAAAGACCCTAAGATGTAAAAAGACCCATTTTGCCCGGATAAAATGCCCCCCTTTCCAATCGATGTGTTACTCGCATATTTCTTAACATAATAATAGGTCACAGGGGGGTGAAAAACCCGAGTTCCGGAGGCTGAGGCGAGAGTGGAGTGACGGCTATTTGGTAATCAATCGGTCATACTCGGCTATGTTCCCATCCAAAACCAAGAAATGCCGTTCTCTTCTTCAACACCCAAAGCAGGATAATTTAACCCGACGCTAACAGACTAATACTTTTGGCCCAGTTTTTTGAGAGGGATGGATGGATGAGACGGATCAGCCTTGAGCAAGTTGTAGCATTCATCCGCCCTTTTTTGTACAGTTTCAGGTCAAGCGTTGTCTTGTCGCATTGCCCAAATCGGCGAGTGGTCTAGGAAAGCCGAGTTATCGGCAATGTCCAGATTCAAACCCATCGGGTCTACTGGAAGCAGTCCAAGCCGATGAAAGAAGCTATTCACACTCCTGAATCGAACAATATTAGTCATGTCGAGGGGAAAACCTCATGGTCAGTATTAGTAATTAGCTAGATAAAATTCTTGAGTTTCGACGCACTCTGGGTATTCCAACAAATAAATCATCCAAATCCGAGGGTTAAGGGCCTAACACTACTCGATTAGCCCGCGCTTCTGGGGCTTCGTCCGCTTTTTTCCCCACCCTGAAGGGTCCGGGATTTTTGGATATTTTATTTTTTGGAGTTCCCTATAATAAAGCCCCGAGTATCGGTATAAGGGGTCAAGTTATTTTTACCTGACTCCTTAGCCTACGGCGATCGCTTAAACTTTTGTCAGTCAACCAGTCTACAGCCACACCCCCCGGAATGGTTACAGCAACGGCGATCGTGCTACTGTAGAACTGATTCCCCTAACTGTATTTCCAACATAGATCAGCAGCGATGAAACTTTATTATTGTAAGTACCCAGAGGGACGGCAAAATTTTGGAGATGCCTTAAACGTCTGGCTTTGGGAGCAGTTGCTTGATGGGATCTTAGATGAAGATCCCAGTTCAGTCTTTGTCGGAATTGGCACCTTACTCAATAATGCCCTGGCATCAAGAACCTCAAAGGCAAAGCAAAGAATTATTTTTAGCACTGGGGCTGGCTATGAGAAGCAAGCCTTAAGTTTAGATGAATCCTATCACATTTACTGTTTACGAGGACCGATCTCTGCCCAACTTTTAGGGGTTGACCCCGGCCTAGCGATCACCGATGGTGCCCTTTTACTGCGTAAACTGATTGATCTCAATCCCCTGCCTAAGAAATATAAATTTTCCTATATGCCTCATTATGATTTTGCTGGCGATGGCTGGCAAAATGCCTGCGATCAACAGGGTTTCGGCTATATTAGTCCGGCCTGGGATCGGGCCAAAGTAATCACCAGCATTCGCGAAACCGAGGTTCTAATTTCCGAAGCCATGCACGGGGCAATTGTCGCTGATGCGTTACGAGTTCCTTGGATTGCCGCCAAAACTCACCCGGCTATTTTGGAGCTCAAGTGGCAAGATTGGTGTGCTTCGGTGGGATTAGAATATCATCCTCAGACCCTGGGGTATCTCTATCACCCCCGCTCATCCCAGGGAGGCTGGGCGACAGGAGACGCTTCCGCCTCGGTCGTAGATTGGGTAGTATCTCCGGCAAAACAGGTGCGCGATTGGTGGCGACAACGGAAAGCGGCTCAGGAGCTCTCGGAGTTGGCTAAGACAGCAACTCCTTGTCTGAGTAGTGATGTCTGTCTAGAGAGACTAATGACGCGCTTAGAGGAAGCCTTGGAGCAGTTTAAACAGGATTATCGTCAAGGAAAGTTCCAGGGTTAAAGGCTAAGTCTTAAATTAGTTGCCCACTGCGCCAACGTTTTAAGAGAACTGGCATTCGAGTGGTAAAGAGTTTGAGACAAGACCCCCAACTGGACCAACCCGGATAGTGTCGCAATAAGTAAAGTACGGCTGAGGGACTGAGCCATAACCCTTTCTGTCTGCCCAGGCGCTGGATGAGCTGGGAGCCAGTTAAGGGAGCCTGGAGGCAATCTAACAGTTCCAGACTGGGCGGTAATGTATTCGGGCAAGCCTCGGGATCATAGCCAGCATTAACCCAGGCTGGTTCTTTGCCACGATAGGTTTTAGACTCGGGGTGGCCAAAGCCGATGTTATACACAAAAGACACTTTCGGGATGATATGTATTCTATTTTGATGGAGTGCCTCCAGGGTCATAGTGATCACCCAGTCGGTTGTGTGTTGTTTTTCCAGCCAAAATTGATTGATGATTGTAGCCTGAGTTTCTATTGTCGGGGGTATTTTATAAAATACACCAAAGGGGTTAGAGTAGAGTTTATCTTCGCTCATAGCAATGTCCTGCCAACGATCTGCCCAGGTGGCATACCCCCAAGAAAAGACCCGATGGGAGGTAAAAAAATCGGCTTTGATTTGGTCTTTGGTGTTGCCTGCAATTGAGGAATAAGCACTAATCGAGAAAACCTGTTTTTGGTTTTTATAGGCCGCTAATAGGCGACACATTCGGTCATAAAAACAAGGATTCGGAACAATGTCATCCTCTAGGTAAACGAGGGAGTCATGGGTTTGGAATGTCTCGTTGAAGGCAGTAACGATGTTTTTATCACAGCCTAAGTTGTGCGATCGCCGCACTAGCTCAACGGGAATAATAGCTGAGAAATCCTTAAGAAGTTGCACAGTTTCCTCAACTAAAGCCTGTTCTCGCTCATTTCTCGGCCCATCGACAACAGCAATAATCACCGGGGGACGCAGAGATTGTTGGGCGAGGCCATCGAGGACTTGCCTGAGCAAATCGGCGCGGGTGAAGGCGGGAAGCAGAATAGGTGGTAGGACTTGAGGCAGTGAGACTTCATCCAAGGTTGCTGGCAAGTGTTCCCCGTTAGCCATGATGTCACCTTCAATCAGGTTTGAACTGTAGGTTAGTTTAACACATGGACAGATCTGTAGGCTCGGTCCGATCAATCTCATTTGAACTCATGTTAGATGTCAATAAAACCAGTTTTGGGGAGTCTCTCTTTTTCACCACCCAGATTTAGGAAAAAAACCCAGTTTCTAAGACTAGGTTTGTTTTCCCGTTGATGATATCTCCTCACCCAGGGATTCCATAAGGGCAATAAAAAGTGGTCTGAGGCGATCGCCTCAGTAGAAAACCATCGGCACCACTACTTAGAAGCCAGGTTGATAAAAGCATTTCTGCATAGGATATTTAAATTTGATTAACAAATTCAGTTTGTAATCCCCGATAGAGATTTTATGGTACAGTCTCAACTCAAGTTTCCTAGTGAATATCTATAAATACCTTGGCTTCCTCCCGCGTTACCAGTTTTTTTCGCCCCCGAGTGCCCCATCTTGACAAACTAGCATAACTCTGTATTGATAAGTCGAATCAATTTAAAACCTTGTCACTGATGCAAGTATTTAAACCCTGCCCAGTTTTTCCCTTAAATTTAATACCCGCATCACCAACGAATTGACAAGGGTTTTGGGCAGTTTTTGACAATCTGACGAATTATGGTAAACTGTATTATCAGCGGAGCAGTTTTGCTTGTTTATAAAATTGCTAGATTTTGCCACAATTTTTCGCCCCCAACCCTGATGATACCGTTGTCGATGGGGCCAAGGTTGGGGTGCGATCGCCTCCCAGATTTTCTCCCGCGTGACCAGTTTTTTTTCGCCCACTCACACCGCCTCTTGACAAATCTGCATAATTCTGTATTGATAAGTCGAATCAATATTTTTTCCCCAGTTTTTTGAAATGGAGGGACGGATGAGACGGGTCAATCTTGAGCAAGTTGTAACATTCATCGGCAGTTTGGTGAGAAAGGCTACGGCTATTTCCCTGGTCAGTTTTTGACAAAAGGCGATGAGTTATTGTGGCGGTTTCGTTGGGGTGGAAAACCCTTCTAAGCCGAAGAAAAAGACGCTTCTCCTCTTCGGTTAATTGTGGATACTGAGGTTCACAAAATGGGACTACTCAAATTTTAGCAGATTGCCCCCAGAGGAAATTTGCTTCAGAATCTCTTGCTCTTCCTGTTGGGTATGATATAAATCCCAACGCAGTTGGAGATTCAGCCAAAAATCCGGTGCCATATCAAAAAATTTAGCCAACCGTAGAGCGGTACTGGTAGTGATTCCTCGCCGCCCGTTGATAATCTCATTGACTCTCTGATAAGGCACATAAATAGCATCAGCTAAGTCTCGTTGGGCCAGTTCCATCGGCTTCAGAAACTCTTCTAAAAGCATCTCGCCAGGATGAGTCGGGGGGCGATGAGTGGGAATGCGAATCATTATGAATTACTCCGGGAGTGATATTAGTGATTTTTCAGGTTTTAACTAGGTTTTGTTGGCCGAGTTCTAGAGAAATGCCACTAATGCGATCGTCTCCAGGGCGATAGGATAATACTTCGATACCAATGGGTTCATGGGTATCTCCATCTTTGAAAAGGATAATATCATTCCCCAGTTCCGTAGCAATTTGGTTAGGACGGGGGGATTGCCAAAAAATGGTTAATAGTTCGGTTTCAGGTTCGTAAAATACTTTTATTTGGACCATAATTTTGTTCTTGTTTTAATTGCATCAGTTTGGTAAACTATAATCAAATAACCCTCTCCATTTTGCCTTGAGGGTGCGATAAAATAGCAAGACATTAATATCGCGCTGACTTTGGTAAATGGCCTCGGGTTGATTAAGGGTTTGCTGAATTTCAGTTTCATAATGGGCAATATCTGGATGTTTGATGAGCAATGTTTGCCAGTAGTTTTCGTTGGTGCGGACTGTGAACCCTAGAGGAGTAGAAACAATAAATTTAACAATTGATTCCATGTTTTAGCTGAAGGCTAGGGTTTGCTGATATTGTAGCGAATTTGGGGATTTGGGGTGAGGGTTCAGAAACCCCGTTTCTTGGCTGCTCAAATCTCCTTTAACCCGGTTTCAATGGCTGATATCAGATTCGGTTGATTGGGAGGAAAGCCTTTTAAGGGCGCTTCTAGGGGTTCCTCGGTGAGGAAGGCTACGGCTATTTCCCGGGTCAGTTTTTGGCAAAAAGCAATGAGTTCTGGGGTCGGTTTCGTAGGGACGATAGGGTAAGAGGTTTTAGGGGGCTTTGGTGCCAGCGCTGTTAGGCTAGGGTAGCGGATGCCGGTGAGTCTTCCTCGGGACAGATGGTGGCCCAGATGAGTTCGCTGAGGGTCTTGGTTCCTAGGGGGCATTGAGCCAAAAAATGTTAACATGAGTTAGGCTAGGCTCTAATTAATCAGAAATTTCACTGAATTATTAACTATGAAAAATCCCATCGAACTTAATGAAGAATTGGTCGAAGAAGCATTGCGATTAACCAATATTCAAACAGAACAAGAATTAATTAATTTTGCTTTGGCAGAGTTAATCCGTAACCGCAAAAAACGCAATTTACTAGAGTTGAGCGGACAGATTCAATTCTCCACAAATTACGACTATAAATCCTTACGGGAAAACCGAAATGTTTCTGATTGATACATCGGTTTGGATTGCGGTTTTCCGAGACAGGACTGATGCCGTCCGTCAATCTTTGTCAGCACTGATTAATGAGCAATCCATTTTTTTGAGCCGATTCACTCAGATGGAACTGTTGCAAGGTTGCCGAGATGAACGAGAGTGGAGGCTGTTAGAAACCTATCTGCAAGACCAAGACTACATCGAACCCACTCCTCATACTTGGGTTGCGGCTGCCCGAATTTATTACGATTTGCAACGACAGGGGTTAACGGTTAGAAGTAGTATCGATTGTTGTATTGCTCAACTTGCCATAGAACATCAGTTAATTTTAATTCATAATGACCGTGATTTTGAGACAATTGCAAGGGTGACAAGCCTTAATAGTTTGCGCTTTCGACCGGACGATAATTAAACCTTAAATCTCCTCTAACCCGCTTTCAAGGGCGGATATCAGATTCGGTTGATTGGGGGAAAGCCTTTTAATGGCCCTTCTAGGGTTTCGTCGGCGAGGAAGGCAATGTCGCCTTCTATCGTTCCAGCTTGTTGTGCAACTACTAAAGGATATTGGTAATCTGATTAGAATCACAGTTGTAGCTTGGGTATTGCAAATCGTATTGAGGATGTTTCTTTTGCAAATAATCAGCGATCGCCTTTTTGCGATTAGCCCTTTCGGACAAATCAGGCGGCGCATCTTCTAACAGATGTTCAGGATGTCCCCCACGTCTTTCGACAATGGTTTGGCGGGGTTGTAAACTCAACCAGCGTTCTTGAACCAAGCGTTTAATCAATTCATCGCTAGTCGTTTTTTCCCTGGCTAAAATTTCCACTAAACGGGCTTCGGTTTCGGGGTCTAGTTGTATGTTCAGCATGAGTCTTTCTGATTTGTGCTTGATGTCTAATTCTCCCGGATTTACGCTAACTCATCCCATTGTAGCTAAATGCTGAGAAACCGGGTTTCTATGGATATCTCGGTTAGGATACAGAAACCCTGACAGAAACCCGGTTTCTTTGATTCCACTCAACCTAAGACATTTCCAGAACTTGTTGCAGAGGAGGGGATAGTTCAATAGGCATAAAATAGGCGTTAGGATAGAGATAATCTTCCCCTGATTCATCAATTATCCGCAGCATTTGATGACTATTCGCTGTTGAGTCCGGTAAGACTTGATAAATCTTGCGAACTTCTAGGGAAGCGGCATAGTCTGTGTTTTTGATGCAAACAACAAAGTTCATTGGTTTGACTCTAATCGATAAAGCGGCAGCAGTTCAACATCAAACAAAAATTACTTGATTGGCGAAATCTTCTAATTCTCCAATTTTGGCGTAAACCTCTAACTCTTCTATCGCATAACCAATGGAAACTTTAGGACTTAAAAAGAAAATCCCTGTAAACGCTTCACCTTGAGCAACACAATTTTTAGCTAAAACTAAAAAATCGTGATCTGTGGTTACAAGAGGACGCTTGAGTTGCAAAGAACGACTCAAAATTATTTCATCAATAGCACTACTATTATTGTCTTCTTGAGCGGTCATAACCTCAACCCCTCTCAGTTGTAAACCAATTTTAATCGCTCGATGGACTGGAGCATCGAAATAGTAGGAGATTGCCATTTTTTATCCCTGCTGCTGCCGTTTTTGCTGAAGTGCCTGTTTAAAATCGGCGGTATGATGACCGACTCCCATTGTAACTAAATCAGCTTGCAGGTTCTGGATTTCTTCCTGTTCTTGAGCAATTTGAGCATCAATCTGGGGTTGATAGGTGTAGTAATAACTGAGGGCTGAATAAATGGCAGCAAGGGGGATTTCTGGGTGTTGAAAGTGCAGTTCTTCTGGACTCCACCCGTGGGCGTGTTTTTCTTGAATCAGTTGGGCAACTGAAACGCGACTATTGACAATTGTTGCCTGATTTTGAGTATCAATTTCTAGGTATTGCCAGGTTACAGGAGTATCTGTGGTGAATGTCATGTTGAGAACAGGGTAAGGGTTGATCCGATTATAGCCAAGTTTTCAGAAACCGGGGTTCTATGTATCTGGGGATGTACAAGAATGGCCGATTTGCTGGTCATAAATTTCTGTTCTGACGACTTCGACTTCTTGGGTGATTTCTTCTAAGGAGATTTCATCAGTCTTGAAAATTTCTAGAAGATGAGTCAGTTTGCTATCTAGCAATTCTTTGGATAACGCTTCACTGAGTTTTAATTTGTCAGCCTCTGGAAGTTGTTTGACTAGGCTCAAAACTTGTTCAAAGCTGAGGGAAAGTTGATATTGAGTTGGGTTCATGGTTTTATGGGGTTGATAATCCAGTAATTTTTTGACGGCGTATTAAGAAAGGATTTTCTTCGATGCGCTTTACTCTTTCTGGATTTCCAATTTGGCGAAGTGTTCTTGCACCAGACGATGGATGAAGCGGTAGCGGTTGCCGACTCTTTGCAGGATGAGGCGTTCTGTACAGTAGTCGAGGAAGCGGGTGATATTCCAGGGCATTTGACCTGTTAAGCCAAGGATCAGGCGAAATAGATAATATTTGATTAAGTCAAGCCCCCCAGCCCAAACAATTCCAACATAAAGCGAAAACATTAAGGGGGTCAAATGAGTCAAATTAGCTGGGGTCAAATTAGCTGCTGGTGGATATATCCAGGATAAAGTAAATTTAAGTAAAAATGTATAAGCGAAGCAAAATAAACTTGTGAAAATCATATTTAAAAATACCCTTGATACATAATAAATATTTTTTAAAAATAGAAAAATGGAGAGATAAAACCAAGATATTGGAAAGATTGAAACCCCCAGAAATAAAACCAAAAATATAATCATGAAAAACCCATCAGTCCCCGCAGATGTGGCAAAGGAGTAACCAAAGAAAAATAGTATGAATAGGATCTTAGACAGGAAAATAGAAAATTCTAAAGAATCTTGCTCTATCCTTTGCTCTCCAGTCCAGACCCATATCTCATCTAGGTTACTGGTAATAATTAAAGGCACCAATAAAACAACATAAATAGGTACAATAACTATGGCATAAAGAGTAATTAAAAATAGTCCTACTAATAGATGAGAAGCCACACTCAGGATACTTCTAATTATATTTAAAAATCCATAAAAATCCCAATACAAATTGTTGCTTACATTCAGCGTTTCATAAGACAAATAAATCAATAATAACAGACACGGAATCCAACAAATACATAATAAAAAAAATTCAAAAACTTCGGTTATTTCTTTGCCAAATATTAAATTAAAAATTTTTCTGGGAGAAAGAAAGTAAACTATAACACTTTCACTCTCATCTAAATATTTAGATAATAATGAAAGATAACTTTGAATGTTTAAGGCAGATGAGTACCGTTGATTGGTGGCATAAAATTTGAGCATCGTAACCTGATAAACACCGAGCAAATAATCGATCGCCCTCTCTTCAGTGTTGCAATTCCGCCACTCCTCAACATCAATCTGCTGATAAGCAAGACTTGTAACCGCCAAAAACAACGGTTGACGAATGAAATCGACAATCTTCTCCGAACCCTTGATACTCTCCCAAAATTCCCCTAAATTGACCGATGTAAAATAATGCCGAATTTGCTCATTTGTCAAATCCTCCAAGCAAATCGCCCCATTTAAGTGCAACATCTCCTCATAGACTTCATATTCCTCCTTGCGACTGCACACCACCAAATGTAACGGCGAAAACTCACTGCTTAAAAACTGATTAATTGCCTGGACACACTTCCTCTGACGTTCCGATCGCAATTCATCCAACCCATCCAACAACAGCACTAACTCCTTCTCCCGAAGCCACTGTTCCCCCATCTCCTGACTCACCCCCTTACTCATAAGCTGAGACAGAACCCACTCCTTAATCGAAGGGTCATATTTTTTCTGTTCCCAGACTTTGGGAAACTCCCGTTTTGTCACGTCCTGCCAACTCGAAAGCTCCAAAATCACCGGAATCGGGGCATCGCTATCCCCTTCTGCCCGCTCAATCAAGGCTTCCGCTAACTCTAATAAGGTCGTGGTTTTGCCGCCCCCCGGTTTGCCCAAAATCAGGAACTTGCCGGAAATTGTGGGATTATCAAACACATCCAGAATCGTCGTTTGGGCAGGTAACTGAACGCTGCGCTGTTCCCCCACCTTCACGGACATATCCCAAGGACGTTGCACCTGCTGGGGTTGCTGTTCCTTGCCCAAATTCAGCCGCAACGCCTCTCGGTGGATAGAGTGGGTTAAACGTGCTTGGACTTGAGTAGACATATCTTTCAAGACACTTTCGCGAGCAGCACGCCGAGCAGCTTGACGAGCATCAGGATCATTTAAACTATTACCAAATGCTGATGCAACTAGGATGGGTTGCTGAACCTTCCAGAAAGCTATTATTCCTGGTAGCAATGTTCCGGCTATAAACAAAAACAAAGACGCATAACCGGCTGCCTTGCTGAATTCACTTGGCACATGACCATCTTTGATCAACAAGAAAAGGATAATACTACCAAGAGCAGGAAGTAACCCAAGTATCCACATTGAAGAGACGCTAGTCGTTTCCGAACTGTTCTGAGATTCACTGGGTTGAGAACTAAAAAAAACAATTCCCAATACAGAACAGAGTGTTAGACCAATAATTATTTCTGACGGAACCCCTAAGTCATATTTATCTGGCAGTTGGTTAATCCCCCAACACATGATGCCATTGAGTGTTGTGGTCATTAGGACAGGCAGGGAGGGTATGATTTTTCTCATAACTACTTAGAGCAGCTTATAGAATTGAATTGAGTCTGGCATAACGCCCTACAGGTTAGTTTTTTACTAAATCCCTCGGTATTTATTACCTTTATAACTCAGAAATCCTCTGGGGTGAGTTGGTATTCTTCCGGGGTGAGAAATTGGTCGAGTTTGGCTTCTCGCAGTTCGGGGTAACGTTGCGGGGTGAGTTCCTGTTGGGCGATGTGCAGCCAGTTATCCTTGGCTTGGGCAGCAATTTTTTCTAAATATTGGCGGGTTTTGCCGGGGTGTTGTTTGGCGGCGAGGGTGATGACGGCGGCTATGGCTTTTCCCACGGCTTTGGTTAAATCCTGATTTTCTAGGGAGACTCCCCCCTCTCTTCCATCGAGTAACGCATCAATGACATTGGCAGTATTGCCCGCAGCCACACTCCCTAGGGCAGTTGCCAAGACTGTCCCCCAAACAATCCCTTCTCCGGCGAGTAAGGGGGGAAATGCCACGCCACCCAAGACGCAGCTACCACCGACGATTAATTTTACGAGCGATCGCCCTACATCCATAGTCATCTCCTCAACCCTGTGATTATTCTAAGGGAATTTTGGTCATTGATGATTCTGGCGCACTCGTGTTGAACGTAGCTGGAGTCAGGATAAAAATTCCAGTTGCTCAGGCCCCTTTATTCCCTCTGGAACTAGAGCAAACCTCAACCCGTTATCGACAGTAATGATCCGGATTCCGGTCAACCTAAGCGGGTGGAAGCAACCCCTAGCGATCGCATTGCCCCTATCCTCTCCCTCACACAACTCCGGCTGTTTTTAGCAGAGGGACGAGGTAATGCCTTATGCTGAATCAGGTGAGGGTGGCGATCGGCCCCGAGCCATTCCTCCGGTATGCTGAGTTAAACCCTTATCTCCTTTTGACATCATTAATGGAGTGGCTTAATTGATGGAAGTTATCCGCACAGTACAAACCGTGAAAAATGGTCAGATTGTATTAGACCTGCCTCCCGAACTTTCCGGGCAACAGGTCGAGATTGTTGTGTTCACGAAAAAACCTAATCCGGTTCAAAGAAAAAGCTTAAAAGGCGTCTTACAAAGTTATGCTAAACCGGATTTAATCTCTTTAGAATCTACTGCTTGGGAAAATGCAACGGGGGAAAAGTATGCCGATCGCTGATGCAAATATTATTCTTCGCTACATCCTGAATGACCATGAAATATTATCAGCCAAAGCAGCGGAGATTATTGAAAATAATAGGGTAAGTTTACCGATTGAAGTGGCTTGCGAGGTGGTATTTGTTCTTCAAAAAGTTTATCAGGTTGAAAGAGAGAAAATTCAAGAAGCATTAAGTCACTTAATTGAAGAGGATTTAGTGGGGCTGGAAAAGCCTGAATTATTGCTCCAAGCTTTAGAGGTGTATAGTCAAACAAAGTTTGATTTTGTAGAGTGTCTTTTAGTGTCATATTGTAAAGTTTATCAAGAATCTATTTTTACTTTTGATAAAAAATTAGAAAATCATCTTAACAGAGGTACTTAAT
Source organism: Laspinema palackyanum D2c (assembly GCF_025370875.1). Classification (NCBI taxonomy): domain Bacteria; kingdom Bacillati; phylum Cyanobacteriota; class Cyanophyceae; order Oscillatoriales; family Laspinemataceae; genus Laspinema; species Laspinema palackyanum. Next base: position 290,706 of record NZ_JAMXFD010000003.1, read on the forward strand.
TATAGAACTTTTGCTGCGATATGAGAATTAAAATAATCGGGACGTTGAATGTGGGAGAAAAATTTATGAGCATTGGGACTTGGGTAAAATTTGCTAATCCCAGGGGAATTTCAACGATTTCAGGCATCACCCAGTTAGCCTCAGTTTGTGCTTGCGGTTATTCTATTCTAATTGCCAGAACAGGCACAAGCAACAACCGGCGAGGATTTTAAGGTCCCTCTAGCAGTGTCGGTTTTGGATTGATAAGTTAGACTGATAGTATTACGGTTGACCTATTCAATGATTCAACCCTTTCCCAGTTTTTGCCCTAAATTCAATAGCCATATTACCAACGAAGTGACAAGGGTTCCAGGCATTTTTTGATAATCTGCCAAATTATGGTAAGGTGTATTTTCAGTGGAGCAGTTTGCTTTGTTCCTAAAGTTGCTGGATTTTGCGACAATTTTTTACCGCTAACCCTGATGATACCGTTGTCGGTGGGGCCAACTTTTAGGTCCGATCGCCTCCAACATCTCCTCATCTCTCACCAATTTTTTTCACCCCCCAAACACCGCCTCTTGACAAATAACCCAACTTGTGTAATCTTCCTGGCAGTTAGGTTAGGAGTTGCTGGGATTCTAGGGATAGGGGGAATCACCGATCGCTGCTGGGTATCTGATAAGATTGGAAAGGCAATCCCTCTCTATATTAATGATGTGACTGCCGCTTACTAACCTTGTCAGTGGATTGTCAGGACTTTAATTTACCCAGCTATGCCCATCACCCCTCAACAATTAATCGAAAGAAAACAACAAGGAATTGCGATCGTGGCGCTGACGGCTTATGATTATGTCTCGGCGAAATTGCTCGATCGCGCTGGGGTAGATTTGCTGTTAGTTGGCGATTCGTTAGGGATGGTGGTGTTGGGATATGAAACCACTCTGCCGTTGACGTTAGATGAGATGATTCATCATGCGAAAGCGGTGCGACGGGGTATCGAAAAAGCTTTGATGGTGGTGGATTTACCGTTTTTAACTTATCAAGAAAGTCCCCAACAGGCGATGCATTCTGCGGGAAGAATTTTGAAGGAAACGGGTGCTCAGGCGGTGAAGTTGGAGGGGGGGTATCCGGAAATTGCGGAAACGGTGCGGCGATTGGTGTTGGCAGGAATTCCGGTGTTGGGTCATGTGGGGTTAACGCCGCAATCGGTGCATCAGTTAGGCTATCGGAAGCAGGGGAAAACTCCGGAAACGGGCGATCGCATTTTGAAGGAGGCAGTCGCTTTGCAGGATGCGGGTGCATTTGCGGTGGTTTTGGAGCATATTCCGAGTCAATTAGCCGCAGACATTTCTAAAACTTTGGTGATTCCGACGATTGGCATTGGTGCCGGGGTGCATTGTGATGGACAGGTTTTGGTGACTCATGATTTGTTGGGTCTGACTGAGCGAGTACCGCCTTTTGCAAAACGCTACGCCAATTTGCAGGAGACGATTACTCATGCGGTACAGGCTTATGGGGAGGAGGTTCGCGATCGCCGTTTTCCCCCGGGTTAAAACTTGTGACATTAGGACAAGAAACCGGGTTTCTGCTCCAAATTGGTTGAAAATTGGCAGAAATTTGGACAAGAAACCCGGTTTCTAAACCTTATTTTATCCACAGTTCTAATATATTACAGGTTGACAACCGAGGATTGCCCATGAGGTTTGGTGTCTAACTGCCGCCACTGCCGAGAACGAACAGACTAAAGAGTGTGCCGCTATTCCAAAGGCTGTGGAGGAGGATGGAGGAGAGGAGATTGCGCGATCGCGTATAGACGAATCCCAAGACCATTCCCAAGGTTGCCAGTGGTAGGACTTCGGAGAGGTTGAGATGCGCTAAGGCAAATAATAAACTGCTGAGGACGATCGCATTGGTAACGGAGAAATAACGAGTTAGGGAGGGTAAGAGAAATCCGCGAAACATGATTTCTTCAAAAATAGGCGCTGCCACAGAAGCGGTGATGAAAAAGATTGTTAGCGCTACGGTATCTCGGTTTTCTAAAGCGATGGATAAAATGGGGTTGCTGCCACCGCGTCCCTGCCAAAATTGTTGGTTAATGATGGAGATGAGAATGACTAAAGGTAAGGCAACGAAATAACCGCCAAGTCCCCAAGAAATCCAGGTTCCTTGTAGGACATTAAAGCGAAACCAGTCTTTCGCCAGGGGGAAGAAGGAACGGATGGAGAAAAAGAGGACTAATAGTCCACCAATGGCGATCGCGATATAAGTTGCCAAGATATAGAAGGCACGACTGCGAACATCTAGCATGGCAGATTGGACGCCGAAGAGTTGAACAACGATGGGGACTAAAACTTGTCCGAGGAAGAAGAATCCGACAATGAAAACTTGCCAGATGGTTTCCCAATCCCAAGGGGTTTCCCAAGTGCGATCGCCATTTTGAACCAAGAGGGAATCTTGGCGTTTCAGGACCCATTGAATCCCGAGAAAGATGAGTAAACCGACGCCGACAACAAATCCGAATGCGGGAATGCCGGTAACTGTTGCCAACTTTCCGAGGGATTCTGCTGCTATTTCTTGTTCTTCCAGATTCAGGCGAGTTAATGCTTCATTTCTCTCCTGGATTTGATAAAGTTTTTGTAAAGCTTGATAGCGAAACCATCCGTCTAAATTTTGGTTAATCAGTTCTTCGGTATTCGAGACAGAAGTGGGTGACTCTTTCCAGAGGAATAACAGAATTTGCGCTGTATTTGAGGTGGGTTGAAGATGAGGACTAGAACGTGCCGTTAAGGGAGTCCAAGTTTCTATGGCTTGGTCTATATTACCTTGATTTGCTTGTAAAATTCCCAATCTTAACAGGAGTTCATCTCTCAGGGATTCCTGAGTTGAAATTTGCTCTTTGATTTTGAGTTCCGCCAGTTCAGGGGGATTGACGCCTTCAATCAGAGGCGGATTGGAAGATTCCTCCGGTGGGAGGATGACCGTTGAGGAGAGACGACTGCGTTGGGTGGCGATCGCTTCTTCCGTGGAGGTGACTGCTTCTTGATACTGTTTCAATGCTGCCGCTAAAGGTTCTTCTCCCGCCAAAGCCTGCACAATTTGCAGTGCCGGATCATTGTCAGACTCGCCTTGGTACTCTGCCACATGAAGCAGCAGATTGGTTTGATAAAGTTCCAGACGGCTTTGAACCTGGGGTTGATTGAAACTTTGCACCAAGGATGTTCCGACTAGGAAAACTGCTAGCAGGGTTAGTGCGGTTAAAACCACTCGTTTGATTAGCTTGATTGCATCCATTGTCTGTTTTTGCTTCCTCTGGATCCGGTAAGGTTTAATTAAGATTCGATAGTCACTCTGTTGCCAGTTTACCTTGGATCGGAGTCTAAACGTCTGGCTGTCTGGGAAATGGATAAGAGGTGAACAGGAATTACGCATATTTGGAAAAATCACCTAAATCATGTAGAGGCGATTCGCGAATCGCCTCTACATTCGGAGTCTAAACGTCTGGCTGTTTGGAAAAGGGATAAGAATTGAACAGACATTACGCATATTTTGAGCATCAAATCTCAATGTAGAGGCGATTCGCGAATCGCCTCTACATTGGGATTTGATATTGAATTTTGTAGAATTAAGGCTATATTAATCATTGAAATGACTGGAGTTAATTTAATTTAAAATTAGCCGTTTTGCCTGAAACATTTATTGATAAAAACTGGTATATTTAAAGATATTCAAAAAGTGAATCATCAAAGATTACGGGTCAGTTAGAGAATAAACTTTTGGCCTAATTCCGAAAGAAATGCCCCCAACAGCCTTAAATCAGGGGTCTGGTTGAGAGGGAGGGAATAGGCGTCAAGGGGAGAATAAAATTGCGATCGCCTGGTTTAACTGGATACCGATAAGCGGTAAAATGCGATCGATTCTGCCCCTGCGCTTCACTCGCCTTGGGAGTCTGCACCATTTCTGTTGGAGGATAGAACCCTGACTACTCGCGTAATTATTGTCCGTCATGGTCAAAGCACGTTTAACAAAGAACGGCGAATCCAAGGTCGCCTTGATCAATCCGTCCTCACCGAAAAGGGTCGCGAGACGGCGAGTCAAGTTGCGGCAGCCCTCAGTGGCATTTCCTTTGATGCCGTCTACTGTAGTCCCCTGAAACGGGCGAAAGAAACCGCCGAGGCGATCGTTGCTGATTTGGCGGGAGACTCCAAACCCCCCGCACCCCAACCCAACGATAAACTCATGGAAGTGGACTTGCGGTTGTGGGAAGGGATGCTCAGAGAAGAGGTCCAGCAGAAGTTTGCCGAAGATTATCGCTGTTGGCAAGAAAGACCCCATGAATTTTCGATGAATGTTCCCACAGAAACCGGAACTGTGGAACATTTTCCGGTTTTAGCACTGCATGAACAGGCGAAAGAATTCTGGGAGGAAGTCTTATCTCGCCATCCCAATCAAACGATTTTAGTCGTGGGTCATAATGGAATTAATCGCTGTTTGTTGAGTACCGCCTTGGGAATTTCTCCCGAACGGTATCATTCGATTCAACAGTCCAATTGTGGGATTAGTATCCTAAATTTTGGAACCCCAAAACCCTCCTCAAAAGGAAAACTCCCCGTCCAACTCGAATCGATGAATTTAACGAGTCATGTTGGGGAAAAAATGCCCAAACCCAGACCTGGACATATTGGACCCCGACTGTTATTAGTTCGACATGGGGAAACCGAGTGGAACCGGCAACAGCGTTTCCAGGGTCAAATTGATGTTCCTCTGAATGATAATGGTAGAGACCAGTCTAAATGTGCCGCTGACTATTTGCAAGATGTGCAAATCGATTTTGCTGTGAGTAGTTCCATGTTGCGTCCCAAAGAAACAGCGGAAATTATCTTGCAAAACCATCCCAACGTTGAATTAAAAGTGGATGATTTGTTGCGAGAAATCAGTCATGGACTTTGGGAAGGAAAGTTTGAATCCGAAATCGAAACCGACTTTCCCGGAATGTTAGACCAATGGAAAGATAACCCGGAATCGGTGCAGATGCCGGAAGGGGAAAATTTGGAACAGGTGTGGGAACGGAGTATTCAGGCATGGAATGCGATCGTCAAAGCTGCTAAACCTGGAACAACGGGATTAGTCGTTGCTCATGATGCGATTAATAAAGCGCTGTTATGCCATTTCTTTGGTCTGGGTCCTGAGCATTTTTGGAACTTTAAACAAGGGAATGGTGCAATTACAGTGATTGACTACACCCTAGGACCGGATCACCCGCCAGTGTTAGAAGCGATTAATATTACGACGCACTTTGGTGGAATTTTGGACAAGACAGCGGCAGGTGCATTGTAATCCTAAAACTTGGATTAAATTTGGACCAATCTAGGGTTTTCAATCCCTCCCCAATGCACCGGGGAGGGAACAGGAGAGGAAAAGATTGATAGTGTTTGCTGTTGAGTGTTGACTGTGAATGAACTGCTGCAACAAGTTCGGATAATTAACCCGGTTTCGGGAGAGGATACGATCGCCGATGTGTGGATTGCCAACGGTGCGATCGCGCAAATAGCGCCAGAAATTGCTGACTGGGGGAGTGATACTCAAGTACGGAATTGCCAGGGATTAATCTTAGGTCCCGGTTTAGTGGATCTGTATAGTCACAGTGGCGAACCCGGATTTGAGGAACGCGAAACCTTAACTTCATTGATGCAATCGGCAAGAAGTGGAGGCTTTACTCAGGTGGCAATTTTGCCAGATACTCATCCACCCGTAGACAATCCTGGGGGATTAGCATTTTTGCAACAAAAAGTCCAAGGGATTAAAACCTTGAATGACTTGTTGCCTCTCCCCACTCCTTCTCTGCCAAATCTGCATTTTTGGGGTGCATTAACCCTGGGGGTGAAGGGAGAACAAATGACAGAATTAGCCGAATTAGAGGCATCTGGCATTGTGGGATTTGCCGATGGTCAACCCATTGCTGATTTAGCACTGCTGAGGCGGATTCTGGAATATTTGCAACCCTTGGGTAAACCTGTGGCACTGTGGGCTTGTAGTCGTAAGTTAGCAGGAGATGGGGTAGTGCGGGAAGGGACTGCCTCGATTCGCTTGGGATTGCCAGGGAATCCAGCGATCGCAGAAACCTCGGCATTAGCAGCATTGCTGGAAATTGTTGCAGCAACGGGAACGCCGGTTCATATCATGCGGGTATCTACCCAACGCGGTGTGCAACTGATTGAATCTGCCAAGGCGCAAGGATTACCCATCACTGCGAGTACCTCCTGGATGCACTTGCTGGTGAATGCTGCACAGATTAACAATCCAGAGATTTTTACTCCCTACTGTCCCAGTCTGCACTTAGAACCGCCTATTGGGAATCCCCAGGACCAACAGGCATTGATTGCCGGAGTCAAATCTGGGGTGATTGATGCGATCGCCGTTGATCATACCCCTTACAGCTACGAAGAAAAAACCGTCGCCTTTGCCGAATCCCCTCCCGGTGCGATCGGACTAGAATTGGCATTACCGTTATTGTGGCAGCATTTAGTAACCACAGAGAAGTTATCGCCGGTGGAATTATGGCGGGGGTTGAGTAGCAATCCTGCCAAATGCCTGCAACAAACCCCAGTGGCGATCGCACCCGGTACAGCGGCAGACTTAACTTTATTTGACCCTCAACAGTCTTGGCGGGTTACGGGAGAGAGTCTGAAATCCCTGTCAAGTAACACCCCTTGGTTAGAACGAGAGATTACAGGACGGGTGGTGGAGATTTGGTGTTAGGGGAGAGGCGGGAGATGGGGAGGAAAGCACCATTCTCAACTCCGGCGGGGGTTCAAACCCCCGCCTCATAGCTAAAGTCGGTTAAAAACCGACTAAAAAACCCACGGGATAAGACTTTCAGTCGGTTTCAACCGACTTAAGTTGTTAGGCGGGGGATTTATCCCCCGCCGGTTGGTGCCACGGGTCCAAGATGTCAGTATTACAAACTTTCCCATCTCCCCAAAATCTTGCCTCATATCCCCCCGCCATTTAACAATGAGAACAATCAACAACGCGGATCAGGAGAAATTTCGGTGAGTCAAGGATTTGATTACGATTTAGTGATTATTGGCGCAGGAGTGGGGGGACATGGTGCCGCCTTACACGCCGTAAAATGTGGCCTAAAAACGGCGATCGTCGAAGCTGGGGTGATGGGAGGCACCTGCGTCAATCGTGGCTGTATTCCCTCAAAAGCCCTGCTTGCAGCCTCGGGACGAGTGCGAGAGTTGCGGGATGCTCATCACTTGAAGACCCTCGGCATCCAACTCGGTGGCATCTCCTTCGATCGCGAAACCATCGCCAATCATGCCGATAATACCGTTTCTAAATTGCGTGGCGAATTGGTCAATAGTCTCAAACGCCTGAATGTGGATGTGATTGAAGGGTGGGGAAAACTCGCCGGAAATCAAAAAGTTGTCGTCGAAACCGCTAACGGTGAAAAGACAATTACGGCTAAAGATATCATGTTAGCACCCGGTTCCGTGCCTTGGGTTCCCCCTGGGATTGAAGTCGATGGCAAAACCGTTTTTACCAGTGATCATGCGATTAAATTGGACTGGTTACCCCAATGGATTGCCATTATTGGCAGTGGTTATATCGGGTTAGAATTTGCTGATATTTACACTGCCTTGGGTTCGGAAGTCACCATGATTGAAGCGTTGGATAGACTGATGCCAACCTTCGATCCGGATATTGCCAAACAAGCGCAACGAGTGTTAATTGCACCTCGGGACATTGAAACTCGCGTGGGAGTTTTAGCGGCAAAAGTCACTCCCGGTGCTCCGGTGGTGATTGAATTAATGGACCCCAAAACTAAGGAAGTTGTAGAAGTCTTAGAAGTGGATGCCTGTTTAGTGGCAACGGGACGAATTCCGGCGACTAAAAACTTAGGATTGGAATCCGTGGGTGCAGAAACCGATCGCCGAGGGTTCCTGCCGGTGAATGATGCGATGCAATTGTTAGCTGGGGGTGAACCTGTTCCTCATGTTTGGGCGATCGGCGATGCAATGGGTAAAATGATGTTGGCACACGCTGCATCTGCACAAGGGGTTGCCGTGATTGAAAATATTTGTGGACGTCCACGAACCATTGATTATCGGAGTATTCCTGCTGCTGCCTTTACCCATCCCGAAATGAGTTTTGTGGGATTAACCGAACCCGCTGCCGAAGAATTAGGCAAAGAAGAGGGATTTGAAGTTGCCGCAGTGCGGACTTATTTCAAAGGTAATTCCAAGGCGATCGCCGAGGGAGAAACCGATGGGATTGCTAAAGTCATTTATCGCAAAGATACCGGAGAAATTCTCGGCGTCCATATTTTTGGCTATCATGCCGCTGATTTAATTCAAGAAGCTGCCAATGCGATCGCCAATCGTGAATCCGTCAATGAATTAGCCTTTAGCGTCCATACCCACCCCACTCTTTCCGAAGTCCTGGATGAAGCCTATAAACGCGCTGCCACCGTGTAACCCTTCACCCTAATCGGGACAACTACTTAGGAAAAAGCCCGCACCAGTGCGGGCTTTGTGTTATTTTAGACATGAATAAAAATCAACAATTCATCATCAAAATAAACTGTCACCATGTATGATAACATCTGTAAGTTCCTAGCGGAACATTTTAGCCTAGATTTTGCCCGATGGTTTGTGGGACAAGCCATTGAATTAACCGAACTCAGTCTTAGGGAACTCTCCCTAGAACCGATTCGCGACGATTCCCTGATTTTACTGCAAGCGGAAAACTTTATTCTCCACCTAGAATTCCCAACCAACCCGGACCCCCAGATTCCCTTTCGGATGGCAGACTATCGTGTGAGGGTTTACGGATGCTTCCCTGAAAAAGAAATGAGACAGGTGGTGATTTACCTCAAACCCACTGACTCTCCCTTAGTCTATCAAAATCAGTTTAATTTGGATAAATTCCACCATGAATTTGAGGTGGTTCGGTTATGGGAACAACCGACAGAACTGTTCTTAAATTCACCGGGTTTACTCCCCTTTGCCGCCTTAAGTCGTACCGATAACCCCCTGGCGGTGTTAATGCAAGTGGCGCAGTCTGTGGAACAAATCGAGGACCCAGAAGAACAGGCTAATATTGCTGCCGCTTCCTCGATTCTGGCTGAGTTAATATTGGATCAAGAATCCATTCAACGGATTTTAAGTAGGGACCTCATGGGCGAGTCGTCCATGTATCAATCCATTTTAGACGAAGGGTTAGAAAAGGGTATCGAACAGGGTCGTCAACAAGGTTTTGAACAAGTTGCCATGAATCTGTTCCGCAGTGGAATGCCAGGGGCACAAATTATCAACGTAACGGGGTTAACTCGGGAACGAATTGAGGAACTGACAAGGGAGACTTAAAATAAAAGCGGGGATTTCAATCCCCGCTTTTTACTGAATTGGAACCTCAATAAATTGGCAAAATTTTGTCAACGATTCTATAGCGACTCTATTAGGAATTTGACGATTTGGAGAGAAAACTGACGGTTTACAACGGGATGGAGGATTAGGGGGTGGATTGAATCCCAGAGGAGAGAGGGGCATAGGGGCCAAACCTTCTCCCGCGAACAGATTCATAAACGGTGGTCCCCCTGTGTCCGGGTTATGATGCAGATGAAAGAGACAACAGCGTACCCCAGAGAAAACCCAGCCGCTAGGGAATCAGGAAATCCCAGCGATCGCAGGATTGCTCCTAAATCTAGTCATAACCCGTAGTTTTGCTCAAAAAGAGGTCCGGGGAGGAGTCATCAAGGTAGTTCAGGGAGTGGGATGAGAAAATGAGCTTGGTGAGTAGAAATAAAAGATTTTAATAGAGTCCGTTTTCCGCTACAGTGATTTATACTCTTTCTGCAAACCCACCCATGCTCAATCTAATGAAATGGTTGCGAAAGCCGATTAATTTGGTGTTAATCGGGGTCGCATCTACCCTATTTGTCATCTCTCAGATGACCGTTTCTCAAGCCTTCACCCCCGATGAAAACCATTATGAAATCTGGGGGTCCGATCAGTCCAACTCAGTCCCTAATGTGGAAAATTTCGGCTTGCAAGGGGGATTAGTTTGGATTTGGGATAGTCAAGACCTAGAACAACAAATTGAATCAGGGGTTGCTGCTCAACCTTTAGGTTGTGATGGCCAAAATCGCCCCGGAGATGGCCCTTGTGATCTGAATGTCGTTTTTCCGCGCAACTTGGCTGAATACGACCAAAACCGCCCGACAGGGAAAACCCTAGGGGACTTACCGGGCTTTGGTCGTTTACATGGGATGTTAACTGACCCTCAAAATAAATATCTCAATGTGAACTTATTCGCGCCAGGGGGCGGTTATGTCGGCATTATCGATGGCGAAACCAAAGAGGCGATCGCCCTATTCCGTGCCACTGCCACTAACGGCAGTGGCCCAGAACGTTCGGTGCATATGTCCTTTTGGAACTCTGACGGCAGCGCTCTATTACTAGCCAACTTAAACGGTAAATTATTAGAACGCATTGATATCGTCCGCGATCGAGAAGGCAAAATTATTGATGCGATTTACGACAAAACCGCCTCGTTGGGTGTGGGGAAAGGAATGGAAGTCCTCGACTCCGCCAAAGTGTATCGGGGCAAAAACGCCCACAATCATGATTTACTAGGAAAAGTTGTGGGCAACTATAACCCCACAGCCCTCGCTGATTTGACTCCCAGTGGTCAATGCAAAGAAAATGGCTGCACTGCTGAGAAAAACGCCAGCCAAGGGGGACGACCCAATAACCTCATTATTTGTCCCATTATCTCTAGCTTAGATCATGCCTACATTACCCTCGGCGCAGGGGGTCTGTTAGTCGCTAATACCAAAACCACTCCCATGAGTATTATCGGGGAATATAGCTCGGAACTCATTAACGGTGCCGGTTGTGGGGGGGTCGAAGTAGACGGCAACATCTGGTTAAATGCTGGGGTATCTGCCTCTGATGCAGGAGCAACCCAGTCCACCTTTAGTCTATACACTATCAATGATCGGGCATTTAGTAATCGTCCCAATCCGCCCAACAGTCCGGCCCCGGTTGTGGTGTATAAAGACTCCAGCAACACGGCTACAAATGGTAACACAAGTGGAGAGGCGACGAATACCACAGGACAGTTCCCGGGGATGACGACTCGTCATGACAGTCATGGCATGGCTGCTACGGTTTCTCGAACTTATATCCACACCACGGACCGGATTCAGAACCAGATTCAGGTGTTTAACAGCCAAACCTTAGAACAGACTGACTATGACCTCACTTCAGCCGATGGGAAAGGGAATGGTGTAGGAGCTTGTGCGGCTGCTTCTATCACCGATGATTCTAACTTACCCACTAATGATCCCGCGCCTGACTTAATGGAAGCGAGTCCTGATGGCAAGTATTTGTTTGTCGCTTTCCGGGGACCGCTTCCGGTTTCTGTGGGACACTCTTCCCAAGGGAGTTGTCCGGGGGTCGGTGTGGTTGAACTCACGGAAAATGGGGCATCGGGTCGCTTGGTCTCGGTCCTGCGGAGTTCTAATGTAGCGGATAGTGCGATCGCCGCCCTTGCCGGATCTCATGAATATCAAGGCAAGGAACATAGTGATATGCATGGTGTCGCCATTCGTCGCAAATAAGAGCAAATTGAGGTAAACCCGCCGAGGCGGTTGGGGGACATCCCCATTTGCTCAGTGTGCCTTCATCCCTATCCTTGTCAAGGTTTATTTGTAGGGGCGATTCGCGAATCGCCTCTACATTCCATCACGCTTTTGCGTCAGGAAATTTATCACCTTGACAGGGGAGAAAGCGAATCGCCTCTATATGAAATAATGTGAGAAATAAGGGCGGTATCACTTCCGGATTTCCCGTAATTTCCCCAGGCTGAAATCGGCGGCGATTTTACGGGCGATCGCTCTGAGTAGATAAACCGATTGATAGCATAAGGAATAATACTATCTTTGAGGAAGGGATAAAGATGAACCCAGATAATAGCCGACCCGATCGCGAAAACGCAAACCAACCCCCATCCTGGGATTCCGAGGAAGAATACCCCGCCCGAATCCCAGAACAACCGTTAACACCCCCAAATCCGGGCATTCCCAGAGGCGATCGCCCCTATAGTCCCTCTGAACAATCCCGGAACCCGGCCATTGATGACCTGCGACGGGAACAGGAACGTCACCTTCAAAACCTTGGGGAACTACGACAAGAAGAGGCGCGATTAAGCCGACAGATTCAGGAATTACGACAACAAGAAGAACATATCCACCGCCGAATTGAAGGCATCCAATTAGAAGAAGAGGAACGGCGCATTGCTGAAGTTAGGCGCAGACTGGCTTTAAGCAAGACCAATCAAGTGATTTACTATCTGATGGGAGCATTGGGCGTCTTGTTGGTTTTGAGAGCCGTGTTGCGACTTTTAGGCGCAAATCCAGCCAACCAGTTTGCTGGATTTATTTATGCTTTATCCTCTCCCTTTGTCACGCCGTTTGAAACCCTGTTTACAACGCCAACTTTTGGAAATTCTGCTTTTGAAATCAACGCTTTGATTGCGATCGCCGTCTATGGATTACTAACTTGGCTGGTGATTCGGTTACTGGAATTAATTTGGACTTAACCCAAATTGATCCTTAATGGGGTTTGAGCAGACCCCTAAAATAGGAGAGAGGCAACCCCACGGGGATTGCCTCTACAAAATATTACCGTTGATGATTGAACCGGCTTTTATTAAGGGGTTTTGGAAGCGTCTAAGTCTGCTGGACTGGTTAAAGTCGCAACAGGGACAGTTTTCCCCATCGAAGCTTGCAACATAGAGGTCCGAGAAACAGAATTATTCGCTAAGGTAAACAGAGGATTAGACAGAATCCCAGCGAGGGAAGTCGCAATCACCGTCAGGATTAAACCCACTTGCAGCGATCGCATTCCGCGCAAATTCCAGCGAATTTCTGGATAATTTCTGACTGCCTCGGACATTTCCTGCGGTTCCTTGACTACCATCATCTTGACGACGCGGATGTAGTAGTAAATGGAAACCACACTGGTTAATAAGCCCAGCAATACTAAGCCATAAAGACCCGCTTGCCAACCGGCCCAGAACAGATAAATCTTTCCAAAAAATCCAGCCAGGGGAGGAATTCCACCCAGAGAAAGCAAACAAATACTTAACCCCAAGGTTAACAACGGGTCTTTTTGATACAGACCCGCATATTCGCTAATTTGATCCGTTCCCGTGCGCAGGGTGAAGAGAATCAAACAGGTGAATGCACCTAAGTTCATGAACAGATAAACCAGCAGATAGAAAATCATACTGGCATATCCGGCATCGGTATTGGCAATTAAACCAATCATCACAAACCCCGCTTGTCCGATGGAGGAATAGGCAAGCATCCGTTTGAGACTGGTTTGAGCTAGGGCCACCACATTACCCAGGACCATACTGAGGATGGCGAGGGCGGTAAACACAAAATGCCACTCTTCTTGGACGATGGGGAATGCCGTCGTCAGCAGACGGATTGCTAGGGCAAACCCTGCTGCTTTAGAACCCACCGAGAGGAACGCCACCACTGGGGTGGGAGAACCTTCGTAAACGTCGGGAGTCCATTGGTGGAAGGGAACTGCGGAGATTTTGAACGAAATACCGGCAATCACAAACACCAGGGAAATCACCAGACCAATCGAGGGGCCTGTGCCCGAAGCAGTGATGCCGGAGGCGATCGCACTTAAGCGAGTTTCTCCTCCCGAAAGTCCATACAGCAACGACATTCCATAGAGAAACACTGCCGAAGAGGCAGCGCCAATCAGCAGATATTTTAAAGCCGCCTCATTGGAACGAGGATCCAGCTTCATGTAACCCGTGAGCAGATACGATGAAATACTCAGGGTTTCCAGGGAGACAAAAATCATCACCAACTCATCTGCGCCAGAGAGGAACATTCCTCCCAGAGTGGCGGTGAGCAAAATCATCAGAAACTCGCCCATTGCGGTGCCAGAGTTTTCCACATAGCGGATCGACATCAAAACAGTCACCACCGCAGACAGGGCGATAATGCCGCGAAAGATCACACTCATGGAGTCCCCATTGAACCCACCGAGGAACGAAATCGGGTCACTGGCCCCCCATTGATAAACCAGCGCCACCAGGGACGCCAGTAGACCCGCGATCGCCATGTAGGGGGTCACCTTCAGCGACTCCCGTCCGACGATCAGGTCATAAACCAGGACCACCAGGAGGGTAATGATCACAATTCCCTCTGGCAAAATTATTCCAGCATTTAACTGGGCGGCAAGATTAGCAAAGTTCATAGGAAGTTGTGGGCAGATACAATACAATCACCAGCATCAAGTTGGTGCAGGGTGTGCATTAGCAATTCTTTACATCTTGCATCTTACCTTGATATCCGCCCGAACCCCTCGAATCGCCTCGACTCCTCTAAGGGAAACTCGGTGATCCCCGGTCCCAGTTATTGATCTCAACCCACGGGTTTCCGTTCAGAGTAACGCCTAAAACCTATTGTCAACGGGGAAAAACTGGAAGTCCAATCCGAGACTTGCTCACCCCCTTCCCCATTTTTGCCTCCGGTTTCCTCTGCTTGTGTTAGGGTCAATTTAAGGAGCTTCTCCCCAATGCTATGGACCTCAGAGGGAAAAAACTCTGATCCGAGTGGGATGTTAAGTCGCCCTTGATTACCCCCATATAGATATAAAGGAGATCGGGAACCCTGGCGATCCAGAACCGAGGCGATCGCCGCTTTTTCCTGTCCTCTGGGTAGAAGTCAGTCTCAGCGTTCAGCCTCAAGCCCCCAACACCGAACCGCCCATCCCCTGATCCCGCAACCCCGTCGGGTTAGCGAAATCAGATATAACTAGAGATTGGCACGGATCGACCAGCAGCGCTCAACTGCAAAAACGGGGCCGTTAGACTCCAGTTAGACTGATGCCCCCTTTCCCGATCGCCCTTGACATCTCCCTCAAAAAGCTCTAAAGCTGACGTTCTACAAAGCTGCTATCCCCAAAAGGTGCCATGTCAACCCTCGTCATCGTCGAATCTCCAACCAAAGCCCGCACGATTCGGAACTTCCTGCCGAACGATTATCGCGTAGAGGCATCGATGGGTCACGTGCGCGATCTGCCCTCCTCTGCCGATGAAATTCCCGAACAAGTCAAAGGGGAAAAATGGGCGCAGCTTGGGGTCAATGTAGAAGCCGATTTTGAGCCCCTCTACGTCATCCCCAAAACCAAGCAAAAAGTCGTCAAAACCCTCAAAGATGCCCTCAAACAGGCCGATGAGCTGATTCTGGCAACGGACGAAGACCGGGAAGGAGAAAGTATTAGTTGGCATCTGCAAGAAGTGCTTAAACCCAAGGTGCCCATCAAGCGCATGGTGTTTCACGAAATCACCCGGGAGGCGATTCGTGATGCCCTCAACAATTGCCGCACGATTGATTATCAACTGGTCCATGCCCAAGAAACCAGGCGGATTTTAGACCGCTTGGTCGGTTATACCCTCTCGCCCCTATTGTGGAAAAAAATCGCTTCGGGACTCTCTGCCGGTCGGGTGCAGTCCGTGGCGGTGCGCCTGTTGGTCCAACGCGAACGGCAGCGGCGCGCCTTCCGTCAAGGGTCTTATTGGGATTTAAAAGCCCGCTTAGTCCAGGCCAAAACCCCCTTTGAGACCAAACTGGTGACTCTGGGCGATCGCAAAGTTGCCACCGGCAGCGACTTTGATGAATCCACCGGCCAAATTATCGCCGGTCGCAACGTCGTTCTCCTCAACGAAGAACAAGCTAGGGCCTTGGTCACCCAACTCACGGGCAAACCTTGGCAAGTCGCCAAAGTTGAGGAACGTCCCACCACCCGGAAACCTTCCCCTCCCTTTACCACCTCCACCCTCCAACAGGAGGCCAACCGCAAACTGCGGTTATCCGCCAGGGATACGATGAAAATTGCCCAAAGTCTCTACGAAAATGGGTACATCACCTACATGAGAACCGACTCGGTGCATCTGTCAGAACAGGCCCTCACCGCAGCCCGGACCTGTGTGGCAGAAATGTACGGGAAAGAGTATCTCAGTCCCAAACCCAGGCAATATGCCACCAAGAGCAAAGGGGCCCAGGAAGCTCACGAAGCCATTCGTCCGGCGGGAAGCAGCTTCCGCACTCCCCAACAAACCCCCCTCTCGGGACGGGAATTGCAACTCTATGATTTGATTTGGAAACGCACGGTTGCCAGTCAAATGGCCGATGCCCGTCAAACCATCGTAGCGGTGGATTTGCAGGTGGAGAATGCTGGATTTCGGTCCAGTGGCAAGCGGATTGATTTCCCCGGATTTTTACGCGCTTATGTGGAGGGGTCGGATGATCCCGATGCGGCGTTAGAGGACCAAGAGGTGATTTTACCGGCGTTGAAAGTCGGCGATCGCCCCAACTGCCAAAACATCGAGGCAGTGGGCCATGAAACCCAACCCCCGGCCCGATATACGGAAGCCTCCCTAGTCAAAACCCTAGAAAGCGAAGGCATTGGCCGTCCGAGTACCTACGCCAGCATCATCAGTACCATTATTGATCGCGGCTATTCCATCCTCAAAGGGAATGCCCTAGTCCCCACCTTTACCGCCTTTGCCGTCACCGATTTGTTGGAAAAATACTTCCCCGAATTGGTAGACCCCGGGTTTACGGCCAAAATGGAACGCACTCTGGATGATATTTCCACCGGAGAAGCGGCCTGGTTACCCTATCTCCAGAAATTTTATCTCGGGGAAACGGGACTGGAAACCCAAGTCAAACAACAGGAAAGTGCGATCGACCCCAACCAAGCCCGTAGCGTCGAATTGGAGAACCTCGATGCCAAAGTTCGCATCGGGCGCTATGGACCCTATATCGAAGCCGACAATGGTAGCGGGGTCGTCACCGCCTCCATTCCCAAGGACCTTACCCCCTCGGACCTGGACCCGGAACAAGTCCAACTGATTCTCAAGCAAAAAACCGAAGGACCGGACCAACTCGGTACCGACCCCAATACCGGACTGCCGATTTATATCCTGATTGGCAAATATGGCCCTTATGTCCAACTGGGAGAGGCTACGGAAGAGAATAAAAAACCGAAACGGGCTTCTTTCCCCAAAGGGGTGACAGCGGAAAACTTGACTGTAGAACAAGCAGTGGGACTGTTAGCGTTGCCGCGAACCTTGGGAGTGCATCCCGAAAACGGCGGTAAAATCCAAGCGAGTTTAGGGCGATTTGGACCTTATGTGGTCTGCGATCGGGGGAAAGAAGAGGGCAAAGAATATCGGTCCTTGAAAGCCGGAGATGATGTTCTCAGCATCACCCTCCCTCGCGCCTTAGAGTTACTCGCCGAACCGAAAAAGGGACGCAGTAGCAAAACCAGCAAAGCCAAAGAACCCCTGCGCGAACTCGGCAAACATCCAGCAGATGACGAACCCGTGAACGTTTACGACGGACCCTACGGACCCTACGTCAAACATGGGAAAACCAATGCCTCGGTACCCGAAGGCACCACCGTAGAAGATGTCACCCTGGCACAAGCGGTTGAACTCCTGGCTGCAAAAGCATCCACCTCTAAGAGTAAGAGTAAGACTAGCAGCAAATCCAAAACCACCAGTAGTACCAAATCTAAAACCGGGACAACCAAGAAGAAAACCACAACTTCCACCGCGAAGAAAAAGAGTTAAACCATGAGTGAGGGGTGCGTTGCCGATGAGATAACGCGCCCTTTTGTTTAATTCGGGTTAATTACGCCCCTATAAAATATAGAAACACCAAAAATCAATCTGACCCTTAATTAAGATGATTGTCACAGCACCTCAAAATTATCGCAATTTGCTCGGGGAAAAGCGCGTCTCCCTGCGAGGCTTAACTTGGCAAGCTTATCAGCAGATTCTTCATGCTTTACCCCAAAGTCGTTCCGCCCGTCTGACTTATGATCGCGGTATTTTAGAAATTACTATGCCTTTAGAAAGTCACGAATTTGCCCTCCGACTGATTGAACGCTTTATCATTATTCTCATCTTTGAGATGGGGCTGAAGATTAAAACAATGGGGTCTACCACGATGGATCGAGAAGAGTTAGATCGCGGTTCAGAACCCGATTGTGCCTATTATATTCAACATCAATCTCAAGTCGCAGGGCGGACCGTAGATTTTACCGCCGATCCACCCCCCGATTTGGTGGTAGAAGTCGATATAACCCATACGGATATCGACAAAAATCGGCTTTATGCTGCGATGGGAGTGCCGGAATTTTGGCGCTACAATGGCCGGGAATTGAAAATTTATCAATTGATTGAAGGCATTTATCAGGAATGCGATCGCTCTCCTACCTTTACCTGGGTTGAAAAAGAGTATTTATATGAATTCTTAGAACAAGCCCAGCAGGATGAAATGGAGGCAGAACGAAGATTTAGAGAACGAGTTCGAGGGCACATCGCCTCCCAGAAAAAAACCGAAGGCTGATCCTCAGATCAGGGAGGAGGAAAACGCAAAACCTGTTACAGCTAACTCTCAATTCCTCCCCAACTCTAACCTTGAATAATTTGGGTTAGAATAAAACCAAACTTAACCTGCGAGTTGCTATGACTTCCACCCTCAGCCAACGCACCTATACGGTTGATGAATATTTAACCCAAGAAATTGCCTCCCAGGACCGTCATGAATATCGCAATGGAGAACTTGTTCTGATGCCCGGTGGTACTCCCAATCACAATCAAATTACCTTGAATTTAGCGGGGTCCTTAAATTTTGCCTTGCGACGCCAACCCTATAGGGTCTTTATCGCGGATCAACGCCTATGGATTCCGGACCGGCGAATTTATACTTATCCGGATGTGATGGTTGGGGGTCAGCCGGTAGAATTGCAGGAAGGGCGCAAAGATACGGTGACCAATCCGATTGTCATTGCCGAAGTTTTATCCCAGTCCACTCGCAGTTACGATAAAGATGACAAATTTGCAGCTTATCGGAGTATCCCCAGTTTTAGCGAGTATTTGTTGATTGACCAATACACCGCCCATATTGAACATTACACCAAAACTGAAGGTCAGGCTTGGTTGTTCCGCGAGTATGATGGTTTAGAAGCAACGGTCTCATTTCAATCCTTTGACTTCTCTTTACAACTGCTTGATTTGTATGATAGAGTTGAGTTTTCATCGGAAGATGTGAAGGTTGAGTCAGATTTAGAAGAGAGTTGATTTCAGGTTTTGTTTTGAATTCAATTGCGGTTTTTCATGGGTTTAGGAGCAGTTTGTCCTCGAATTTAACCTTACTATTGCTTAGATTGAGGAGAATAGGGAAGGGAAATTGTAAATTCTGTTCCTTGGCCTAAAGTTGAATGGACCTCTAGGGAACCGGAGTGTTTTTCTACGATAATCTGGCGGGCGATCGCCAATCCTAATCCGGTCCCTTTCCCCACCTCTTTGGTCGTAAATAGATGCTCAAAAATTTTGGCTTGCAACGTTTCACTCATTCCCACTCCATTGTCTTGAATCCGAATAATCACCTGTTGTTGGTCACGGGAGAGCTCGGTTTTGACAATAATTTGATTATTAATTTCTCCATACTCACATCCTTGATTGGATTCTTCCAAGGCATCGATCGCATTGCTCAAAAGATTCATAAAAACTTGATTGAGTTGGCCCGCATAGCATTCGATCATCGGCAAATCACTATAGTCTTTGATGATTTTAATTTCCGGGCGATTTTCATTAGATTTAAGGCGATGTTTGAGCAGCATAATGGTACTATCGAGTCCGTGGTGAATATTGCAGGCTACGGGGCGATCGGTATCAGCACGAGAGAAGGTTCTCAGGCTATTACTAATATCGTTAATCCGCTTGACGCCTTCCTGCATAGAATCGATTAATTTTGGTAAGTCTTCTTGAATATAATCTAGCTCAATTTCTTCTATTTTATTTTGAAGTTCTGGGTCTAAGTTGGGATATTTTTCTTGAAATAACGCGAGCAAATCGAATAAATCAGTAATGTAATCTAAGGCTGGATTAATATTTCCGCTTAAGAAGTTAACAGGATTATTGATTTCGTGGGCGATGCCGGAAACGAGGTTTCCTAGGGCTGACATTTTTTCGCTTTGGACAATTTGGAGTTGTGCTTCTTTCAGTTCAGTTAAGGCTTGTTGGGCGGTTTGATAGAGACGGGCATTTTCTAAAGAAATAGCAGCTTGAGCACAAATTAGACTGAGGACTTCGACGCGATCGCTCGTAAATGCACCCACCGTCAGATGATTTTCCAGATATAAAACTCCAAACAACTGTCCTTGATTAATCAGCGGACTACAAAGCACACTTTTCGGCTGGTATTTTTGAATATAACTATCCGCCATAAACCGAGGATTAATGCGGGCATCGGCCAGGACCAAAGGTTTTAAAGTCCGCTTGACCCTATTCACTAAAGTAATCGGAACATCTAAACTGCATTCCAGAGGAATTGAAGAGAGAATTTCAGGAGATTTTCCAAATTCTATCAAAGCTCTTACCTGTAAATCCAGGTCTTGTTTAAGAAGCAGAACCCCCTTATTTGCCCCCGCATTGGCAATGATAATTTCTAAGATAACGGTTAAAAGTTTATCCAGTTGCATTTCACTAGAAATGGCTTGAGAGGCTTTGACTAAGGTTGCCAAATCTAGGGCCTCCGATATCCGGCTAGAGGTATGTTGAGATAGAATAATTTCTGCCTTAGTGGGTTCTGGCACAAAGCCAGTCTGGTGCGGTTGTTCTAAAAGCGGCGAGAGGAATTCAGGATAACGTTGTGCTAAATCAGCCACCTTGGCTGTAGCTCTCCATTGAGCATAACAATAGTAAGCTTCTTGAATATAACTTGCGGCCACTTTTTCTTTACCCCACCCTAGGTAAAATTCAGCAGCCAGTTCATTAGCTAAAGCTTCTTCTTGGAGATATTCATGTTGTTTAGCCCCAGCAATTGCCTGATCATACAGGTCTATCGCTTCGGACTTTTTCCCTAATACTCGACATTTTTCTGCCTCGACTAAACTAAGCTTATGGCCGTAATTCATGGGGGCATAATGCGCCCATTCCTCAAGAATGGTTTGATGATTGGCTAAGAGTTTGAGCGTATTAGCTTGCTCAGTTCCGGACTGAGTATTGCTTACTGCTAAATAGATGAGCGCCGCATAAAAATGGAAAATAGGGGTGTGAATTGAGCCGAAAACCGCTTGCAAAGCTTGGTTAGCTTCGGCCATATAGGTGAGGGCATTTTGTGGCTGATGAAATAGATAATCCAGAATGAGCTTGTAGGTATAGAGATAAGCCAAGCCTGAGATTTCATTATCTTTCTGATACTGGCTAATCATCACGGTCTCATTGTAGAAGTTTCCAATTAATAGCTCTTTTTGCGGGGCGGTTCCCATCAAATTATGAAGCATCTGTTGGGTCATCTTGAGGTAAAGTACGGGAGAATTCTGCTTGGCTTTAGTTAAAACCCCACAGTAATTCTCTATTTCTGCCTCCAAATTTTCCAGTCCGACCCCCGCGAAGAAATTATTATAAAAATAAACTGCAATATTATAACCACCCGTCAAAAAATCGCCGATTTCCATACCCGCCAAATAACCTTCTTTCACCTTGGGGAGAGTGGCTCTTAAATTTTCATAACGATGTTGGATAAAAAATCCAAACCATAGTAAAGTCATCGGCTTGAATTCCCGCACATTTAACCGCTCCAGTAAACTTAGTGCTAGACACCCAAATCGATAGCCTGTTTCTACCTCGCCCAAAAAAGCACAGAGCACCATGCCATAACTGGCATAGCCAATGGTTGATGCAGGTGCATTTCCAAATTTTAGGGATAGACTCACAATGGTGGAACATAACAGCGGTTGTAACCCGGGACTGGCTTGATAAACCGGCGGAAATAATAAGGCTAACAGTTCCATTGCGGCGATCGTCTGAGGATCCTTGATCACCGGCAGATTAACCAACTCCTCAATCTGGGTATCCTGAAGTTGCACCGCTAAGGTTTTGAGCGCTTCGTCGGTCAAGGCTTGATCCGGTTCAGAGGAGAACTCCACCCCCAATTGTTTGAGCGCCTTTTGACCGATCGCGATCGCCTCTAACATCCGATTCTGGGTAGTCCTAGCGCTGATTTGAATTTGATAAATCTTCACCTGATCGAGTAAAGTTCTCGCGCATTTTAAAACCTGTTCTCCAAAATAATCCAGCTCATCAAAATTCGCATTTAGATAAGCGATTTCTGCCGCATTTACATAACAGATTAGAGTTAATTCATACTGACTTTGCCAACAGTTATCATCCAGCAAGTCTAATCCAATTTGCACAAAAGTTTTTGCGGCGGAATAGGCTGTGGAATTTCTAGCTTTTTGGGCAGCGGCCAAGTTAAGGCGGACTAACCCTTCCCGTTCCTGGGGTAGAGTGATTAACTCTTGGCCTAAATTAAAATGCCCGACAATATCAAACAGGTTCTCCTCTTTTTCTACCTCCGACAAGTTTTGTTGCAGGAGTTTACCAATCTGATAATGGATCTGCTTTTTTTGCGGTTCAGGAATCAGGGAATAGCTGGCTTGTTGAACCCGATCATGTAAAAATCGATAAGTGGGATTGGCTGAAGCCTGGACCACTTCCTCAGTCTCAGATTCAGTAAACAACTTATAAATTTTTGTGGTGGGAATTACCAACCCTTTCTGCAAGGCTTGCCATAAAGCCGTTGCCGTCATCCCCTGGGAGTTTTCACTGACAATGGCTAAGGTATTCAAATCAAACTCTGCTCCAATACAAGCCGCTAGTTTGAGAATTTCCTGGGTTTCTCTCGGCAACTTTTGTAATTGCAATGCCATAAACTCTACCACGTCATCCGTAATAGCTAGGGCTTTGACTTGGGCCATATCGCACTGCCACCCCCCTTGAATTTTTCCTGAATTCAGGGGAGAGTGATGGCGCTTCAAGGTAATCAGATTATCTTCATACAAGGCATTGAGGAACCGCGTGGCAAAGAAAGGATTACCTTGAGTTTTTTGATAAATTAATTCGGTTAAAGATTCCGTTATAGATAACGGGGAATTTAAGGTTTCTGATACCAACTGATTGAGGTGATTTTGGCTTAAGGCGGACAAGGTAATTGTATTGACCTGGTCTCCATTTTTCACCATTTCATCCACCGCTAAGATAAAAGGATGGATGGGAGACACCTCATTATCCCGGTAAGCCCCCAAGACTAATAAATATCCACCCTCTTGCATCAAGATTTTTAGCAAATTAATCGAGGCAGAATCCGCCCATTGCAAGTCATCTAAAAATATCACGAGCGGATGGTCTTGATGGGTGAAGACTTGGACAAATTTTTGAAAGAGCAGATTAAAACGATTTTGGGCGGCAGTTCCTGATAATTCTGGGGCCGATCGCTGTTTGCCGATGATGTTTTCTAACTCCGGAATTACCTCAATTAAAACTTGGCCATTTTCCCCCACGGCTTCCAGCAGTTTTGTTTTCCAGGTTTGCAGTTGAGTATCGGATTCCGATAGCAACTGCTCAATTAAGTCTTGAAAGGCTTGCACAAAAGCCCCAAACGGAATGTTGCGGTTAAATTGCTCATATTTTCCCTGGATAAAATAACCCCGTTTCCGAACAATGGGTTTATGAACTTCATGAATGACTGCGGTTTTGCCTATCCCCGAAAATCCAGCGACGAGCATCATTTCGCTGGCCCCCTGGCTGGCTCTCTCAAAGGCATTTAAAAGTTGAGTGACTTCGGCTTCTCTGCCGTAGAGTTTTTCGGGAATCATAAAGCGATCGCTGATGTCTTGCTCGCCAATTTCAAAATCCTGAATCTGACCCGTTTGTTCTAATTGCGCTAAACAAATCTCTAAATCATGCTTGATTCCTAATGCACTCTGATATCGGTCTTCTGCATTTTTCTCCATCATCTTCATGACAATTTTAGATAAAGGTAGAGGAATGCTTGGATTAATTTTATGGATGGGAATTGGGGGTTTCGCTAGATGACAATGGACCAACTCGATCGCATCTTCTGAAATAAAGGGTAATTGTCCGGTGAAGAGTTCATAACAGGTGACTCCCCAAGAATAAAAGTCACTCCGATAGTCTATCCCTCGATTCATTCTGCCCGTTTGTTCCGGCGATAGATAGGCGAGGGTTCCTTCTAACTCATTGCTGTTTTCGATTTGCTGGATTTCTCTAGGCAACAGCGAAGAAATGCTAAAATCAATCAATTTAACTTCTTGGGTTTTTCGATTAATTAAAATATTAGCGGGTTTAATGTCTTTATGAATAACTTGATTTTGATGTAAATTATGAATCACTTCTGTGACTTTAAGAGCAATCTTGACAATTTCTAATAAAGTTAAAGGTTGAGATAAGGTATTGTTCTCGTTGGCTCGGTGGAAATAATGAGCTAAAGACACCCCCCCAAAGTCTTCCATCACTAAAGCATAGCTATTTCGATAGACTTCTAGGGAAAGAGGTTTAATAATCCCAGGATAGTTAAGGTTTTTGGCAATAATATATTGATTCCGAAACTGAACCACTTCATAGAAATTGGGGTGTTCATTTCGTAAAACTTTGATCACAACGGGTTGTTGATCACTAAGCCTGATCCCCCGATACACTAGGGTTTTTGTACCTTTATACAAGGTTTCATAAATTTGATAGCCGGGTAAAGTGTCGAGTATCTTCATGATTTTAATGGTTCTTTAGTTATGAGTTTTTATAGGTATAAATTCAGGATATGAAAGCTCAATGAGAATCGGGAGGAAAATAGCAAGAACTCTATTAGATCCGATAGGGATTTCGAGAGCGAAGTATCCTAAATGATTGGTAACACAGCCAGGGAGCAAGGCGCAAAACCTGCGGCATGGCTAACGATCTGCGGCACTACAAAAATTTGAAAATGGATCCCTACCCGAACTGATTTAGGACTCCGATAACGTCGAACCGGGAGCCTCGCAACGCTTTCTTGACCTTCTTGAAAAGACTGTTTCCCCAGGGAAAACTCTTTAATCTTTATGGTTTCAAGATGTTTTTTGTCCATCATTTGCAAGTGTTTGGTTTAACGTATAAGCCTGGTAAACCCCCTTTTATTTGACTTAACCTTTATGCGGTTAAGGGACAAAGCCAAATTGAAATGGCCTATCTCTAATCATACAATCCAGTTCAGGCTAATTCACTGAGCTGGCCCTAAAATTACCAAAACTTAACATTTTGCGAGTCAGGAAATTTAGGCGATCGCACCGAATGGGTTAGATCAGAATTTTCGCGAGGAAACTGTTTCTGGATTTGACTTGAATTCCGTAGGCAGTTTTCAGGAAGTTTTAATCGAGGATAACAGAAAACTCAGGGTTCAGAACAAGTCCCTCAATCCGGTCCGTTATCAAACCCGAGGGTTTCACCACAAGCCCAGGATCACTCCTCAATGCCTCGGGATAATTGCACCAAGAGAACAAAACCAGGCATTTACCATAACTTATCCCCTCAGAAACAGGACGGATCAGTTTGATGAATCCCCTGTTTGATTACCGCCGCTCCCCTGTTATGATCCAAATAGCCGGTTAGCTGCGGATTGGACTATTGCCAGTTTTAGCGTGACTCGTTCCAAATCCGCTTCGACAATAACGTGATTTTGAGGAACCCTAAACATGATAGCTCTTTCTGAATTTGCTGATTTTATCAGCCCAGAACAATACCTAGAACGGGAAATTAAAAGCCCCATCAAACATGAATATATCGATGGAAAAGTTCTAGCAATGGCAGGCACAACAGACACCCATAATACGATCGCTGGAAATTTGTTTGCGCTCATTCGTAGCCACCTTCGAGGTACAGGTTGCCGCTTGTATATTGCGGATGTTAAAGTTTATATCGAACCACGTAATTGCTTTTATTATCCTGATTTAATGGTTACTTGTGATCCTATAGACCGAGAAACTTCTACCTATAAACGCTTTCCTAAATTGATTATCGAAGTGCTTTCTCCGAGTACCGAAGCTTTTGACCGAGGGGACAAATTCAACGATTACCAAACCATAAGCAGTCTGGAAGAGTATGTTTTGGTCAATACAAAACATCAACGAGTGGAAGTTTTCCGAAAAACTGAGGAAGGGGGATGGCTATTTCAAACTTATACTTCCACTACAGCAACATTTACGCTTAAAAGTTTAAATTTAACCGGGTCGTTTGCTGAAGTGTATGAAGAGGTCACCCTTGAACTAGACTCAAGAACTAGGGCAGAAAACTCCAGGTAATTTCCGGCTAATTCAGACTTAGCACTATCAGAAATGGTCAAAAGAATAGGCGTTTAGTAATGATTCTTTGATGATAAAATCCCCTACGGAGTGTCAGATGAAGAGAAGTTTAGGCCAGGTTCAGTTGCGGCAAAATGTCGGATTAATTGGTGCGATCGCCTTTGTTTACTGTGTTTTAGGCATCCTGGGACTCAAGTTAGCGGTTCTCCCCGGAGGTGTTACAGCGGTTTGGATTCCCGCAGGGGTGGGTTTGGCGGCAGTTCTGATCTGGGGAAACCGGATTTGGCCCAGTATTACTTTGGGTTCTTTTGGCATTTCAGTGGTGGTGGACCCCTCCTTAGTTAGTCTGGCAATCGCGGCAGTCACTGCGGTGGGAAATACCCTGACGCCTCTATGGGGGGCGGGTTTAATTCGCCGCTTAACTCACACCCGCTATCCGTTTCATCGCGTCAATGAGGTGTTTATTTTTGTCGGTTGTGGGGCGATCGCCGCTCAAACCATCAGTGCCACCCTGGGCATTTTGGCCCTTTGTGTGGCGCAATGGGTAGATTGGTCGAATTTTGCACAGTCTTGGGTGACTTGGTGGGTGTCTAATCTGGCCGGTGTGCTCATTTTTACCCCGGTTTTGTTGAGTTGGCATCACTTTTTAAGTCCAATTTGGCAACAGAGAAAGGAAACTCGAATTTTTTCTCACTTGCGAAAAATTGTGGGACAGGAATTGCACTCTCTACGTCTCGAAAGTTTGAGCTGGTTTTTCCTCTTTGATGGCGTGGTTAGTTTAGCCTTTTGGTACGCATATCCCGTAGAATATTTAATGATTCCCTTGTTAGGTTGGGCGGCATTTCGCTTTTCGGAACGCTGGACCACGTTAGCGATCGCCTTGACGGGATTAATGGCGATCGCCGGAACCATTCTCAATCGCAGTTCCTTTGTCCGAGATAATCTCAACGCCTCTCTCCTCTTCTTAGAATCCTTTATTGGCGTCATCTCAGTCACCACTCTGGTTCTCATTGCCGTCCTCCAAGAACGTCGCCACGCTTTAGAAGGCTTAAAACAAGCCAAAGCCGAACTAGAATATAGGGTCATCGAACGCACCCAGCAACTCTCCCAAGCGAACGAACAACTCATGCGCCAAGAGATTCATTTAACAGAAAAAGCCGAGTCTCTCTCCAATGCCTTACGTCAAGTCAAGCAAACCCAAGGCCAATTGATTCACAATGAAAAAATGATTAGTTTGGGGCAGTTAGTCGCAGGCATTGCCCATGAAATCAATAATCCTGTCAGTTTTATTTATAGCAATCTCTCTCCCGCTACAGACTACTTTCAAGATATCTTAGACTTATTATCCCTCTATCAGGAAAAATATCAAGAACCCGACCCTGAGATTGTAGAACTGGAAACTCAGATTGATTTACCCTTTGTTAAAAAAGATTTATTTAAACTCCTGAATTCTATGAAATCAGGGGCCGATCGCATCCAGCGGATTGTCTTGAGTCTCCGGAATTTTTCCCGCTTAGATGAAGCTCAGTTGAAAGCGGTCGATATTCACGAAGGATTGGAAAGTACCCTGCTGATTCTCCAACATCGCATCCAGGGTTCTGAATCTTCACCACCCCGGATTGAAGTCATCAAAGACTATAGTCAACTCCCTCCAGTAGAATGTTTGGCGGGGGAACTCAATCAAGTGTTTATGAATCTCCTCACCAATGCGATTGATGCGATCGAAGCCCATGCACCGGCTGATTCTGGAAGGCTTCACATCCAGACCAGTGAAGTCGAAGACCAGAAAATTCGGATTGCGATTACCGATAATGGCGGGGGTATTCCTCCGGAAGTTCAAACTAAAATTTTTGACCCATTTTTTACCACAAAACCTGTAGGTCAAGGGACCGGATTAGGGCTATATATTAGTTATGAAATGATTGTCCAAAAGCATCACGGTACTCTAAGTTGTCATTCAGAACCGGGAGTTAGCACGACCTTTGAAATTATCCTTCCCCTGCGCCATACTGCCTTGGGTATAATAATGCCTTAAATTTAGCTAAATTTGGGTTATTTTCTCAGTCAAACTTAAAGGTTATCACACCCATACTTGAGAATCAGCCGTTCCTCGGGTTGTTTTAAGGCTGGTAACTGCTCAGGCTTCAAGTGATAATCACATTCAAATTGTAACCCAACTTTTTCCATGACTCGAATCGAGGCTTGATTGGCTTGTAATGCCCAAGCAATGATTCTGGTTACCCCCCACTCATTAAACCCTTTATCTCGAAGCGATCGCCCCCCTTCAGTGCCATATCCTTTCCCCCAACTTGACTGCCGCAAGCGATATCCCAGGGTAATCTCCCCCTCTCGAACGAGATTCGCCGCTACCCCAAAGGAACTGGTGATGGCAGGGTAAAAGTGAAACCAGCCAATAAATTCGCCGGTAGCTTTCTCATGAGTCGCCCAAAACCCAAAGTTTTCATAATTTTCATAATAGTCTAAAATTTTGCCTAACCCTGCTTCAATGTCCGCTAAATTACTGGGAATTCCGCCATTAATGTAGCGCATCACCGCCGGGTCACTGTCTAATTCTAAAAGGTGATTAACATCACTATCATTAAAATAACGCAGGATTAAACGGTCAGTTTCGAGAAAAGTTTTCATGGTTTCTACCGTATTTAAAGGTTCTCACCCTCTTTGCTAAAGGACTCCCTACAAATCATCCAGATTTTTCTGATTAAGACTTCCACAAATTTTAAAATCTAAGCTAAATGTAGAGGCGATTCGCACATCGCCTCTACATTTAGGGTCTAATATTAAAAATGACCTCAGTCCTGGGATGATTTCTAAGGCACTAAATCGGGGAAATCACGCTGAACATCAGGATGCAACAGTTGATGGTTTTTCACGTTCAGACCCTTAGATAAAGCTGCATCAAATGTTAAGGCTTTTACGCCATTATTGGCTAATTTCACCACATAAGGTAAGGTACTATTGTTAAGGGCTTGCGTGGCAGTCCAAGGGACGGCCCCGGGCATATTGGGTACGCCATAATGCACAACTCCGGCTTCAATATAAGTAGGATTTGTATGGGAAGTGGGACGCATGGTTTCCACACAACCGCCTTGATCCACTGCCACATCAATAATCACTGACCCGGGACGCATGGTTTCCACCAACTGACGCGGGACTAAAATCGGCGCACGACGTCCGGGAACGAGGACGGCACCAATCAGTAAGTCGGCATTGGGAACGGCTGCCTCGATTTGTAAGGACTCACTATACAGCAGTTCGACCCGGGACCCAAACAAGGTTTCCAGATAGGCGAGGCGATCGACGTTGATATCCAAAATTTGCACTCGCGCGCCCATTCCGACTGCCATCCTTGCTGCTTCTGTCCCGACAATACCCCCGCCTAAGATGACCACATGACCCGGTTTGACCCCAGGAACGCCTCCCAACAGCACTCCCCGTCCCCCTTGTTGCCGTTCGAGGTATCTCGCGCCAAACTGCACGGAGAGACGACCGGCGATAATGCTCATGGGGGTAAGTAGGGGGAGTCGTTTATCTGGAAGTTCGACGGTTTCATAGGCGATCGCACAGACGCCCGATTCCATCAGAGTCTCGGTTAATTGGCGATCGGCGGCTAAATGGAGGTAGGTAAACAGCAGTTGCTCTTTGTGCAAATACCCATATTCCCCCGGTAAGGGTTCTTTCACCTTCACCACCAATTCCCGACTCCATGCCTCTTTCGCCGTGGGGACAATTTTTCCCCCACTATGCAGATACTCTTGATCGCTGAATCCTGAACCGACCCCGGCATGGGTTTCGATAAACACGGAATGTCCCTGTTCCGTAAGGACTCTGACGCTACTCGGACTCAACCCCACCCGATATTCCCGATCTTTTGTTTCTTTTGGGACGCCAATTTCCATGAATAACCTCTTGTGGTTCTGTTGTGATACCTTAATTTAGGAAATTTTAGAAGGATTGTTGTTGACGAATGAGTCCGCGTCCCTACAATAGAAGATGATAAATCGTTAAGAATTGTAAATTAACCGACTCACCATGACAGAACCCCAACCTATCGGACCTACCGTTACCCCGAAGCTGGAAGAACCAAAATTTGGCTTCAATAAGTATGCTGAACGCTTGAATGGTCGGGCGGCGATGATTGGTTTTGCCCTGACTCTGCTGATCGAATACCTCACGGGACAAGGTCTGCTGTCCTGGTTGGGCCTCAATTAGGTCATCTCCTGAAAGCGGGCGGGTGGGCAATTCTCACCCGTCCCCGGGACTTCCAAGTGGGGAATCGACTGGGGTTTAAAACCTCCCAGGGGAATTGAAAGAACTCCGGAATTGGCTCCCTAGGGGCAGAAACCATCTGTAGGTAGATTGACCCCATTGGACTGACCATTCCACCCACCGATTGCTTTTAGAGGCGATCGCCTTTTTGAGCAAAACCCTCTAAACGGTAGAGTACAATGAACCCTTGAAACGTTACAATAACAAGGGGAGGGAGGATTGCCCTCGCCCTAAACTTGGGGGTCAACTTTAAATCTTAACCATAAAGAAAAATTACCCGCGCAGAAAAAACAGTAACTATGATGAATCCTGGATTGATTAGATTTCTAAAGTCGGCCTACCGTCAAGAACCTATTACTAGCTTTATCGTGATCGTGGGTGCCGTCGATGCAGCCCTCGGAGGAATTGACCAAAGCGTTTCGCTGTTTAGTTTTGGCATCGTCCTGGTCAGCGTGGCCTTGGCTTTACGATGGTGGCAACTCCAGCGCAGTCAGCCTTTAGATCTCGAACGAGTGCCGGAACATTATCTCCCCCCGGCTTCTTCTCGTCAACCCCTCCCCTTATTGATGACTTCTAAAAAATATCCCCCGCAATAACCCTTCGGGGGCCGTGATCCTGTTCCCCTCAACCGCAAGATGATGGAAACTTTGGTAGGTGAAAAATCCCTAAAAATTGGCGAAGTGTCTGCAACTTCGGGATTGCCAGTGAAGACGATTCGCTACTATGAAGAAATTGGTCTGTTAGAACCCACCGTAGAACGGGCAGATTCGGGTTATCGAATCTTTGATTCTACGGTTCTCAATCGGCTGGCCTTTATTAAGCGATCGCAATCTTTGGGATTAAGTCTGACGGAAATCAAAGAGATTTTGCAGGTTCACGATCGCGGCGAGTTGCCTTGTGGAGAAGTTCGGCAGCATTTAGAGGCCAAAGTTGCGGCTATTGATGAACAAATTCGGTCTTTAGAAACTCTGCGTTCCGAGTTGAAAGGCATCCTTAAGGGATGGCAAGAACACCCCACAGAGGACCAAGTTGCTCATACGATTTGCCCTAATCTTCAGCCAGACTGTCATCATCATCAGGACTGATTTCTAGTCTAAATCTGGGATCCGATGACCGGGGTAGTGTTTTAATTAATACGGTTAAGTTATAAGTTCTGAATCGATTATTGGTGAACTGAATGGAGAGATTCAGATTAAAGAACCCGGTCCTAACCCGGGGTTTAATTGCTGGGTTACTTGCCTATCTTCCTACCCTCCCCTTGCTGCTGGGAACTGCCCTGTTTTCCCTAGGGGAAGTCACTCTGGCGACGCCTCAACCCCGGATATCTGACCTTGCTGTAGAATCCCCATTATCCCAGGGTACAGGGTCTAATTCAGCGTTTCAAGGACAAGGCGATCGCCCCATCGCCCCGACTTGGACCAATCCAGAATTATTGTTGGCGATCGAAGGGGAATCCGCCACGATTCAATCCCTGGCCTTTAGTCCCGATGGCCGCTTTATTGCCCTAGGCGGAGGCAGAAATGATCCGAGAATTGAAATCTGGGATTTACAACAAGAAAAACGGATTCGCCACTGGAAAACCTATCAAAATAGAGTTCTTGCCCTGACTTTTTCTCCTGATGGAAATACCCTCGTGAGTTCCGCAGATGGCGGGGCGATCGAAGTCTGGGATGTCCAAAAAGGTGAATTATTACATCAATTTTTAGAACATAGAAGTAATGTACTCTCCTTGGCAATTTCCCCTGATGGCCGAAATTTAGTCAGTGGGGGTTTAGATGGAATTCGCTTCTGGGATTTGGAAAATCGCCAACTGATCCAGGTCTTATTAAATTTACAACCCATTTATTCCGTAGCTTTTCGCGGAGATGGACAATTAATTGCCGCAGGAACTCATCAGGGTAATATTATTTTATGGCCGGTAATTCCTGGTAAAGGAACCGCCATTGTCGGCAATCCCCTCCCGACTTCATTTCAACACGATCGCGGAATTACCACCTTAGATTTTACCCCCGATGGCAATCGTTTAATTTCCGGTAGTTTTGATGCCACGATTAAATGTTGGGATTTAGTTGACCGAGAACTGCTTTACACCCTGGTGGATCATCCCAGTTGGATTAAGTCGCTGAAAATTAACCCGAATGGTCAACTGTTTGCCAGTGCATCTCGGGATGGAATTCGCTTCTGGAATCTGCAAACAGGAGAGGTGATGGGGTTTATTTCCTCCGACTCAGATTGGGCGCAGGCGATCGCCTGGTATCCTGATGGACTGACCCTCGCGACTGGCGGATTAGACCGGATGGTCAACTTGTGGCGGGGTGGCATGGGTCGGAATGAAGATGCGATCGCCTCAGACAGTCTAGGGGACAAGAAACCGGGTTTCTGACCCAAATGGGTGATAATTGGCAAAAATTGGGATAAGAAACCCGGTTTCTAACCCATGAAGTCCCTGCATCCTAGACAGCAGAGAACAGATCGGTTTCAATAGAGAAACATAGCGAAAATAAACCGATACTGCTTCAACTGGGGAAAATATGTCAAGTAACGACCACAAGTACCGATTAGTAACCCGTAGTGATTTTGATGGGTTGGTCTGTGCTGTTCTGTTAAAGGAACTGAATCTCATCGATGAGATTAAATTCGTCCATCCGAAAGATATGCAGGATGGCAAAATTGAAATCAGCGATCGGGATATTACCACCAATTTACCTTACGTCAAAACCGCTCATTTAGTCTTCGATCACCACGAAAGCGAAACCATCCGCAATCAAGACGCTCACGATAACTATATTATCGATCCCAAGGCTCCCTCTGCCGCCCGAGTCGTGTACAACTACTTTGGCGGACCGGAAAAATTTCCCACCATTTCCACCGAAATGATGGAAGCGGTGGATAAGTCAGATTCGGCTCAATTTGAGCGTTCTGAAATTTTAGACCCCCAAGGATGGGTCCTCTTAAGCTTTCTGATGGATGCGCGAACCGGCTTAGGAAGATTTAAAGAGTTCCGCATTTCTAACTATCAATTAATGATGGAATTAATTGATTACTGTAGAAATCATAGCATTGAGGAAATTTTGCAGCTTCCTGATGTCAAAGAACGGTCTGACCTGTACTTTGAACACCAAGATAAATTTAATCAGCAACTGAAAGACTGTGCCACGGTTTATAGCAATCTAGTGGTTCTGGATTTGCGCGATGAAGAGACCATTTATGCGGGGAATCGGTTTACCATCTATGCCCTTTATCCAGACTGCAATATCTCCATGCACGTTCTCTGGGGACTCAAACAACAAAATACGGTGTTTGCCGTGGGTAAGTCGATTTTGAACCGCACCTCGAATCTAAATATTGGTGCATTGATGTTGGAATATGGCGGTGGGGGTCATGCCAATGCAGGCACTTGTCAAGTTGAGAATGAAAATGCGGAACAGGTAAAACAAACCTTAATCGATCGCATTACAGCCCAGGGTTAAAAGCTGGGATAAAATGAGAAGGAGCGATCGCCTGAACAGCGATCGCTCCTTCTAGGGAAAGATTCTGAATTCATGAATTTAGCTTAAGCCAGGACCATTGGAGTTGTTAGAAAGCGATCGCTTTGTTGCTTCGCCTTCCCAATTTGAGTTGCCGAACTCTCTTGCGCCGGAACTAACATGAAATCCGTGGAACGGACCACCAAATCCCCTTCATCCAGAGACTGCCGCAACTGCCGTCCCATTTTCCAGGCCCGATATTTAATCACATTCCATCGGGGGTTTGCCGGATAGCCAGCAAATCCTGATCGCAATGCGGGGAGGTTATCTTTCGGCATGAGAGAACCAACTAAAACTCCCTCAGCCAAATCAACCACCATGAAGTTTCCCTTAGAATTGTGTTGTGCATTTAACATGGGATCAACCTCCTCGCCGCTAGACGAATAATGTTTATTGGGTTTGTATTGTACAGATGATGAGCGGTCATTACAATCATTCCAAAAAAATTAAATTCTTCTGGAATGAAGATATTGGAAATTGGAAACGTAAAAAAATAATTGCCCCAGCATAGAGCATTTGGATCCCGGGTCAGCCGAAACAGTTGGCTGATGCTTTTGACTCGGTTACCCGGTGAATTTATTCTCCAATTGGTATGAGTCTAGCATGAGTCGTCGGATTATTGTATCAATGAATTCATTTTTTATAAATTTACGGACATAAAATTCCCAGGTGTCCCGGGTCAACAAGCCACGGAATCAAGACAGGGAGCAATTTGGGGGCGGCTAGAGTGCCACGGGGCGGCCAAACTCGCTCTTTTATGCCTTTGGTAAGATGCGTCGGATTGAATCGATTATGCTAAACTTGATTAGCCCCTGTTTCCCGAACAGGACTTAAGCATTTTGAGAATTCACGCCAAATGTAGGGGCGATTCGCTTTCTCGCCCCTACTCGATAGTGCTAACCTAGTTTTTCACAAACCCCTTAACGGGATGCGGCAGCAGCTTCCCTAAGAAGGCGATCGCTGGCTTGATTCCGGCGATCATTGCGCTTGACCAAATCCCCAGATAAAGGGGAAGCCATCAATAGCATTTTATCCAATAGCCAGGGTGCAATCCGTTGGCACAAAACCGCTAAATGACTTTGCCATCCCACTAAGATCTCCGAGGAGTCTTTGTTGAGTCCCGATACCAGTGCCTTTGCTACCTGCTGCGGTGTCATCGGCACAACCCAGCGAAACAATTCTAAGTTTTTCGCCATGTCGGTATCGGTCAAAGTGGGCAGAAGTGCGACCACTTTGATATTATGTTCCGCGAGTTCCCCCCGCAAGGCTTGGGTGAAGCCGAGGATGGCGAACTTCGTTGCCGAATAGGTGGACATCGTGGGTGCGGCCACTTTGCCCATTAAGCTGGAAACGTTGACGATTGTGCCTTCCTGCCTTGCTGCCATCCGTTTGGCAACCATGCGCGTGATTTCATACATTCCCATAATATTCAGGGAAAGTTCTTCCTGAATTTTTGGAAA
The DNA here is from genome assembly GCF_025370875.1 of Laspinema palackyanum D2c. NCBI lineage: Bacteria > Bacillati > Cyanobacteriota > Cyanophyceae > Oscillatoriales > Laspinemataceae > Laspinema > Laspinema palackyanum. The sequence goes on from NZ_JAMXFD010000003.1 coordinate 326,208, forward strand.
TTTCGATTGCAAGAATGGGGTCTGATGTGCGACCCCCGCACAATTGACCAAGAGGTGAATTGGACCCTGATGCTTCCACGCTTTGGCGATCGCGATGTCTACTTCCACAGGTCGCGTGAGATCTAAAGGGAGACTCACGACCTCTACTCCAATCGCAGCAATCTCCGCCTCCACTTCCGCCAATTTGTCGCGATCGCGGGCCACGATTATGATCCGTTTCATGCCTTGATGTGCCAACTCCAGGGCGATCGCCCGCCCAATTCCACGGGACGCGCCAGTAATGAGTGCCGTCTTGTCTTGAATGTTCATAAATGAAGCCTCCATAGTTGAGGTCTTATCCCTCTACCCATTCCATGCCAAGTCTGTTGATATTTTTCGGCACTTCACAGAGTCACCCGTTTTGGCGATCAGAAGGATAAGTTAAATGCAGTCAGTAGCATCAGCGATTTCAATGTAGGGGGTTCAGAATGGGTATGTTATACAATTGCTGACCCCTTCCACAAAATGCCGGGTGAAAATACTTCAAAGCCTAATCAGGGTGATGGAGTCAACGCCTCAGATGCCAATTCTGCTTGGGAAACCCAATCCACAAGGATGATTGAAATTGACAATCCGCCTTCGCGCATTTTGATGTTGAATGGTACGCGGTAGCACGGTTCCATTTCCCCCTCGGTCCTAATTCTTAGTCCCGAACTGTATCCGTTGGGTTCTTGTACATGGTGGGCTGGCCTCCTAGATACGAGTATGGACTTAAGTCGCCCTTGAGCATACTTTAACAGTTAAATCAAGCAACTGCAATATTTCTTCATAAACTTTTGGACGGCTTCCGTAATAAATTTTTAAATGACTGTCCTCTAAGGTTTATAGCGTTTGAGTTCTGACCATAGGTGTGATACAAATCACAAGCGGACAATCTCCCCTGATAGGAATAGCGGATTAACCAACGACTCCTCCTACTCTACCTCAATCGGCACAGATGCAGGGGACTCACCCACAAAAAGCCGAAAAAAATTCTCTCTTGGGGGGAATTTCACCGGACGAGCACAGGACAAGAATAGTTGCGAAACCCGGCCCTGATGTAGAACCCTAAAAAAGAAATTACCATCGTGATTTAACCCTGGGGATCAAGAATCGGCCTATGTAGCGCCTCAGCCGAAAATGACTCAGAGTGAGGCGATCGCCAGGATTTCCCCTCACTTGGGATCAGCGATCCCCATAAAAAATTTGTATCGGTATCTGTAGCAATAATATCTCACACTTCTACTCAAGAGGCGATCGCTAAAGGGACGCTATTTTTTGCCCAGGGAAAAATATCTTTCCCTCTAGCGTAGCCAAAGCATCCCACTGTATGCTGATTAAACTTCTTTCCCAAAACTCTCATGGATAAAAAATCATGAACAACGAAGATCGTCACGCTTATTGGCGGGCCAACAAAGCTTTAATCCGCAATCTGCTGATTGTCTGGGGGGTTGTCTCCATTGGGTGCAGCATTTTATTCGTGCAACCCCTCAACCTGATTCGGATTGGAGGGTTACCTTTCGGCTTTTGGATGGCCCAGCAAGGATCCATTTATATTTTCGTGGTCCTGATTTTTATCTATGCCATTCAAATGGATAAACTCGATCGCAAATACAACGACAGCAATCGGAGAGACTAACTGATGTCAGTAGAAGCATGGACAACGATCCTGGTCATTCTCTCCTTTATTATGTACACCTATATCGGCTGGCGATCGCGGGTGCGAGATAGTAAAGGATTCTTCGTTGCCGGACAGGGGATTCCCGCAGTCGCCAATGGGGCCGCCACCGCTGCCGACTGGATGTCTGCCGCCTCCTTTATCTCAATGGCAGGACTGATCTCCGTCCTTGGGTATGACGGATCCATTTATCTGATGGGATGGACCGGAGGGTATGTTCTCCTCGCCCTGCTTTTAGCCCCCTATCTGCGGAAATTTGGAAAATACACCGTCCCGGATTTTGTGGGCGATCGCTACTACTCCACCACCGCCCGCCTAGTCGCCGTCGTCGCCGCCATCTTCATTTCCCTCACTTATGTTGCCGGACAGATGCGCGGCGTCGGCATCGTCTTCAGCCGATTCCTGCAAGTCGATATCAACCAAGGCGTGATCATCGGCATGATTATTGTCGGCTTTTTTGCCGTCTTGGGAGGCATGAAAGGGATTACCTGGACCCAAGTCGCCCAATATACCGTATTAATTGTCGCCTACTTGATCCCGGCGATCGCCCTGTCCTTTCAACTCACCGGCAACCCCATCCCCCAACTTGCCTTTACCTTCAGCGATATCGTTCCCCAACTCAACCAAATTCAGCTAGACCTCGGATTTGCCGAATATACCCAACCCTTTACCGAAAAGTCCATGCTGGATGTCCTGTTCATCACCATCGCCCTGATGGTGGGAACCGCTGGGTTGCCCCATGTCATCGTCAGATTTTATACTGTCACCAATATTCGCGCCGCCCGTTACTCCGCAGGGTGGGCCCTATTGTTTATCGCCATTCTCTATACCACCGCCCCCGCCTTATCCACCTTTGCCCGCTATAACTTAATTAACAACTTAAACGGGCAAACCATCGAACAGGTCCGCCAACTCGATTGGGCGACCAAATGGGAAAACACCGGACTGTTAACCTTTGAGGATAAAAACGCTGATGGAGTCTTGGAACTGACCCCAGACCCGGACACGAATGAAATTAACATTGACCGGGATATCATCGTCTTATCCACTCCCGAAGTTGCGAGTCTGGCCCCCTGGGTTGTGGGCCTCGTTGCTGCCGGAGGATTAGCCGCTGCCTTGTCTACCGCATCCGGTTTATTGTTGGTAATTTCTAGTTCCGTTGCCCATGATATTTATTACCGCCTAATCAATCCCCGCGCCTCGGAAACCAAGCGGGTGATGGTGGGACGGATTATGGTGGGATTTGCCATTGCCATTGCCGGATACTTCGGGATCAACCCGCCAGGATTTGTGGCCCAGGTGGTGGCGTTTGCCTTTGGGTTAGCCGCCGCCAGCTTTTTCCCCGTGATTATTTTAGGCATCTTTGATGGCCGAACCAATCGAGAAGGAGCCATTGCTGGGATGGTTGCGGGCTTGGCGTTCACGGCCTACTATATTATCGCGGTGAATTTCTACGGGATGGAACCCTGGTTATTTGGCATTTCCGCTGAAGGCATCGGGACCATTGGCATGATCATTAATTTTGCGGTGACTTTGATTGTCTCTCGCCTGACGCCGCCCCCGCCCCTAGAAATCCAAACAATGTTGGAGAATCTCCGTTCTCCAGGGAATGAACCCCTCGCCCTAGAGGAGATGGATGAAGAACATTTAGATTAGGGACTCCCCGGAAAATTTGCGGTGTTTGATTCTAGGAAACACCGTTTCTCAAAATCGGGTTTCTTGACACTCATCTCGGTTAAGATCGAAGATTGGAGCCAGAAACCCGGTTTTTTGGTATAGATTTTATAGTTTAGATTGGATGTAAGCGAGGAAGTTATCCGTTACAGATCGACTGTGGGTGATTGTGGGTTCATATTTCTAGGGTGCTTTGTTTCCGAAGCGATCGCCGATTAGGCCGTCGCCACAGGTCCACTCAGACAATCCATGTACAATCTTGGGAAGAACGATAACAGCAACCAATGGACTGGACAACCCCCCTAAAATTTCAACAGGCGGATTTTATTAAACGGCTCAATCACCAGAGTGCCGAACTGCTGCATTGCCAGTCTCCGGGTTTGCATGGCGAACAGGTGACGATCGCCGGTGAACGCTTCCGGGCAATTCTTTCCGCCTGTGAACAGAGACTGTCTTGGACTCAATCCCCGACCCCCATCTCGGAACGGTTTCGCGATCGCCTCCGCCATCAGCTAGGGGTCGAAGCTGTCGCCACCTATTTAGATCACCGGGTGACTCGAATTGACCCAGATCAGCCGCCCCAATCCCCAAGTCCGGGCGATTTTACCCTCAAAGCGAATCCCGCGATCACCCTTTCCGTTCAGGCCATTTGGGGTTCCACTTCCCCCTTAGTCTGGGATCTGGAACTCTCCCAAATTAAGCACCAATCGGCCATCATTTTTGTCCTGATTCCCGAACCGATTCCCCCGTCCCAGTCCGAATATCACCCGATTTTAGCTGGATTTTTACCCACCCATTTAATCGCCATGAGCGAGGGTCGCGCCCGCCTCTGCCTCAATGACCTCTTTTATATGGGTGGACTGAATCTCTATCTGGAATCCCTGAGCTCTATCCCGGTTTCTACGGAATGGTTACGCATCCTCACGGGCACCTCCAACTATGTCTATCCCGTTGCCATCAGTGCCGATGGGGGTCTCGTTGCCAGCAGCAGTTACGATGGTACGATTAAACTCTGGAAACTGCGCGATCGCGAAATTACTCAAGCCCTCTGTGGACATTCTTGGTCCTTTTATCCCATCGCTGGGGGTCAAGCGGGACAATCTCTCGCCAGTGGCAGTACAGAAAAAAAATTGAATCTGTGGCAACGGGGTCGCGGGGATTTTATTCGCACCCTAGCTGGACATACCAGCGGAGTCAGTGCCATTGCCATTAGTGAAGATAGCAAAATTTTGGTCAGTGGCGGCTACGATGGGACTATCGAGATTTGGGACCTCCTCCAAGGGCAACGGTTGCGGACCCTCAGTGGTCATTCTGGAACCGTTCGCCCGATTTCCCTCAGTCCTGATGGGACCATACTCGCCACCGGAGGCATTGATAAAAAGCTTAATCTGTGGAATCTCCAAACTGGGGCTTTAATTCGCTCCTTTAATATTGATACCGATGTGGCAATTTCTCTGGCGATTAGTCCCAACGGTCAATTGTTAATCAGTGGTTCTCAGGATGGGACCATTAAAATTTGGAATTTAGAATCCGGCTGTTTGATTCGGGCGATCGCCGCTCATTCCGGCATCGTTCGCGGCGTCACCCTCAGTCACGATGGCAAAACCCTCGCCAGTGGCAGCCTGGAAAAAACCATTAAACTCTGGAATGTGGACACCGGCGATCTGTTGCGAACCCTGACGGGTCATCCAGACCCCACCATTACCTTCGCGATCGACTCCGAGGGACCCAACCTGGATACCAGCTTATTGCGTCACTACCAACCCGGTTGGGAAGAACCCAGACAATGGCAATAAATTACCCGACAAATCAGCCGAGTCCTTACTGATTCTAGGTTCTGGCGCTACCGTAGTGAGCAGAAACCGGGTGTCTTGACCCACTCTGTGCTGAGTACCAACAAAGCCAGGGGGATGAAACCCGGTTTCTTCTGCTGCGGATCTAAAACTCTACCCACTTCCTAAGTTTCAGAAGTCGAGGACCCATTGATAATCGGCGTTAAATAAGCAACCAGTGCACCGAGTAGAAACCCGAGGATATTCCGCAGTAAGGGTAAAAAATCACTGGTCCGCGAGATCACTGGTCCCAAACCAAAGGCAATAAATAAAATTCCCCATAGGGGTGAAAACATTAAGGCCCATTGCCAGGAAAACGCTTGTCGATCTTTCCTCGGATGTGCGGCAAATCCAAAGATGACGCCTCCCAACGTTGAGGTAATCAGGGTCAGGATCCATTGCTCCCTCGGCAACCCGGGGACCACCAGGCATCCCCCTTGGCGCAGACAATTTTCCACGCTATTTAATGCGCTCAGAATTGCTTGGTCCTCTCCATTCTCCCGCACGAAAAATTGATTGCCGTACCGGGTTTGTAATTCGATCCAGAAGGTTCTCGGGAGTAAGGGGTAGAGCTCATCCCCCACATTGAATCCCAAGAGGTTGCCCCCCCGAGGGTCCGCAATCAGCAGGACGCTCTTATCGTTGAGGTCCCAATAATCCTTAACCGCCCGACCCGGGGTGCGATCGTATTGGGTCAGGACCCTCAGTTTCCAGCCGGTTTCCGCTTCAAAATTCTCTAACTCTTGGACTAAGTTCTCTTCCTGGACGCTCGTCAGGGAGTTGGCGAGGTCAATAATGGGGGTTTGGATCTCCGGCAGTAACTCAGGATTGTCATAAGCTTGAGCCGGAATCGGGGCGATCGCCCAAACTGATACAGCGACGAAAAAGGCAGCGACAGATATTAGAAGTCTTTTCGGAAATGTTGATTGCATTGCAGTCTCTATAGGAGTTTTCATTCTTTCATCCAACCAGGGTGCCATCACAGCAGGCTCCACCCCCGAGCCATTCATAAACTTAATATTTGTTTACAGTTTTTACCTTCCCTTAATATTAAGCATCTCGACCCAATGCCGTCAATCAGAATTCCAGCAGATTTACCTCCGGTTTAATTTTATAATTAAACAGATTGACAACTTGCAATTTTTGGATTAAAATTATAAAACCTCAATCCGGCTAGATTGAGGGAGGAATGGCCCCTTACTAATCATCAATCCTAAATCAACGGGTTAACCAAAATAGCCAGAGAAAGACTTGACGCCCCCAATCAGGGCTGAGATTCTAAATAACTTAATAACCAATTCGCCATCGTAGCGCGACGGGTTAAGCGGGGAACCAACTCACCCACCTTGTAACCCGAAAACCCCAACTTTTCCTTCAGCAGTTGCTTATTTTCTTTAGGAATAGAACGAGTGAGTTTAACAGTTGCCGGTCGGCTGGCGATAAAATCCGGGGGTTCTGGATACTCGTCCCGCCACAGCGGATCAACAGCATCCGTATTCCAAACTTGAGTCATTTCCTCATAACGATACCCTAAAGAATGCCAAACCAAGCGATTAACCGTTAAATCATCAATCTTATCATTGAGAATATCCCAAATCGTATCAAAATTGAGGGGAGGTAATTCAGACATAAACCTTGAAAGACCGAAAATAAATAACCGGATTACTTCAAAAAAATCATATCATAATCCTCCCCAATCCCTGAAAATCCGTGTAATCAGGAGTTCATACCTAATCCGGTTGTTAAAAGTCGATTTTCTGTATTAGCCCGCGCTTCTGGGGCTTCGTCCGCGAGTGTCCCAGGCTTTAGCCTGCGGCAGCGGGGTTTTTACTTATCGAGACCGGCTCAACCGTTGTACAGAGGGAAGGCTAGATTTAGGAAATCGTTGTTCCTTAATCGCTTCCTGGCAAAGCGCCCGATCGCCCTCGCTGATATTTTTGGAATACTTGAAATAATCATGGAGCCAAGTACAAGCACGGCGAGTTAAATCATCCAAATCCAAATTCCACAAAATCACCGTATTATCATCGCCCGCCGAGGCAATAATTTCACCATCGGGACTGAATTCCACATCTAAAACCCCGGACGTATGACCTTGCAGGGTTTTTAATAACGTCCCATCTTTGAGACTCCAAAGCTTAACCGTGCCATCCCAACTGGCGGAAACCAACAGCCGACCATCCGGGGAAAAGCGCACACTTTCCACACTATCGCTATACCCTTGCAACAGGGTTTTTTCCAAGGTTCCATCGAGATTCCAAATTTTCACGGTATTATCCCAACTGGCGGAAGCAACCCGTTGACCATCGGGAGAGAAGGTGACGCTGGTGACATAAGACTGATGAGGATAGCGACCGGCGAGGGTTTGGAGGAGTTCACCGTCCTTGGTCCAGAGTTTGACCATTTTATCATCGGAACCGGAGGCAATCAGACGACCATCGGGGGAAAAGGCGACACTATTCACCCGTTCCGAGTGTCCTTCCAAAACTTTCAATAACGTGCCATCAATCCGCCAAATTTTGACGGTTTTATCCCGAGAACCGGAGGCAATTAATTGACCATCGGGAGAGAAACTGACCGCATAAGCGCGATCGCTGTGACTACGAGCCACGGGACAATCGGAATGTTTGTCAGGGTCGGCGGTCAAATTCGGGTCTACTAAAGTTTTGAGCAGGGTACCCTTGGCAGCATTCCAAATTTTGACCGTACAATCTTGAGAGACCGAGGCGATCGCCCGACCATCATGAGAAAAACTCACCCCAAACACGCGATCGCCATGTCCATCGGGAGCCTGTAACGTGGTCACCGCTTCTGTCGTCCGACCCGGTTCCAGACTCCAAATTTTCACGGTATTATCCCAACTCGCCGATGCTAACTGTTTTCCCGTAGGAGACAAGCTGATACTGGACACTCTCCCCTTATGACCCACCTCCCCAGCTAACACTTTCAAAAACGTATCTTTCAGAGTCCACAGGCGAATGGTTTTATCCCAACTGGCGGAAGCTAAAGTCATGCCATCGGGACTAAAATTCACACTGGTGACTCGGCCACTATGACCCTTAAGGGTTTTAATCGGCGTCCCATCTAATTTCCAAATTTTAATGGCATTATCATCCCCTGCGGATGCAAACCAGCGACCATCGGGACTAAAACTCAGGCTAAAGACAATATCATCATGTGCTTTCCAGGTTTGGGTGGAGTTCTGAGTCAGGTTCGTCACGGAAATGGTATGGTCCACCCCAGCGGAAACCAGATGACGACCATCGGGACTAAACGCCAATGCCGTCACCCAATCCGTATGAACCCTAAACGTCTTTTCCAAGGTACCCTCCAGACTCCAGAGTTTAACGGTTTTGTCATCGGAAGCGGAGGCGAGGGTTTGACCATCGGGACTGAAGGTGACCCAATTCACGGAATCGGTATGACCTGTCAAGGTTCTGACTAAACTGCCATCGGAGACCCGCCATAATTTGAGGGTTTGATCATGACTTGCGGTGGCGACAAATTGACTATCCGGGGAAAAAGTAGCACTATAAATGCTCAGAGTATGGCCGGTGAGTGTTTTATGGAGACTGCCATCGCGCTTCCAGAGTTTAACCGTCCTGTCTTTGGAGGCGGAGGCAATTAAATTCCCATCGGGAGAAAAGGCGACGCTGGTGACGGCATCGGCATGACTGACTCCTGTCACATCGAGGCTATAATCTACCAATTTTTTATGGAGACTGCCGTTGCGATTCCACAGCAATACCTGAGTGTCATTGCTTCCGGAGGCCAACAATTGACCATCAGGAGAGAAGGCGACACTCCAGACTTCTGCACCATGTTCTTCTAAGCGGTTGCGTTCTCGCACTCCATAGACTGCTTGTTGCAAGGCGGTTGCCACCCGCAGTTTCGTTTCGGAGTCTGGGTTTTTAGCCAACGAGAGTTTTCTCCATGCTCTTAAACTTTCGACTAAGGCATCAAATTCGCGATCGGCGACATAGAGGGCTTCACTGGAGGCACTAATGGCGGTAATTTGAGCATTTTCCACGCCGATGGAGGCTTGTTCTTTTTGGGCGAGGGCGAATACACTGGCAAAGGCTAATAAACCAGCTAAGAAGCCTAAAAATCCCCGTTGACATTTGAGGGTTTTATTGCTTTTTTCCAGTTGCGCCTGGGTCATTTTTTTGGCTTCTTCGGCCTGGACTAACTGCGCCTCGGGACCAAAATCGGTTTCGTATTTTTGGCGGACGGGGTGAACGAGATAGTCATGGACGAGTTGATAGCGATCGCCGGATTCTTCTCGGTGAATAAAGACTAAACCTGCGCCTTCGAGAATTTTTAAAATTAAGTCAAGTTGTGCCGGGGTGATTTCGGCGTCTGCTTTTAATTCGTCTTGGGTACGCAGGGGTCGGGTATTGTTTTGATTGGTCAGACGGTAGAGGACGGACCAAGCCGGTTTTTCATTATCCGGTCCACAGTCGCGAATGACTTGGACGAGCGATCGGGCAATGAGGATTTCTTTGGGGCGATCGCCTAGCTTTTGATACTGCGCTAAGGTGGTGATTTTTTCTTCATCATCTTGCAGTTGAGCGCCCACCAGTTGCAATTCAATCGGGCGCACTTGACCTGTTTCATTGGCCAAATCCCGAACTAATGCCTCAATCAGTTCCGCTTCCAAGTAAAATTGGGAGCGGGCCGTTAAGCGCTGAATCACTTCTACGGCCTGGGCTGCGGAAAAATCACTGAGTTGATAGCGGATTTCTTTACTGAGAATATCGTTATTAATGGCATCGAGATAGCATAATCGTTCGCAGTCTAATAAATAATGTAAGAAATCGGTTCTCAGGGATAGGATGATTTTAACAAAAGGGATATCTAGGCAGATTTGTAAAAAGCGATAGAATTCTTGTCGGCTTTCCTGGGTTTTATGAACAAAGAAAAATTCTTCAAATTGGTCAAAAACAATCACGGTTAACAGATTGCGATTGACATTGGACCGCAGCATGGATAAGGCGGCTTCTGGGGGGGTTGAGTCCGCCGACTTTTGTGCAGTCGGGCTTTTATCCGGCTGTTGGTCTCCATTGAGTTCGGCCCACTCCATAGCGGGCTCTGGGGGGATTCCCAGGGTTTGGCTGATGGTTTCATTGAGGCGTTTGGAGAGGGTGGCCATCCAGTCGGTATAGGACCGGAGGACGACGGGCAATGCTAGGCGATCGCCGATCGCCCGTCCGGCTAATGCGGGAACGAATCCGGCATTCACTAAGGAGGATTTGCCCACCCCGGATTCTCCATAGAGAATGGTGAGTTTTTTATCGGCGCGAGTCATGCGTTCGAGCAAACATTCAATATGGCTTTGGCGGCCTGCGGCGGCGATTTCTTGGGGAAGACCGAAAAAGTCGGAATGCTTTGGATCTAAGGGGCGATCGGCCGTTGGGTTGAGGAGGGGTGTAGGATTTTTGGTGTGCGGTTGCAGCAATCCGGCACCGACAAAAGCCCGGAATCCATAGAGGGTTTCAATGGAGCGTTGTTCTTGTTTGAGGCGAAAGGCTTCGACATATTCTTGATGCTCAAAATAGAGCGATCGCAACAGTTTTAAGATGGAAATATAAAGCTGGGGGTCTCGTTCCGGTTTGGTGACTTGTTGGGCAAAATTGAGAATTTCGATTGCGGATTGGGACTGTTGATACCAGGAAGGGGCTCCATCATTTAAGGTCCTGGGGGCGGAGGTGGCGTCCTGAAGGCTCAATTCAGGAACTGTGGCCCGGGCGAGTAAGTACAAATATAATCCCTGTTCTTGGCGATCGGTAACCGGATTCAAGGCGATCGCGGCGATCGCCTTTTGGGCGTACTCTTTCGACTGTTCCCACTGGAAGCGCGCCAGGGCGATTTCTGCCATAAATCCATAATCCCGAGCCAATTGCACGGGGTGGTTTTGATGGAGATCTAGGGTTTTTTCCACTTGTTCGAGCAAGCGGTCCCAGCGCTGTAACTTTGCTAGGACCTCGGATAACAGGGGGCTAAATTGGGCGACAACATCTAAGCGGGAACTGGACTCAAACAGGGTCAAGGCGCGATCGAGATAGGATTCGGCTTCTATCAGGTATTGCTGACTTTGAGCCTGGTAGAGTTCGGCCTTGCGGCAATATAACAATCCTAAATGAAACCACAACAGACCCAGGCGTTCGACATCCGCTGAGGAAATGGCCTCCGTGAGGGGGGAACCGGGACCAAGATGCTGCCATAAGGTCAAACATTCGTGATAATGGGCGATCGCTCTGTCGAGGCGATCGTGGCAAAACTCATCGCGACCGAGGACAAACTGGACGCTGGCACAGAGGTCCAGATCCAAGGTCACGCCGCGATTGAAGCAATCTTTAATTGCCGATTCCAGTTCTTTGCGTCGGTTCGACTCTAGGGGATGGGGGATGCACCAGTCATATCCGCCTTCATTCCTTCCTCCGGCGAGGAGCTGCGGAACCAGACTTCCGGCCTCTTGGTGCAGCAAGTCCAGCAAGCTATCGGTTTCCATCTCAAATTTAATGGAGGTAGCGGCCCAACTTTTCAAATCCGGTGCAAACCGAATCAAAGAAGCGAGCACTTCTTCAGTCACCCACCAAATCAGGGGAAAGGGAAAACTGTTGCGAAATTCATCGCGCACCTGATTGGCCGACACCAGCAACTGTTCCAAGCCATTGGTGCAATCCAACCCAAAAATCATCACCGCCGCCAGGGGTTGCTGCTGATTCAGAGCGTCAACCAAGGTGCTGTACAGGGTGCTGACCGTTTTCGGGAGAACCAGAGACTGTACAGAATGTCCTTCCTCGAATAGGTTTTGACAGAGAGATTCGAGACGTTGGACCATCGTCTGCTGCAATGTTACATAGTTGCACCGGACTAAAATTAAGGAAAAATTTCCTTGAGATAGGGCGATCGCACGGACCAACGTCTGTAAGGAACGCTCATTATAGAGGGAACATTCAATGGGTGGATCGAGATCAGTCATAACTTTTGTCGTTGTGCGCTATTCAAAAGCCAAATCAATACCATAGTGACCACCCCAAACTATCTTATGCCTATTTTCCTATTCCCTGATTCATCGGTTTGGGTTGGACTCCTAATCCCCTTGTTACCTACTTTTTGTCCTGACGCAGTAACGCCCTATCCCTGATCCCCCAATTTGATCCGGGGCAACTTCGCTTCACAGATTCGGTTCTTATTGTACCGATAAAAGACCCTCTCTTTTTAGGAATTCAGGAGGGTTCCAGATCACCTACTCACCTGGATTCCACCACAGGCGATCGGGGATAAACAGACCGGGAATTTTCTCGGGTTGGATAATAATCTCTCCATTTGGGCCAGGAGGAATGCCAAGGCGAGATAACTTAATCCTAATTTTGGTTTTTAAGGATTATTCCGTTCCGATTGATCTGCTCTTTCTATGATATAGTCCCTCTAAATCCTTTAGATCAAGAGGGGAGGGAGTAACCCCTTGGGGGGATAGACCCTACAGCAATGAGCGAACAGGGGTAGATTCGCTCTATCAGTTTTTTTCCGGATAAAAATCACTACAGATTCTCTCATCAAAACTACCCTTTCGCTGCGTTTCCCTCCTAGGAAGGGTTCCTGGAGTTAGCGCTCTTTGGGGAATAAGTCACTCTTTTAACAGGACTCGGGTCTTAATCATAAACGTTTCTTGGCTTCTGTCAAATTCAAAAACTCGACTAAAACCCTGGGCGGAAAAAATACAAGAAAAATATCAGAAATCGATTCCCTGTAGATGGGATACCAGTCAAGCCGATAAAATAGAGCGCTAAACAAATGGGAAGAAAATTGGCTGGTGTTCATCCAGCTTTTTAAATTCAGTCGCCAGATGAGAGAGAGAGTGAAAGATTCACTCCTCTCTTGACAAATATCATTCCATCTGTATTGAACGGCTCACAGTAGTTTGTTGCTACAAAATTGACCTAAAATTTGGGTAAAATTCGCCCCATTTTATCGAACTCAACCCATCGGCCAACTTGGGGTGCGATAGTACGGTTGCCTTGCCTGCATGGGCCAGAAAAATTTTTCAATCCCCTGGTGAGACTTCTACCTAAGCCATCACAGTGTTCAGGGAAAGATAAAAAAGATCGGGATAAAGGGAGAGAACCCGGATTTAGGCGGGATATTCTGACATCCATTCCTTAAATTTAGGGGCTTCGGCCAAAGCGGGATTAATCCAATACCACCGTCCATCGCGATCGCGATACTCAAACAGAAACATACTTCTCAACAACAGTTGATAATCCTCATCCCCTTGGACGTGCTTCTGTTCCAACGCTTGAAATAACAACTCCCACTCCTCATCGGTAATCGCCGCAATTAAATCATCGCGATATTCTTTAATCACATTTTCCAGACAGTCGCGGGAAAACGGTGGGTCTTGTAACTGTAGACAGCTATAAAGCAGTCCCAGTAAATTCCGTACATGACCCCCACTAACGCTGCACAAACGATTTAAGGTTTCCGAACAGTCAAACACCATCGCCATCATGTCCTCTCGTTCCGATGCCGGAATGTGGGGAAATGCCCGGGCGAGGACCATATTTCTGAGTAACTTCATCCCCTCAGCATAGACACTCCCATCCCGTTCCCGTATCGGAACCATCGGTAAAACCTTCGGTTTTACCCCAAATCGAGAACTCAAGCGGCCCAAGTCATTGGAAAAAATTAAAGACAAGGGAATGGTATAAACCACATGACAATTCAGCTTCCGCAATTGCTCACCGCGATCGACAAAGAGATATTCCGGTTGCGTCCGTCCCGAAGGCTTTCTGACGCTATCCACCCGGTCTAAATTATCCACGATCGCCACCAATCCTTTTTTCCCCCGCTGATTGAGAATCTCCGTCGCCGGATGAAGCAATTCACTATTAATCGCTTCCAAAATATTATTAGTGCGTGGCTCTAAATATTGGCGCAACTGTTGCCGCAATCGAGGGCTATGTCGAGCTTTGGCCGTAATTGAACCAATCCCTCCAGGCAAGGAAAAGCCCAGTTCTCCCTCACTGCTGGCACTAAAGGTTCCAATCCCGGGAAGCGAGGCTTCACCGCTCAGTTCTATGGGAGTTTGCAACAGATCCGCCGCGCCTTTGAGTAAATCCCGGAACCCCCGTTTAGGTTCAACGCAGAGGTTAATCTTCTCTAAACTTTCTGAAACTTGACGGGCAATACTCAAGAGAATTTCAGTGATATCTACGTCAGCCATATCCAAATCATGAGAAGACTCGAAATAGACAACGTGGTATCCTTCCGCTTCCAAGTCTTTTTTTAGTCGGAATAATTCCGTGGATTTTCCACAGCCAATATGTCCAGTAAATAGCTGGCAGGTCGGTTCATTTCCAGAGAGTAAACTAATCGTTCTACCCAGTTCTCGGATAATATTTCCGCCTCGAACTGAAGAAAAATCAATATAGTATTCTCGGTCTTCCTCATTCGCCATATCCAAGACTTTACTGGGATTACAAGCTTTATAAAATCTCGGCAAATCTAGTTTCATGTTAATTAACTCTCCCCAACGGCTGATCCCTTCTCCAGATATTTCTCGGGTATAGGTTGTCGTTCCGTAACAATTTTCATGACTTAACCTTACTGATGATGATTAACCTAGGATTGCCCAAGTGATCTTTACTTACCATCCACCGACTCAGGAGTGAAAGGATGGGGAAAAGGGGATTAATAATTGAGTGATCCATACCCCTTTGTTTAGGAATCGCCTTAGATAAGAGGGCGATCGCCTGCAAAGGTGGAGAAGTTAGGAGTCTATCACACCGCCACAAGGGTTCCAACTTGAGGACGCCGCCAGTGGGATTCCACAGAAGCGCTCCTATCACAAAGGATTTACGCGGTTAAGCCGATGTAACCCGATCGCTGGGGGCAGTCTATGAATTGTCCCTACTCTGTAATAGAAGAGATGGATCACTCCAGCAACTCCTAACTCCGTCGGAAGAAGCGGGGGACCGAAGTTTGCGGATTGGATTCAAAAATGAATCCTAGCCCAGGAGGTGAGTGGGGGATGGTACAAATCTGACCTGGCATAGCCTCCATTAAAAGCCCGAATCGGGAGGTTAAAATAAGTGAACAAAAACAGGATGGAGCAGCCCTCTCCATAGGGAAACCTGCTAATGGTAGATTTTTAAGGGGAATCTGAAGTCTGGATTTCATCACAAAAGGATTCCCCAGTGGGTTTACGGCGTGGGAATCAGGAGGGTTTCCCCTGCAAAAGGATCAAGGTTATTCCTTGACAAGAGGTAAAGTTTGGGTGTATTTAGTTGTGTCCCAGTTAGCTTAAACGGTTAGGATGGATACCATCGGAACGGTCTCTCAGTCCGAGTTAGTGCGTCGCCGTCGTCAACTGAGGCGATCGCGGCGTCAGAAAGTTTTCCAAGCCGGTTGGCAACTGTTAGCAGTCAGTTCCCTGGCCGGATTTTTATTGTGGACCACCACCTCACCGGCTTTAGTGATTGACACCCCTGAACAAGTGGAAATCGACGGGAATGAATTTTTATCCGACCGGGCGATTCGCTCCCTGTTGCCGCTGTCGTACCCCCGATCTATCCTGCACGTTCGACCGCAAGAACTCGCCCGCGAGTTGGAATCCGCCGGGACGATCGCTAAAGCAACCGTTTCCCGGCAGTTGTTTCCCCCGGGACTCAAGGTGACGGTCCACGAACGCTATCCGGTGGCAATTGCCAATGAAGGAAATGCGATCGGCCCAGGGGTCCCCACCGCTACTCCCCCCGGACTCAGCCCTAATCCCGCCGTAGGCTCTCCCGGGGTGCGATCGGTGGGTTTGCTTGATGAACGGGGAACGTGGATGCCCTTGGAAAGCTACACCACCCTAGACCCCACCGCTCAACTGCCCCAACTCCGGGTCATCGGCCCCCTGGAGCAATACCGTTCGTCGTGGCAGTCTGTCTATCAATCCATTCGTCGCAGTCCCATCAAAATTCATGAAATCAATTGGCAGGACCCGGCGAATTTGATTTTAAAAACCGAACTCGGACTCGTTCATTGTGGCCCTTACAGCCCTCGCTTTGCCGAACAAGTGACCCGCTTGGGACAGATGGGGGATTTACCCAACCAAATTGATTTAGCCCAAATTGCTTATATTGACTTGACCAATCCCGATCGCCCCTCCCTTCAACGCATAGGTGTAACTGCCCCTCAAACCGTCCCCACCCCTGAAAATCCTTGAAAAAAACCCCACTCAAAGCCATGATAAGTCCGGCTCAAGTTTGGGTTCACGCGGGGGTCAGTATGATTACCCTTGACAGATTGGCAAAACTAATCAGTGCTAAAGTTGGTAATCTTGGGCAACATAGCCTATAGTTGACTTTGATCTGCCCTCATTTCAGAAGTTGTATCTCTACCGTTCCCAATACCAATGACACTTAATAGTAAACTAGGGGTTGGAAATGAAAGCCCTCATTCTGAAGAACCGACAGGTT
Source organism: Laspinema palackyanum D2c (assembly GCF_025370875.1). Taxonomy (NCBI): domain Bacteria; kingdom Bacillati; phylum Cyanobacteriota; class Cyanophyceae; order Oscillatoriales; family Laspinemataceae; genus Laspinema; species Laspinema palackyanum. The sequence continues at coordinate 342,881 of NZ_JAMXFD010000003.1, forward strand.
TTCCCGTGGCAGTGGACAACTCCAATCCTTTTAACAACACAGGGTTAATATTGGGTCAAAATCGCGATAACCGGCTCCCCGGGGAAGAAACCAGGAGTAACGATATTGTGCCGAGTAGCATAGCCAAAATTAAAGTCATTGGCGTAGGCGGCGGTGGATGCAATGCTGTCAACCGCATGATTGCAAGTGAAGTCTCGGGAGTAGAATTTTGGGCGGTGAATACCGATGCCCAAGCTCTAGTCCAATCCACTGCAACCAAACGCCTACAAGTCGGACAAAAACTGACCCGAGGTCTCGGCGCAGGTGGCAATCCGGCCATCGGTCAAAAAGCCGCAGAGGAGTCTCGCGATGAGATTGCTCATGCCTTAGAACATTCTGACCTCGTTTTCATTACCGCAGGGATGGGGGGTGGAACCGGCACTGGGGCCGCCCCCATCGTCGCTGAAGCCGCCAAGGAAGTTGGGGCGCTGACTGTCGGGGTGGTCACCCGTCCGTTTATGTTCGAGGGCCGTCGGCGCACGAACCAAGCGGAAGAAGGGATCGCCGCCCTCCAAAGTCGGGTCGATACCCTCATCGTCATCCCGAACGATAAATTGCTCTCAGTGATTTCTGAACAAACTCCAGTCCAGGAAGCCTTTCGAGTGGCTGATGATATCCTGCGCCAAGGGGTTCAGGGGATTTCAGATATTATTACGATTCCGGGTCTAGTGAATGTGGACTTTGCCGACGTGCGCGCGGTGATGGCTGATGCTGGGTCTGCCTTAATGGGCATTGGTGTGGGTTCGGGTAAATCCCGGGCCCGAGAAGCGGCCCTGAGTGCCATTTCTTCTCCTTTACTCGAATCCTCGATTGAAGGGGCCAAGGGCGTCGTGTTGAATATTACCGGCGGCACTGATTTAACCTTGCATGAGGTGAATGCCGCAGCGGAAACGGTGTACGAAGTGGTTGATCCTAATGCCAATATTATTTTTGGTGCCGTGATTGACGAACGCCTCCAAGGGGAAATTCGCATCACCGTGATTGCCACCGGCTTTTCCTCAGACCCCCCCCAACCTGGAACCCAGGTTGCCCGGGTGGTTCCTCAAGTGCAACCCCAACGGTTCATTCCTAAGCCTCCCGCCGCGTCTCCACCCCCGCCTCCGACTCCGGATCCTTCCCGTGGTGGTAAGCCACCTGGATTGGATATTCCTGATTTCCTGCAAAAGCGTCGCCCTCCGCGCTAACGATTTAGGAATGATGAGTTGGAATGAATCGCTGCTGACCCTTCGACTGGGTGAGCAGTTGATTTTTTTGAGCAATATGTAAGGGTCCAGGGTGGAATGATGTCTGATCTACAAGCAATTTCACAGCCGCCGATAGTCCCGATCGCCTTGACGATCGCCGGTTCCGATAGTGGTGGAGGGGCCGGGATTCAAGCGGATTTGAAAACTTTTGCGTTTCATGGGGTGCATGGCACGAGCGCCCTCACCTGCGTCACGGCTCAAAGTACAAGAGGGGTGACGCGGGTGGATGGGTTGCCGGTGGAGGCGATCGCCGCTCAGATTGATGCGGTGGTGCAGGATATGAGGGTGCTGGCGGTCAAAACGGGGATGCTGCTGAATCAGGAGATTATTGCAGCAGTCGCGGAACGGGTGCAGTCCCTGCATCTGAAAAATTTAGTGGTGGATCCGGTGATGGTGTCCCGCACGGGAGCACAACTGATTGATGATGAAGCGGTGACATTGCTGCGGGATGTCTTGGTGCCTTTGGGGGCGATCGTCACCCCCAATCGCTATGAGGCCCAAATTCTCAGCGGGTTACAAATTAATACCTTAGATGATATGCGCGCTGCTGCTCAGAGAATCCATAAATGCGGAGTTTCTGGGGTCTTAGTCAAAGGAGGCGGCATGGCGGGAGAATTACGCGGGGTAGATGTGTGGTTTGATGGCGACTGCCTGGAAACCTTGAGAACGGTAACGGTAGAAACGCGCAATACTCATGGCACCGGATGCACGTTGTCAGCGGCGATCGCCGCCAATTTAGCATTAGGTCAAGATGCTCTGACAGCGGTCAAAAATGCCAAAAACTATGTCACCGAAGCCCTACACTTTGCCTTGGAGATTGGCCAAGGTCCCGGTCCAGTCGGTCACTTTTTCCCCTTATTTAAAGCAGGAAGATTAAGTGAGGGGGAGATAAGTTAGGCAGAGATAAAGATAAATCAGATTAGGCAAAATCCGCACGCCAAACTTGAACTGCCAGACGCGCTAGAGACTGCTGTCGATTGGCGATCGCATCCGGCGTCCATTCTTCCGCTTGAACCTCCTGAGTGAGCCGGTACTGACTTTCCTGATATTTTTCTACCTTTTTAACATAAGGTTGATTGCCAATTTCCCGATTCAACGCCGCTTCCAAAAGTGTCATATTTCCCAAACGATAGACCATTTCATCTTGTTGCTTTTCTGTAAAATTTTGTTGCCATGAATTAGCGGGATTTTCTGGTAGAATATGTTCTATAGAAAAACTATCTTTTATAATTTTTACTCCCGATACCTGAGTTTCCAACTTCCAAAGAATATAACGAACTAACTTGCGTTTCTGTCCTTTAGTTGAAATTTCTAATAAGGAAAAGTCTTGACGAAATTTTTCGTCCGCTCCATAAAAAGAGCTTAACCGTTCAAATACCTGCCGGGGAGTTTTAATCGTTTCTTTTTGGATATCTATAGCCAGGTTATTATAAATCGTTTCCAAGTCATTAGGATTTAAAGAACTGACAATGCTATAGCGAAATGAGACAACTGCAATTAACTTTAACAAGCGGGTAAAGTCATCAGGAGAGAACTTTTCATAAGCAGCAAACAGAGTCGGATAAACTTGCTTAACTCGAAATAAGCTCAATTCTCGAATATACTCCTGATTTTGGGGAATATCTCGCCAAAACTCATCATTGGCATTCCCCAAAGCCACAAAAAGACTACTATAATTTTCGAGTTCCTCCAGTAAATCAAACGCTTGTTGAGCCGTTTTAACAGAATTCCTAACTTGTTTAAAGAGGCGCTCGCGACGGATTCGCGTGTAGGTAAGACTCAGATAATACCGAAGAAATTCAGGAAATTTTTCGAGTTGAACCGTTGTAATAATTCTTTTCCATTGCCGTTGAGCATCCCGTAAATCATCTGGTCCTTGGAATAGAGAAAATAAATAATTTTTTAATAAATCTGTGGCACTCAGTTCCAGTCCCCGAGCATTCAAGGTCTCAAATACCGTATAAGCATTTAGTTCATCTTCTACATTAATTTGAATGAACAATAAGCGCTGCGCCACTGTATCCGTAAGAAAGGTTGCTAAACTTTCTCCACTGCTCACCACTTCAGGGATATCTTCACTAATTTTTTCACAAAAATAATCAAAGGCTTTCCATAAGAGTTGGTTAGAATGAGTTAAAGAACGAAGATGCCTGGGTTTTCTTAAATTAATCAGATTGCTTTGATAAAAATCATTGTTGTTTTCATTCAAAATTAACTTACTGGAATAGCGAAGAGAGCGAGGGTCTTTATCCGCTAAATAGGTGCGTTTTAGAAGCTCTTGCCGCTCCCGATTCTGTTCTGGTTCTTGTCTTGAATCGACCAGTTGAGTGAGTTTATCAATGAGTGCGATCGCCAAAATGCTGAGGGTAGCAAACCGCTGTTGACCATCAATAATCGTCCACTCTTTGTCAGAATTGGCCGAATTTTGCAGAACAATAGCTCCCATGTAGTGACTGGATTCCGGGTCCTGGTGAAGCATCAAAATGTCCTGCCAGAGGTCTTCCCAATTTTCCACTTGCCAGGAATAATCGCGTTGAAAAAGAGGGACTCTATAAATTTTACCATTGCCAATTAAATCGCGAAAATTGGTGGTTTTTGTATCAAGTAAATTAATTCGAGCCATAAAAGATTCAGGTAAATTATAAAAGTTTCTAGTTTCTGTCCGGTGCGTCAGATAGTCAAGTGAATGATACTTATCTCAAGTTAACATTCTGACGCACCTTACATCAAGGAAGGAAAACCCATCCCAATCCAGAATTAGGGTTGAACTTGTAGTTTAATCCGGAGGGTTCCGGAGAGAGATTGGGGGGGTTGCCAACCTTGTAACGTTTGGCGAATTTGGTCGATCGCCTCTTGATCACTTAAGGTAGAAGCGCGATCGTCCAACATCACACGCACCACTTGACCCTGCCGAACTACAATTTCCCAAACCACCTCACCAGAAAGTCCTGGGGAGAGGGTCACAAATTGGAGTAAGTTTTCTAAATCTGCAGTCGCCTCCGCATTTAAGTCATCCCCATCTATCACTTGAATGCGATCGCTACCTTCGGGTGATGGCATAATTCCTTCTAGGGAAGATTCATCCAGGGGTTGGACTCCCCCAGCACCCTGACGAGCACCCCCAGACAACTGCACAGGTGAGGCAGAGGGTGGCGGTGGGGGAGAGGCGCTGGTAGTCCGACTCCGATTTCCCATTGCTGCATCTGCTTCACTTTCTGCCCCAAAAATCCCTTCGTAGCTGACGCCCTCGGGTAATTCTACGGGAACCTCAACCCGGCGAGTGGTACCATCGGGATCGACTCGGACTTCTTCGCTGACGGCGACAAAAGCAGTGTAGGCAGACAGCAAGCGATAGGCGAGGGCGGTATTAGTTACGGCAGTTACCCCGGATGTGGTTTCTCCGTCATACATTTGACTCATTAAGTCTTTAATTCGATGGCGACCCCACAATTGCGCGATCGCCGGGTTGCCGTCTTCCTCAAATGCCATGCGAAAGAGTTCTTCATAGCGATCGCCATTGGCAGTAATTCCCTTCACTCGTAACTGTCCCCGGGCGCGATCGCCTTTTCGTCCAAACAAGACTAAGGGTTGTTCCGCAAACAAATCGGGCGGTAACCCTGGATAAACTTCTGCCGGTTCTCCTCCGCCTTCCCAAGTCACTTCAATATTCGTTAAAACTGGATTATTAATCTGTCGGAAAAACCGTTCCGCCACTTCTTCTGTGGGTTCATCCTGACGAATCACTTGGGAGGTTCCTCGTCCGACTTCCGCAAGGCGATCGAGGATAAACCGATTCACTGAACTCCCCACCCCAAAGCTATATAACCGATTGCCCGGTTGTAACTTTTTTTGGACCTCGGCAATGATTTCCATATCATTGCCAATATAACCATCAGTTAATAAGACAATACTCCGTAACCGCCCATTTTCTGCCGGGGGATAATTTAAAACGGTTTGAATTCCATTTAATAACTCCGTTCCGCCATTGGCCTGCAATTGATTAATATAATCGATTGCCATATTTCGATTAGCCGGAGTATTGGCTAAGGGTCGCGGAGAGAGTGCTGTAGCCGTATTGGCAAAGTCAATAATGGTAAAGGTATCATTAAGATTGAGGCCATTGATAAAGCGACGCATCAATTCTTGAGATTTAAACAGAGGGTCACCAGATTGAGACCCGCTGGTATCCATCAGAAAGATGACATCTTTGGGGACAATTTCATTGCGGTTGTAATCTAAGGCCGGAATTAAGTAAATGGCAAAATGTCCTCCGCGATCGTCGGATTGGGTGAGGACGGTTGCTTTGGTGCGATCGCCTGACACGCGATACCGCAAAATTAAATCCTTGTTCGGGATAGAATCCGCCTTTGCTAAGTCAATCCGAACCATTTCTCCGGCTTGAGAGGTGACAATTTGATGAGAAGGGGATTGGATATTAGAAATGGGAACTCCCGCATTAATCTCCACCGCCACGCTAATATCATGACCGGACCTTGTGCCAGGACGAAGGACCGGAGGCGTAATCCGTGAGGCATCCGGGACTTGGTTGGTGTTAGTTGTTCCTGGGTTGGTTGGAGTGCCGGGAATATAGCGCGGACCAACGACCATAGGGAATACAAACTCATAATTTCCCCCTTCAAAGGGGAGACTGTCACTGTAGCGAATGGTGACCTCAATTTGTTCTCCGGGTTTGATATTAGCCAGGGATTGAGTGAAAATATTAGGCCGTTCTTGTTCTAATAATCCTGCGGTTCGTCCTTGTTGCCTTGCTTCTTCATAAATGCGTTGGGCTTCTTCCCGTTGTTTGATATCCCCTTTAATGATGCGATCGCCAATTTTAATCTCCATATCATAAACCGCCGCTTCATCAGGAAGGGGGAAGACATAAATGGCTTCTAACGGTTCATTAAAGGGATTTTGAAACCGTTGAGTTACGGCAACTTGGGAGACATTGCCATCAATCCGGGCTTTAACATCGGTATGGGTGAGAGTAAAGGCTTGTTTTTCTCCTTCTGGGGATAAAACATACAAGCCCCCTACATCTTGGGAGTCCGATGAGGTCTGGGTATTATTACTTTGAGAGAGCGTTGAACTAGGGAGCGATCGCGAATTTTCGGCTAAGGTTAAATGGGCGGCTGTTCCCACTGCTGCAACCAGGACTAAACAGGCTGGAAAAATATAGAGTAATTTCATAGAAACCTCATTTTGAGGAAATTTGAAAAATGTGATGGATTCTAGGATGGCACAGACTGGGGGAAATGAGCCGGAGGTTACACTTTTTGTAACAAATCTCGTAGGGGTGGGGGATAACGACTGAAGTCGTTACTACAAACGGGGGAAATTTAGCTTTTCTTAGTTTGTAGTGAAGAATTCATTCGTCTCTTTCCGATGGAAATAACGACTGAAGTCGTTACTACAAAGGGGGAAAATTAGGTTGTTTTAGTTCGTAGTGACGAATTCATTCGTCTCTTTCCGGATGGGGATAACGAATGAATTCGTTACTACAAAGGGGGAAAATTAGGTTGTTTTAGTTCGTAGTGACGAATTCATTCGTCTCTTTAATTTATGCGAAGATTGCTTTTATTCATTCAATTAAAAATTAAATTAATTCCAAAACAATCATCCCAATGCAAGAGATTTTCATCAAAATTATCCAACAGGTAAAGGGGAAACATCCCATCCTGCCGTGAACAGGAGGTTCAACGCCCTTGACACCCGAGAGTTTTCCCCCCGTCAATCCAGGCTCGAAAGAAGACCGCAATATGTTAAACTAGGCGGGTCTGACGCTGGACCAATCCCTTGCAGGGACACAACTACAACTGATTTCCTAGTCACATTCGAGAGTAACCATAAATTCATGTTTGACGCGCTTGCTGAACGCTTAGAAGGAGCCTGGAAGAAACTTCGAGGGCAAGACAAAATTTCCGAATCCAACATTCAAGAAGCCCTGCGGGACGTTCGGCGCGCCCTTTTAGAAGCCGATGTCAACCTTCAGGTCGTCAAAGCATTTATTGCCGACGTGGAAGAGAAAGCGCTAGGTGCGGAAGTGGTTTCGGGGGTGCGCCCTGACCAGCAGTTCATCAAGATTGTTTACGATGAACTGGTGGAAGTGATGGGGGAAAGTAACGTGCCCCTGGCGCAAGCTGAGACGGCCCCGACGGTTGTGTTGATGGCCGGATTGCAAGGGACAGGTAAAACCACTGCGACGGCTAAACTGGCCTTACATCTGAGGAAGCAAAATCGCACGACCCTGTTGGTGGCAACGGATATTTATCGACCTGCGGCGATCGACCAATTGCTGACCCTGGGGAAACAGATTGATGTGCCGGTGTTTGAACTCGGGACTGATGCGGACCCGGTGGAAATTGCACGGCAGGGGATTCAACACGCCATAGCGATCGGGGTGGATACGGTCATTGTGGATACTGCCGGTCGTCTGCAAATTGATGCAGATATGATGGCGGAGTTGGCCCAGATTAAAGAGACCATCCAACCTCACGAAACCCTGTTAGTGGTGGATGCCATGACGGGTCAAGAGGCGGCGAATTTAACCCGGACCTTTAATGATGAAATTGGCATCACCGGGGCAATTCTGACCAAATTGGATGGGGATACCCGGGGTGGGGCGGCCCTCTCAGTCCGGCAACTGTCGGGACAACCGATTAAATTTGTGGGGGTTGGGGAAAAGGTAGAGGCCCTACAGCCTTTTTATCCCGATCGCATGGCATCTCGAATTCTCGGCATGGGTGACGTGCTCACCCTAGTAGAACGGGCGGCAGAACAAGTGGACCTTGCCGATGCCGAGAAGATGCAGCAAAAGATTTTGCAGGCGCAATTTGACTTTAACGACTTCTTGAAGCAGATGCGCTTAATGAAGAATATGGGGTCATTGGGCGGATTGCTGAAAATGATTCCCGGCGTTGGGAAAATCTCCGATGAGCAGTTGTCCCAGGGCGAGTCTCAGCTTAAAAGTGCTGAGGCGATGATTAATTCCATGACGGCCCAGGAACGGCAGAATCCTGATTTGTTAGCGGGTTCTCCTTCCCGGCGCAAACGGGTGGCCCGGGGTTCCGGTCATGATGATGCAGCAGTGACTAAGCTGGTGACGGATTTCTCCCGAATGCGAATGATGATGCAGCGCATGGGTCAAGGGGACTTGTCCGGGATGCCTGGAATGGGAGGAATGTTCGGGCCCGGAGGGGGACAACCGGGACGCGGGGGCTATCCTGGGGGTCCGGGCAAGAAGAAAAAGAAAGCCAAGAAGAAAAAAGGGTTTGGGGAGGTGTAACTGGCCTGTTCTCGGGGTCTCGGGTTTTCAAGTCGGTTCTGGGACCCCAAGAAGAAACCGGGTTTCTGGCCCTAATTTGGGGGCAAGTGACAGAGATTTTTTTAAGAAATCCGGTTGTCTTGCCGCTGTTGTATCGATGCCCTACAAGGTGCTATAATGAATGACTTTGCAGCGGAAATTTGTAGATCGAACGCTGTAGGTGCTTACCCCCAGAAGCAGGTAAGCTGTAATTTGATGGCCTAGAATGGTTACGAAAAAGAAGTAGGAGCAAGATGATCAAAATTCGATTGAAGAGATTCGGCAAGAAAAAAGAAGTCAGCTATCGGATTGTAGCGATGCAGAGCACGACTCGCCGAGATGGACGTCCTTTGGAAGAATTGGGATTCTACAATCCGAGAAATGATGAAACTCGTCTAGATGTCCCCGCGCTGGTCAAGCGACTGCAACAGGGCGCTCAACCCACAGAAACCGTGCGTCGCATTCTTGAGAAAGCTAATGTCTTTGAACAGGTCAATGCCAGAACCCCTTCCTAATTCCCTCAACGAACCACTGACTCCCCAAGAACCATCTGAGGGTGAGAAAAAAACGCCTAGCCCTGATTATGGCGGGTTGGTACGTTTTCTGGTGGAACCGTTGTTAGAAACGCCGGAATCATTACGAGTGGATTGCGAGTTATTGGCTGGCGTCCCTAAAGTCTGGATTCGCATGGCGTTTGAGGATCCAGAAAAAGGGCGCGTGTTTGGCCGTGGCGGACGCAATATGCACGCGGTGCGAACAATATTAGAAGCAGCGGCGAAGGATGCGGGGGAAGCGATTTATTTAGATATCTATGGGGGATGGCCGAGCGATCGCGCTTCGTCATCCGATGGACCTGGGTCTAAAACCACGACGAGTCCTGCAGTAAAAAATGGTCCGGTTCGTCCTGGACCCAAACTCGCCGATCGCTCCTAGGAGATGCGATCGCCCAGCATCTTTGGGGAAAAATCGCCCCAAGTTTCTGGAGTCGGGAGTGGGGCGATCGCAGTCTGGTTCCAGCCCCGCTTCTTCAACACCCATCCCTTTTTCAACCAAAGATATTGCTGGAGTCCTCTCTTAAGACGCCTGTTTGCAGCCCAATTTGCAAAAAAGGCGTCTTTTTGCATTTTTTAAAACGTTACCTGTAATGGATATGGCATGGAAGAAAACACAACGATTGAACTCCCGTCTCAAGAAAGCGCCTTAGCCCTCAGTGGCGATCGCGAGGAAAACCTCAAACTCTTATCCAAACAAACGGGAGCCCGAGTCGTCCTGCGTGGACAAGATTTACTCATCCAAGGCACCCCCAACCAAATCGAACTCTGCACTCGATTAGTGCGATCGCTCTCGGACCTTTGGATCCACGGCAAACCCATCACCAACGTTGATATCCTCACCGCCCGTCATGCCTTGGATACCCAGCGCCAAGACGAACTCAGCGAAATGCGCCAAGATATCCTCGCCAAAAACCGTCGAGGGGAAGAAATTCGCGCCAAAACCTTTCGCCAACGTTCCTACATCAAAGCCATTCGCAGCCATGATCTCACCTTCTGCATTGGTCCCGCAGGCACCGGCAAAACCTTTCTCGCCACCATCCTGGCTGCCCAATCTCTCCTCGCCAATGAATATGAAAGGCTAATTTTAACCCGCCCTGCCGTAGAAGCGGGGGAAAAACTCGGCTTCCTTCCTGGGGACTTGCAACAGAAAATTAATCCCTATTTGCGCCCCCTCTATGATGCCCTCTATGAAGTCATCGAACCCGAAAAAATCGCCAACCTCATGGAACGCGGCATCATTGAAGTCGCCCCCCTCGCCTATATGCGGGGACGCACCCTCAATCGCTCATTTGTCATCCTTGATGAAGCGCAAAACACCACCCCCGCCCAAATGAAAATGGTCCTCACCCGCCTCGGGTTTAAATCCCGCATGGTGGTTACCGGAGACATCACCCAAACCGATTTACCCTTCCATCAGCAGTCTGGCTTAAATGTCGCCAAAAATATCCTGCAAAATGTCGAAGGCATTGCTTTTTGCAACCTCTCTCAAGCTGATGTCGTCCGCAATCCCCTCGTTCAGCGTATCGTCGCCGCCTATGAAAGCCATGATAAATAGGGGAATAACCCTCTGTTTGATGGTGTTCCTTCTGCTGTGGAACACTGGCAATGGGGTAGCGGGACCTCTCGCGGACCGTTTGCAAGCCTTTCCCAATTGGCAGAGTAAACCGGCTGTCTCTGTGGCAGAGGGAGATTTGATTTATCCCGACTGGATCAAAGGGACTTGGGATGTGACAAGTACCTTGGTGGAACAGATTGCTCCCCTTGCGCCAAGTCTTGTCACCCCGGGATTTGAGAAAAATCAAGCCTATTTGAATCAGCCGGTTAAATTTCAGGTGCGATTTGTGGAGGGGTCAAGCCGATATCGGCAGCGATGGCAGGGAATTCCGATTCCGGTGACTCAGAATCAAGGGGTAGTTGCCGATCGCGCCTTTAATGGGTTAAAGATTGCCCAAGCTTATTTAGGCGATGGGGCGGTAGAATCGGTGAAAGTTGATCCAGCGGATCCGAACCAGCAGATTACTCTTTTGAATGGCGATCGGCAACTGGTATCCCTAGTTACGGGTAGAGGCAGCGAAATTCCTGCACCGGATGAGTTTATCGCCACAGAAATTACCCAGCAGATTTTTCGCCGCCAACCGCAGATTTATCTCAATGAAGTGGAAACTACTACCCACTATCAACGGGGGAAGGATACGCCGGAGAAAATCACTGCCAATCAAATCACGGCGATTTATTTATCACCCCAAGACCCCGATTACTTTGCTGCCGGAGGCAAGGCGATCGCTCTTTATCGCTATCAATTAGAATTGTCCCCGGTTGCCATACTGAACCGATAGGTGATACCCCAATCAGCATTGGTAAAAACTCGCACCCTTAAGGGGATCGGTTCTAGGGATGGCGATCGAATAAAGTAAGATTAAACTGACATCTTGCACCATTCTCAACACCGGCGGGGGTTAAAACCCCCGCCTAACAGCTCAAGTCGGTTGAAACCGACTGAAAGCCTTACCCAATGGTGTTTTTAGTCGGTTTTTAACCGACTTTAGCTATGAGGCGGGGGTTTTAACCCCCGTCGGTTGTTGCCGCAAGTCCAAGATGTCAGATTAACCTTCAATATTAACGCCTAAAATTGTCTCGATCGCATTATTGGTTACTGCTGCCTTACCTGCGTCCCCACTGGAACACCATCATCCGGGCGCTGATTTGTACATTGATTTTTACCATCTTTTGGCCTTTACAAGCCTGGTTAGCCGGTCGGATTGCTAATTTTATCGGGGCCGGGGATGTGGTGGCGATCGCCCGATTAGCGGGGATTGGTGCGCTAATTTTCCTCGGTCAAGGAATTGTCCAATATGGTCAGGATTCCCTAATGGCTTCCGCCGCCCTTTCCATCGCCCTTGACCTTCGTAAATCCATTTATAGCCACCTCCACAAGCTCAATCTCGGCTTTTTTGAAACTGCCAAAACCGGCGACCTTTCCTATCGCCTCACGGAAGATATTGACCGGATTGGGGAAGTGGTCAATAAATTTTTTCATCAATTTGTACCCTGCGTTTTGCAACTGGTAGTAGTGGTGGGATATATGATTTATTTGAATTGGCAACTCACCTTTGCTACTCTGCTCATTGCTCCCTTAATGGCAGTTATTGTCAGTTGGTTCGGCAATAAATTATTAATTGTTTCCCGGCGCAGTCAAACCCAAATTTCTAATTTATCAGCGTTAATTTCTGAAGTATTTAGTGGAATTCGCTTAGTTCAAGCTTTTGCGGCTGAAGATTATGAAATTGAGCGATTTTCTAAAGAAGCCGAACATAATCGCCGGATGAAATATCGGGCAGAACAATTAAAAGCAATTCAATTTCCTGTAGTGGGATTTTTAGAAGCTTTAAGCGTGTTATCGCTATTTTTTCTCGGAGGATGGCAAATTTCTCAAGGAAATCTAACGGGGAGTGAATTTGTTAGTTATGTAGCGGCAGTGGCTTTAGTGATTAATCCCATTTCCTTGACGACGAGTAATTATAATGAATTTAAACAGGCAGAGGCATCGGTAGACCGAATTTTTGAGTTGTTTGCGGTGAAAGCAACGGTGGTAGAAAAACCTGGCGCAGTCGCCTTACCTGCGGTAACGGGAAAGGTGGAATATCGGAATGTTTCCTTTGCCTACGCCACGCAACCGCTTTTCAATCCCAAGAATCAAGAAGAAGTGCCGGTATTGCAGGGGTTAAGTTTAGTTGCTTCTCCCGGAGAGGCGATCGCCTTAGTCGGTGCTTCTGGTGCCGGTAAAACCACCTTAGTTAATCTTTTACCTCGATTTTATGATGTGAAATCGGGACAAATTTTGATTGATGGAATTGACATTCGCGAAGTCACCATTCCCAGTTTACGCCGTCAAATTGGCATCGTTCCTCAAGAAACCATTCTATTTACCGGAAGTATTGCCCAAAATATTGCTTTTGGACAACTAGACTATCGCCTAGACGAGATAGAAGCAGCAGCAAAAATTGCCAATGCCGATGAATTTATTCAAAAACTGCCTGATGGATATCAGAGTTGGGTTGGAGAGAGAGGGGTTAATTTATCTGGGGGACAACGCCAACGAATTGCGATCGCCCGGGCGGTACTTCTAAATCCACGAATCCTCATCTTAGATGAAGCAACCTCTGCCTTAGATTCAGAATCGGAAGCATTAGTGCAAGAAGCATTAGAACGATTAATGCAAAACCGCACTGTTTTTATTATCGCTCACCGTCTCGGCACCGTGCGTCGTGCCGATCGCATTTTAGTGATGGAAAAAGGCCAAATTATTGAATCCGGAACCCATCAAGAACTGTTGGAACGAGAGGGACAATATGCCAAATTTTACGCCCAACAGTTTGAGCGAACATAACTCAAAACCCCCGAAAATTTAACCCTTCGGGGGTTTTTCCATTCAAAGACTTTGAACATATTTCAACAAATCCGCCATATCTTGCGGGTTGGGTTGAAATTGAGGCATTGGCGGCGTTTTGCCTCCCGTTACCTGATTAATAATACCAACAGGGGATTTCCGTTGAGAAACGGCAGTTAAACTGGGTCCTACCTGCCGTCCATTCTGGATGCCATGACAACCGGCACAGTTCATTTGGAAAATGGCATGACCCCGCAGCGAGTCTCCATCCAGGGTTAGGACGGTTTTCACATACGGATCCGAAACTTGTAATTGTAGGGCGAGAATAATCCCGAGGACAATACCCACCAGAATAAAGACAATGACTGTGCTACGCGCACCAAAGGCGATCGCCCCACTTGTGACGGGACAAGGTTCTGCTGCTTCAGGTTTGGCGAGATCGTTAGTCAAGGGTAAGGTCGTTTTCAAGGGATGTACAAATATTGTATGATTTTATAACATAGCTTAACATTTGCGATCAGAATGGGCATTCTACGGCAATTTCTGGGAAACCATCGGGAGACGAGGAAATCCGCGCATCCGGAGATCCCTGCCTCAGAAAATGCCAATGCTGCCATTGTGGGCGACTGTCTTTAGATGAAAGAATTGCAAGAAACCTTTACATATTAAAATATAACCCTAGTTGCAAAGGAGATTTATCGACGTGGTTGAACCGTTACTGTCTGGCATCGTGTTGGGTTTGATTGTGGTGACTCTAGCTGGTTTGTTTTTCGCCGCTTACCAGCAGTACAAGCGCGGGAACGATTTGGGTTTGTAAATCCATCACGAATTCCTGACTAAAACAACAGCGATCGCCGCTTTTGGGTCCTGAACCCGCCAGAGGCGATCGCTGTTTTAATTTGATGACTCATCGGATAACCCGAGGAACGTCACCGTGGTATTGCTGTAGCCCCGTTCCCGCAGGATTTCCAGAGTGGGAATGGGGTCGATGGCGAGGCGATCGCTGCGATGTTCCACCGCAATTTCCCCATCGGGTGCCAGGAGTTGATAATCGGCGATCGCTGCCAACACAGGTTGATAGAGACTGCTGGCATAAGGCGGATCGAAATACATCCGGTCAAATTGGCGACCCTGCAAACCCTTTAACCGCGCCATCACATCACCGCGCAGAATTTCCACCGCTTGATCCGCCTGCTTCACCCGTTGCAAATTTTCCCGAATAATCGCCAGCGCACGAGGGGACTGTTCCATCGCCACAACTTCTACAGCACCTCGACATAACGCCTCTGCACTCATCGTAGCCGCACCGGCACACAAATCCAACCACCGACATCCAGCAATACTTCCTTGCCAAACATTAAACACCGCTTCCCGCACCCGTGCCGCAGTCGGTCGAGTTTGCTCACCGGGTAAAGTTTTCAGTAACCGATTACCATAAATTCTAAGACTCATAATAATTAGAATAGTCGATTCAGGTCTAACCCGAATATCTGGAGGAAAAAGAATGGTAAGAATTTCACCAAACCCCACCGGAGAACCCCAGACAACAGCCCCAGAATTAGGCGCTACAGAGGAGAACTCCATCCTTATTTTACCCAATATCCGTTGGCAAACCTACGAAGCACTCTTATTGGACTTACAAGATAGGGGTGGGGTGAGGGTTGCCTATGATCAAGGAACGTTAGAAATTATGGCTCCATCAGAAGAACATGAAGGGTATAGTATCTCGATTCACAATTTTATTGTGATTTTAGCCGATGAACTCGGCCTCAATTTAAGGCAGTTAGGCTCTACCACCTTAAAAAAAGAAGATATTCAAAGAGGATTAGAACCCGATCAATGCTATTACATTCAGAATGAACCTCGGGTGAGAAGTAAACTCAAAATTGACCTGAGTGTAAACCCGCCTCCAGATTTAGTTGTTGAGGTAGATATTACCAGTGGGTCTCTCAATAAATTCCCCATTTATCAATCCTTAAAAATTCCCGAAATTTGGCGATACCGGCGCAGAGGTTTAGAAATCTTTGAGTTGCAGGGTGAGGAATATGTGCAGCGGGATTTCAGTCCCACCTTCTCACCGATTTCCGTTACGACGGTGATTCCAGAATTTATTCAGAAAAGCCCCAGCATGGGAGAAATGGTAGCATTGCGAGCATTTAGAACTTGGGTGAAAGCGCAATTGCAGAATCAAGAATAAAGGAGGAAATATGGTCAAAACTCAAGTTGAACTCCCGAGAGAGAAAATAGAGGCATTTTGTCAACAGTGGAAAATTACTGAATTTGCCTTGTTTGGTTCAGTCTTACGGGATGATTTTCGACCGGATACCGATATTGATGTCCTGGTTACTTTTGCACCGGATGCTCATTGGAGTTTGCTGGATTCTGTCCGCATGGAGCAAGAATTAGAAACCATTTTTGGCCGAGAAGTAGACTGTGTGGATAAAGAGGCGATCGCCCAAAGCCCGAACTGGATTCGACGCAAAGAAATTTTAGGAACTGCGGAGGTTTTTTATGTTGCGGGATAAGGCATCACTTTTAGATATTGCTAGATTTTCTGGATTAATTTTAGAATTCACCCAAAGCCTGAGTCAAGATGAATTTAATCGGGATATTAAAACCCAAGCCGCTGTTTTGTAGTATCTGACGATAATCGGGGAAGCGGTCAAACGAATTTCAATGGAATTTCGCAGTCAGCACCCGGAAATTGCAGGGATGAGGGATAAAGTGACGCATCAATACGATATCGTGAAGTTAGAGGAAGTGTGGGAAGCAATTCAAAGGGATATTCCGGAATTGTTAGAAGCGATCGCACCCCTACTGCCAATATGAAGAAGAGTGAAAGAAAGAGCAAACATAGGGCGAGATCAGGAAGCGATCGCTTTCTCATCACTCTGTTGAGCGCTTATTTGAGGAAAGCGATCGCCGCTACTTTTCCCAAAACTTAGACTTTATTCTTCATCCTCGACATCAATCAACGTTACATACTCTTCTATTTTCATTGCCAAATGAAGCGGTAACGGGAGTTTGAGAGGTTCATCAAATTGGAGGGCAAGATGCCGCAGTTGATGAGTCAGTGCTGCCCAAGCGAATGCCTCATCATCCGGCTGAATGCAGGCAACCGTCAGCTCCAATAAACCCGGATTCCAGTAATAGGTACTCGGCTTAAAGACGTTCCGATTGAACGGAAACTGTTTAGGGGTATTGTAGGTACTAGCGAAAAGTCGTTCACCCATTACAAATAAACCTTTTGTAAAGCCTGCTTCTTGATTCTCCTTGGCAACGAACCATTCTGGGGTTTCGTGGGCTTGGCTATCCCGCAATCGCACGATACGAAGTCCCTTAAATCGTTGAATGGGCAAGGGTTTCTGGATACCAAATGCCACCATATCCTGTGTTATTTTACCATTTTGAAGCCATTTCCAGCCACTTCTAAGGTTCTGTGCATGACAGAGTAAAAGGGTATCTCCTAGAGGTAAAATATCACATTTGAGCGTCTGCTCGATGAACGGAACTGCCTGTTCTAGTCGAGCAATACCAAACACTTTTTCTCCTCGGGCAATTTGTTGGAGAGCATCTCTATAGAGCAACCATCCATCAAAACCAGGAGCTTTTACTTGAATTTCATTCGTGTTTGATGCCATGTGAATCATGACTGGCACTCGCTGAATACTACTATCTGCGCTGGTTGGAGAGTTATGTTTAATTAACCACACACCAACATAATTGATGGTTTCCGGTATAAGATTATTTTTGGAGTGGGCAGTGAATTCTTTCCTAGATTGCTCTTTAGGTTTTTTAATGCTTATCTCTACGGTGAGCGGCTCGATCTGTACTCCAAGCTGACGCAGTAAATCAAGAAATGCAGTAATAACACTCTGAGATAAATTAGGATTTTCGGTGCTGATAAATTGTGTCAGACGATTGACTAGAGCGAATCCCCGACGCAAAGCTTGTTTGGGATCTTCATTGCGATTCTGAAATCTGTCTTTCGGTCTGATTTCAATAAATGCCCCCGTTATTTCAGATGCTGGTGAAACCTTGTTTCCAACTTCTTCTCCCCGCTTAATAATTGCTTTTCGCAGTTGCTCTGTTTGCTTTTTGATCTGATGATCAAGCTCCAAGCGATCGCCAAGGGAACCCAAACGCTGCGAACATAGATTCAAAACAAATCCTGATTCTGGGAATTGGTAGGGAAACGATACTGAATCGGGAATTCCCAGACAGTAGCGAATTCCTTGGAGCAAAGTGTTGTGTGTTGCTTCCTCTTGATACCAGATTTCTACCGTCAGGCGATCGCCTAGTGTATTCTTAAGAGCTTGGCGGTAGAGAGATTGAGTTTTTGTCAGGGTTTCTAGCTTAGTCTCTGCAATTTCACTATCATCTTGTGTCGGTTTTGGCAGAATGGGAATTTTTGGGGCTTTACAGCTAAATTTAACCCGTTCAGGAGCCTGTACAAATTCCCACTGTGGACCCAAAAGTTGTGCAATTTGTTCTGCAACCAAACGACGGTGTCCTGGATTTAAGCCTGGATTGACTCGATGCTCTGGTTTAATATCATTTCGATACGTTACTGCGGCACTTGGACTCCCACTAAAATTAAGGGCTGAAACTGGATCCGCCAGTATTTTAGCAGGGTCAGGAAATCGATGTTGAGGATTAAGCTTGTCAAGTAACGTCGCTAACTGACTACCCCAGATTAATTGCTTAGAGCAGTCGGCCTCCTGTCGCTTAGATGCAGACACCCGCTTCCATCCAATGGGAGCAACCTGAAAGCTATTGGAATAGGGTAGCCCATCAATCCAAGGCACTTCAGTCAGTAAATAAACACTGGTTTCTTTGCCACCAGGAATATAACTCTTTTGCAGACTAACCCAGCGCCGCAAACTTAGATCGCAATGGAGGACAGGAAAATTCTGAAAGGGAACGGTTTGAATCGTGAAAGTGATTACAACCGACCAGTAACAACCTTTATACTCCAAAGGTTTCCAAGAAACCAGTTCCGCTCCTTGGCTGCCAATTGATAAAGGTGCGCGGCGAAAACGCAGGGGTTCTGACTCAAATTCAATGACTACATCATCTTGGCTTAATTTGGCTGCCAAAACATGAGGGAGCAAGATAAAACTATCCTGATTTCCCGGTTGGGCGGTGCCGTTGGGTGCAGTTGTCCATTGTGTGATATCCAAGGTGGTCTGTTCCCAGGATAAATCCTCAACTCGCATTTGAGAAAGGATTTGTTGGAGTCGAGAATCTGACGCTTTGGCAAATTCCGTTTTGACCCAAGCATGGATAATTAAATATAAAGCCGTTGGGTCGATCGCCCGTGAACTGTAAAGCCAACGTTGTACTTCTAATTTGCCTGAATTTTTTTCAATATAAATGAGATCGGGTACTAGCGCCCGCATTGCTTTATTCAACGAAGTGATCGGCAAGTTAACTTTATCAGGTGGGCGATTTTTTAGCTCACCCTGTAATTTTTTTAGCTCATGCTTCCAGGATTCCGGAAAGTTGAGAAGGTAAAAAGAATGGAAGTCGGATTTTTGTCCCTCCGCCAGCCGGAACGAGAGGGTGCGTAATTGGTCATAACTCATCAGCGATGCCTCCTATGTTTTCAATGGCTTGATAAAATGGCCCATAAAGTGCCTGAACCAGTTCTCGCTCTTGGGGTTTTATCCCTGAATCGGGACTAAAATAAGGGCGTAAAACTTGTTTGATACTGACTAAAAGACTGCTCAATGGCTCGTCAAGTCGTTCGTCTTGGAAGGCGGTACGACGCGCAAAAGCCGCATCGCAGAAGAATACACGAGCAGGAGCGCCACCCCGTATCAAACGCCCGATAACTTGCCAAATCGATACGAGTTGATTCCAGGTTACAGCTTCTCGTTCGGTATCGGGCAGGGTACTGTAAATCATGGGCAGGCGGAGAAGATAAAGCCAGCGTCGATATGCCTCATGTCGGAAAGCATGACCAATATTTTCAAGATTAAGGACACCCTCTGGACAATTTTTTGACAACCATGCAGTATCCGAATAGCGCTCTACTGCCCAGCGATTAATGGAATGAATCGCATAACTGATATCATCGGGACGGGGATGAGGGCGAACTAAAAAATATGCCGCGCCGATCGCAGCCTTATCCTCTTGGTTGAGAATATTGTGTCCCCGTTCTATCGCCATCAATGGCGCAATCAAAATCCACGCTTCCGTCTTGGCAAATTCATGAACTAGGCCCCGCTGAATTCCCTTTTCATCAGAATTCCACTGAGTGCCAAATTCATCATCATCCCGCATCAAGTGAAGGATTTGCCCTCGCCAGTCTGGACGAAGAGTATCCAGGTGTTCGTGTACCCGTTTGGCTTGTTCATAACTTCCCACGAGGAGTAGAATTCTTTGTCGTCCTTCAGGGAGTTGCTTTCGCTCAACTTCTAGCACACTTGGACCCCCTAAACCCCCTGGTTTGGCAAGTTTATTGAGCAGTTCTTTTAGAGCTTGAATCCTCCCCTCACCCGTAGCACCGGATACAGTAATCGGATTTCCTTCATTGTCATAGAATGGGCTGAATTCAAAGGAACTGGTGGCGATCGCCTGTAATTCTTCTTCTGGCGATCGCAGCACTCCTGCTACAGGGACTTGAACGTGATACCCGGGTGCTGTACCCGCCCAACTTGTCCCAGAAAGCAACAAAACATCAGGCCCAACAATCCCATCACTGGCAAAGGCATCGTGGAGGTGCAGCAACAGCCAGCGTCCGACGCCTGTACACTTGAAAAAGCGTAAATCTCCGGACCCGTTATTGCTCGATCGCACGTATTGAAATGCCAGCACATTTCCCATTGCAGAAGCAGGAACGATCGCTTCATAGTCCCTCGGTGGACTCTGAAACAACATCGAACTTTGACCAGCCAGTTGGAATGGCTCCTCAACTTGCTTCCAATCGCGCAATATTTGATTGAGTCGGTCTGAGAGCACCGCCACTAACATGGCAAATTCCAGTTGGAAAACCGCATCTTTTAATTGTTGCTCCGTCAGGATAACGTTAGGCTCTTTGTGCCGCTCGATCCATTCCCCAAGTTGCTCTCGAATCGCCTCTTCATTGTTCGTTAAAGGATACTTGCTGGTTAATTGCGAGAGTGGGTGGTTAGTGCGATCTCCAAGGGGGTCATCCAAATATTCATCAAATAATTGCCGCAGTCGGCGATAGCCCGGATGCTCATCGCGAGTTGTTGCCGATGCACCACTTAGCGCGATCGCTAACTTGTCCAAAATCAGCCAATCGGTAAAATAGTCACCCTTCTCGATCCATTGGTTTAACGCTTTTTGTTGGCTTTGGACTAACCCATACAAGCGACTTCTCATCGTCTGAACTACATCATGGGCTTTGTCCCAGCGTTCAATTTCCGGATCGGCAAGTTGGCGATGTCCGTGTTGATTCAGTTGCTGCACCACAGGTTGCTGGACTTGAGAGAGCCAGCCATCTCCTCCAATCCCAGATAATTTCTGAGAAGGACTGAATAGAGTATCGAGTTGGACCTGAACTTGGTCCGCTTCATCCACAATCACTAGATCACTGTGACGATACACCAACTCGAAAAACCGAATCTGTTGGGGGTTGAGTTGTTTGGCAACGCGAGTGTACACCAAGCTCGCAGGTGTGGCAATCCAAATTTTTGCCTCTACCAAGTCTCGCTGTGCCTGATGAAAGGGACAGGCACTATATAGCGCACAGGCGTAGGGTTTGGGTTGTTCTGTTTCACCTTCTTCTGGCTCTGAATTAGTGGCCGGAAACAGTGTCAGACAAGGCTGCTTACCCATTTGAAAAGGTTTACTGACATCTCGACGCAGTTCGCTGACCGGACAGGCGGTACTCAGCCACCGGAAACCGATATGTTCTTGCGCTAACTGAGCGAGAGGTTCTTCCGCAGTCAGTGTGCGGTGCAGGCGGTTCGTATGACGGATCCGATTGGATGCACCCAGGATGGGAGCGACGGGAATATCGAACTGAGCAAATAGTCTAGCCCGATTAAGCGCCCCAATCACATCTCCGACAACAATTGTCACATGAAGTCCCTTACGTGCTGCCCAAACTGCCAAGATATCCATTAAGGTTGATTTACCCGAAGATACCATGCCGATTAGGTGCATTAACCCATCTAACGTCAAGGTGTCAGCACGGGCAAGCTTACCATCAGAACCAAACAAGTCTAAACGGACTCGGGAAAGACGCTGTTCCCACTTCCCGGATGATTGTTTGTCCATCCAACCTGCTGTTTCTATCAGTTCGCTCCAAGGAACGATTAACGGCTTTTTTTTTGTTTTTCCTACCAAATTGTGACCTGAAGGTGGTGGGAATATTAAATGATTTGGAATCGGAACCGTGACGCGATATTTGCCATCGGAACACTCATAAGTGCCAACAGTTGTCCATTTGACAGACTCTGTACTGTGGGGTAGTGGGTGTTTGAGGGCTTTGGCGTAGATTTCCTGGCGGTTAGAACAAATGCTGACTTCTTGCCGGGAAAAGGTCTCTAATTTTTCATCTATCTGGTAGCCTCGCAGTCGCTCGTCTATTTGACGATAGCGCTTCAAAGCTTGCTCCCACTTGTATTCGCTTCTAAACTGGCTTAAAATGTGCCGTGCGTTTCCCACCATTCGATGGTGTTCATCGTTCCAGTGTTGTACTTCTTCTCCTGGAAAGGGATAGCCAGTCAGCAACACCCACAAAGCCCGTGCTGGTGATTGTGGTGCAAGTTCGGACAATAAATAAAGCCCCAGTTCAATGTCACAAAATGTGGGGATATTTAAACCTGTTACACTTTGAGGCCAGTCTTTGCGAAGCAAAGGAGTCAGCTTCTGTCGCCAAGAACTTGTATTCCGCATTTACTTGCACCTCCGCAGCTTATTTTTAACATCTGTGATAAATTCAGTTTCAAACTTTGCCTTAATATGTTTGGGGAGTGGACAATGATTAAGAAAAGCGCGTAAATAATCGGTACGTTGAACTTTGCGATCATCGGGGAAGACAAAATAAGCTTTATTCCAAGAGGGTTGGCTGGGAATCATTGGACTTTGCTGCTTCACTTTCTGAGCTAGTAAAAATGGATTGGCCCAATCTTTGACATCGATCGCCCAAGCTTCTCGATCCGGAAACTCAATTCGCAGATCGTATTTGTCAAAATTCGGCCAGAGTTCAACGGTCAAACTTAATTTTTCCAGTTTCTCGGCTAACCTTAATTCCGCACGACCTGGTGCAGCAACGAATCGCCGCAATCCTCGCTTGAGCCATAACACTCTCTGTTTTTGGGGTAAGGGGCGATCGCTTTTGGCAGTCCCTTTCCTGCGGCAGCGTTCCTCGACACAAATTAGATCGCCTTTATCGGTGCGGAGCATTAAGTTGTCACAGTTAGCACAGCAGTGAAAATAACCTTCTACTGCACAAGAATCCGGTGCTTGTTCGTAAGCCGTATGAATCTGTTCTGCAAGCGGTTCTAATACCGGGTCGATACAACGCTGAAGTAACTCAACTTCAGTGAGTACGGGCTTATCGATTAGCAGATATCTGAACGCAACATAGGCTTTGGGAGCGTTAACCGAACTGCAAACCTGCATTACATTAAGGAGTAACTGCTGCTGGGTGAGTTCGGCTTCGATATCTGGACTCGCGATCGCCCATTCCTCGCAAATACTCGTCGGTATTTGACCATCCAGTAGGGTGTCTGCGATTCCTGCATCGTCGGGCAGTTGCAAGGGCCACTCGGACAGAGGACGGCGACACCAGTCCAGCAACTCGGGTACACCCTGTGGCGGTGGCTGACACTGATTCAAGCATTTTAAAACCAGTCGATCTAAACCCCGTTGCAGTGTTCGGGGGTAAGGAAGTGTCAGGGATTGGCCGTTTTTAACGGTCTCCGATAATTGAATGACACCACTGGCAATCAGTCTGAGTGTCAGTTCATCAGGCATCAGTTGTGGTTCGAGGTAGCTAGTTGTCATTGCCCCTCCTAGTCTCTGTGGTATTTATTTACACTATATCAAGGGTTGATTTTTATGTCAATCCCATAAGTAGTGGAGAGGCTCGACTGGAGGCTTCTCTCTGAGGCGGACCCGGCTTAGGAGAGCAGTTGCCGGTTAGAAAAATTGACTGGCAACAGGAAGCTGGCCTCAACTTTCTATCTTGACACTCCTACCGATCGCAATAAGATTTCCTTAAATAAAACCCAATCGTTAAAAATAACAAAGCTAAAAAGCCCAGCAGATAAAAAATTGATAAATGAGTGGATTGTTTCAAGGCCACTTGAATCATTCCCCATTCAATCCAGAGGAGAATTCCCATAACTTCTGCTTTCATCCACAGCAAAACCTGACGAGCGATTTTATATTGAGTTGGTAAGTTTTCTGGGGTGATGGGGACTGGATAATTAAAGGTATTGGGAAAGAAATTAGTAATTGTCATGGCTAGATAACTGATGAATCCGATGCTGGGAATTAACCAGAAAGTTAGTTTAGGTCCCCATAAGTCGGGTTTGCCTGTGATACCAAAGTGGAGGGGAATTGAAGGGGGGAGGCGATGCCAATAGTAGAAGCCGATCGCCAGACTGGCAACGACACCCATCAAGGCGGTAATTTCCAGGACGATTTCTAAGGGGGAGTAGGCGATCGCCTTGATAACAGGTCGTTGTTGATTGTCTTTCATAAGGGTTTCTCCCAGGGGGTAAAAATATGATCCTTGCACCGCTTCTTATCAGTTAAGTCAGCCATTCGGGTTCATTTTTCAGAAAATCTCTTAAAATTGATAAAACTACTCCTTCACAAGATCAATGACACTACCTCATTTAGGGACCCCCCGTTTGTTGCAAAAATTACAGTGGATCCTGAATCCTGTGGGATATATGGAAAGCCATGTTCGACAATATCCCGACCTATTTCAAGCCGAGGTTGTCGGGTTTGGCAATACCCTTGTTTTCGTCTCTCATCCCCAAGCCATTCAATACATTTTAACCCACGATAACAAGCAATTGAGTGTCCCTGGAAAGGTGAATGAAATTGTGGAACCTTTGCTGGGAGAGTATTCGGTGATTATGTTAGAGGGCGATCGCCACCGTCGTCAGCGCCAATTATTGATGCCTCCGTTTCATGGCGATCGCATGAAATCTTATGGCAAAATGATTCGAGAAATTACTGAAACGGTCATGAGACAAGTGCCAACCTCTCAGCCTTTTATCGCCCGTGCGGTGATGGCTCAAATTTCATCCCAAGTCATGTTACAAACTGTCTTTGGGTTAGATTTAACGAAGCAAAATTATCAGGAATTAAAACATCTGATGACTTTAATGCTAGAGGTTTTTAACACTCCGGCTGCTTCGGCCCTCCTGTTTTTTAAGCAGTTACAAGTGGATTTAGGCCCTTGGAGTCCTTGGGGATATTTTCTCAGAATTCGAGAAAAAATTGATAAATTACTCTATGCAGAAATTTCTACTCGCCGTCAACAGGATATTAGCGATCGCCTCGATATTCTCTCCCTGTTAATGTCAGCGCGGGATGCGGAAGGTGAAGCCATGACCGATAAAGAATTACGGGATGAATTGCTGACCTTACTGTTTGCTGGGTACGAAACAACTGCCAGTGCCATGTCCTGGGCTTTATATTGGGTTCATGCTCTTCCCGAGGTAGAAAATCGTCTCCGTGAGGAAATTGCTACTCTCGGGGATAATCCCGCACCGATGGATATTTTTAGCCTACCTTATTTGACCGCAGTCTGTAATGAAGTTCTCCGACTTTATCCTGTGGGTATGTTAACCTTTCCCCGGCGAGTCGAAGAACCGATGGACTTATTAGGATACTCGCTCAAAGCCGGAACTGATTTAGTCGGCTGTATTTATCTACTCCACCATCGGGAAGATTTATATACCAATTCCTATCAATTTAAGCCGGAACGGTTCTTACAACGGCAATTTTCTCCCTACGAATTTATGCCTTTCGGTGGAGGTAAACGTCGCTGCATTGGAGCAGCATTAGCGGCTTATGAAATGAAGTTAGTGTTAGCCACAGTCTTATCGGGCTATGATTTAAAATTGGGAGAAGGGAGTTTAGTCAAACCCCAGCGCCGAGGTGTTACTTTATCCCCGACGGGAGGAATTAAAATGATGAAGGTTGGCGATCGCACTCCCGTTGAGAGACTTTTGGTCAACTCAGTCCGCTAAAACCCTGAAACGAACCCCGGGATGGAGGTTGTCCAATTCTGTAAGTAGACTTTATCCAGAGTAAAAAAAGGGGGATTGAAACCGAAAACCAACACCCCCTTTCTGATGTCGTCTTAGTTCTAGTTTTGTTAAACCAGCTCAATAGGGGGAGGTAAAATAAGGGAAGGGAGGTACTGATTGATGGCGATCGCCTAGAATGACTGAATCTTCCGAGTAAAAAATTGACGACCTAGGTAAAATCGTCCCGATGTCTGCTTTTAAAAATGTTCTATACTATAGATTTAATCCCCCCATTCAAGGAGAATAGCAATGGATTTCTTGAACAACGTTATTCCTAACGGATTTTTAGATTTTCTACCGGGAGTCGGAGAAGATAATGAGCAAGAAAATCAGGCGGCCCGAGATATTGCCATCCAAACGGCTAAATTTATCACTCTAGGGCCTACTGGCTTTGTTCTCAGCTCAGTATTCTCTCGGCTAGTGAACAATATTGACATCAATCAAGTCGGTTCTGAACTCCTCAATCGAGTTACTCAGTTAGTTGAATCCAATCCCACCGACATCAATCCCACTCAATTGATTAATTCCGCTCTAGGACAAATTCAAAACTTTGTCAATAGCACAGAAATTACCTCACGAATTTCACCATCACAAATCACCGATTTTGTCAATACCAACTTTATTCAAAATGGAGCGTTACGAACCGGATTTTCTCAATTAATTAATTTAGCATCTCAGGGGAGTCAACTCGGGCGATTTATTGACGCTGATTCAGCCAGTAACTTAATCGAAATGGCTTTAGACGATATTAATTGGCAGGGAGGATTACGCGCCCTGGACGGGGACGATCGCATTCTGGGCAGTAGTGGTTCGGATATCGCCAATGGAAACCAAGGAAATGACACGCTAATTGGAGGCGAGGGCGATGATTTTCTCCGAGGTGGCAGAGAAAAGGATATGCTTGATGGAGGACCTGGAAATGATGTCCTCAATGGCAATTTAGGAGATGATACCGTCCAAGGCGGCGCGGGAGATGACTTGGTCCGAGGCGGTCAAGGGAATGATATGTTATATGGAGATGCGGGCCGAGATGTTCTGATTGGAGATATCGGTTCCGATTTTCTCTCGGGCGGTGCTGATGCTGATGATTTTATCCTGCGGGGTGATGTTTCGGGTCAAAATGCTGCCACTGCCGATCGCATTTTAGATTTTAATGCTGCAGAAGGTGATCTCATTAAATTAGTCAACGTTACCGATATCGCTCAAATTACCCTTGGTGCATTAGATGTCAATGGGGATGGTATTGGAGATACGGCTATCATTGATTCTAATAACCGAGTTTTGGGCGTGGTAATGAATGTGGATATTTCTCAGTTTAACTTGCTAAATTCTGTCCAATTGGTCAGTCCAGAAGATTTAGGGATTAATTTAATCGGATAAATCACCGACTTGCGATCGCCCTAAACTTTCACCATTGCTCGCCACTGGAGGGACAATTCATGAATTGCCCCTCCAGTGGCTGCTAAGTTTACTCTATAATTTTTCTATGTTTTCTTGATGATTCCATTCAAAAACACTTAAGGCGACTGCCAATTTTATCAATCATGGTTCTCATCCGCATCCTCAAATCGTGGGAAATTCCCGAACACCAAACCACTCCAGAAACAGCCTTTTTGTCCCGTCGGCGCTTTTTGAAGACAGCCATCGCCGCTGGTATCGGGGCGACCGTTCTCCCGATGGGTGGCTGTAAAAGTGAAACCAACTCCGATTCCCTGAGCGAACTCATCCAAAATACCACTCCCTTAGCCAATATCCCGCGCAACCCCAACTTTATAGAAGGCGATCGGCCCATAACGGAACAATCCTTTGCCTCTCGTTACAATAATTTTTATGAATTTGGCGGGACTAAATCAATTTGGAAATCTGCCCAAAGTTTGCCCACCGAAAACTGGAAAATTGAAGTCGGTGGACTGGTCAAAAATCCCCGCATTTATGATATTGACGAAATTCAAACCCAATTTCCCCTAGAAGAACGCATCTATCGCTTGCGATGTGTAGAAGCTTGGGCAATGGTTGTTCCCTGGATTGGATTCCCGATGAAACGCTTCATCGAAGCTGTGGAACCCACCAGCGCAGCTAAATTTGTGCGATTTACCTCATTTTATGATCCAGAAATCACACCGGGACCCGGGTTTCATTTAGGAACCTTACCTTGGCCTTACACCGAAAGTTTACGCATTGAAGAAATGGCCAACGAACTGGCCTTTTTTGCTACAGGAATTTACGGTCGGACCCTTCCCAAACAACATGGAGCACCCCTGCGGATGGTAATCCCGTGGAAATACGGGTTTAAGGGAGCTAAATCTATTGTTAAAATCGAATTTTTAGCCGAACAACCGGCGACTTATTGGAATACTTTAGTGCCGAGCGAGTACGATTTTGAGGCGAATGTCAACCCAACTAAGCCTCATCCGCGCTGGTCCCAGGCCACGGAACGGATTGTTGATACCGGACCAGCTTTATCTTGGAAACGTCAGCCAACCCTTCCTTATAACGGGTATGGGGAATGGGTTGCCAACTTGTACTCCACCTGAACCAACTGCTGTCATCGAGGGTAGGCGGTGGTTCTCACCCCCGGAATGTTTGGCCTTGCCCACCCCATCCGGCCTAACTGCTGCCTGTAGCGTGATGGCGATCGCAAAATAGCCAGTTTTCTCCAAAGGGGATAAACTCAGCTTTATTCCGGGAACGGAATCGGACCCAGATTAGACCATTAGATTGGGTGGGAGATCGCAGCTTTGGCAACATTGCCACAGTGGAGTAAAACCCTCCGCCCCACTCTAAAAGAGCGCCGGTACAGTAGAGGTTAAAACAAGGGTTTTTTTACAAACTCTCTACATTAGAGCAACAAATCGAGGCCAAAAGCCTGGTTTCTTGTCTTTTGTTCTCTACGACTGTACCGATGCCCTAGGAATTTAGGGATGCATCTGCACTGTACGACCGAGGGCATAGTATTGGTACTCGTCCCCGTCTCCGGAATCGGAGGTAATCGGGGTGGTGCATATTCAATTGGGAGTCAATTTGTTATGAGTAACCATCAGCACGAAGACCGGGAGGCAGCGGAGAAGGCATTCTTAGATTCTCTAAATGCATTGCAAGAGCGTTTGCAATTGGTTGAGGACCAGAAGGCTGCATCTGCTCGGGAAGCTGAACGGCAAGCGATTAAGACTGCACAAGAAGAGAAGGCAACTTTTACTATCCATGATCTGGAAGAGGCAGTGGCTGATATTGATGAATTTTTTAAGGAATTGCACAAACCCGCCACTGAAGATTCATCAATTTAGGGTGTTGAGTCCGATCGCCTCAGTTTAAGAAACCGGGGACGAATGGCTGGTTTGACGGAGGGCTTCATATAAAATCAAAGCGGCGGCGATCGCCACATTTAAAGATTCGACCCCAGACTGCAACGGGATCCGAACTTGATAATCGGCGGTGGAGAGTAAGTCGGCAGATAATCCTGCGCCTTCATTGCCGAGTAAGACTAAAGTGGGTTGCTGATAATCAATTTCCCAGTAAGTTAGGGGTGCATCGGCGGTGGTAGAAATGACCTGCACCCCTTGTTGTTGTGCGCGGATGACATCACTCTTCAAATCCGCACTGACGGAAACCGGCAAGCGAAACCACTGTCCCGCAGAGGCGCGTAACACTTTTGGAGAGGCTGCATCCACACTATCAGCACTCAGCCAAATGCCTTGAGTTCCGGTGGCAGCAGCCGTTCTAATCAGGGTGCCAAGATTGCCGGGGTCTTGGAGGGTTTCCAAGGCGAGGGTCAACCCGGATTGGGGAATCGAGGGGACCGCCGACTCGCGCCGTTTGGCGACTGCCACGACCCCATCGGGTTGGACTGTAGTCGCCATTGCTTTGAGGACTGCTTCATTGACGAGTTCACACCGGGGCGATCGCTGGGTCACGGTTTCCCATAATTCAGGATACCGCCCTTGCCACTCCGGGGTAAAACAGACCACCTCTAGGGGATAATTCACCCCACAGGCTTCCTCCAGTAGATGCGTCCCTTCCAACAAAAACAGTTGCTGGCGATCGCGTTCCTTTGCCGCGTGCAACTTCCGCATCTGCTTGACCAGAGGATTCTGAAGGCTCGTCAACATTGGGGTATTAAATGGAGTGTAGATGCGGAACCCGGGACTTGAACCCGGAAGTCCTTGCGGACACTAGAACCTGAATCTAGCGCGTCTACCAATTCCGCCAGTTCCGCGAAAAAGCAGTTTTGCACTGCGATTTACCATAGTGCCTCAGTTCCTCCTAGATGTCAAGGGGTCAATTTAAAAAAGTTTTTTCCCAATTACGTCATCTACCTACTACACTTTTGAGGAATGTCCAGTTAAGGTACACCAGTAGACACCCGCTAGAATAGTTTTCCCAAATGATGCGGACCGTGAGGAGGTCCTCGCCGTGAAATCCGCATCACGGGACACAAACTAGCTGACGGTAAGATTCTATTGGTATCAGGGGTTACCGGAATAGATTTTTTTAGGTATAAATCTGGACATCTAAAATATTTCCGGTAGAATCAAAACCAAATCGAAAGGTGTACCACATCCACTGATTCTGGAGGATAGACCTATTACTGCCTCTCTCGGTTCGCTCAACATCACCAACTCTCACGAAGCTGATCCCTCGGTCCTGCACATTTGGGGAGGCCATCCCCTGCAAGGAGAAGTCAAAATCAGCGGGGCCAAAAATGCCGCATTAGTCATCATGGCCGGGTCCCTGCTCTGTCCGGAACCCTGTCGGTTACGGAACGTGCCATCCCTGGTCGATGCCATTCGCATGGGTCAAGTGCTTTCGGCCCTCGGCGTCGATCTGCAATGGAACGGCGATGTCCTGGATATCAACGCTCGGGATATCACGACTTCGGAAGCCCCTTATGAATTAGTCAGCCAACTGCGGGCGAGTTTCTTTGCCATTGGACCGATACTGGCTCGATTGGGAGAAGCCCATGTTCCCCTTCCCGGGGGCTGTGCGATCGGGGCTAGACCTGTAGATATCCACGTTCGGGGCCTGCAAGCCCTCGGTGCTAATGTCTATATCGAGCATGGTATGGTTCATGCGTCCGTTCCTGGACGCGATCGCCGCTTAAAAGGCGCTAAATTTTATCTCGACTATCCCAGCGTCGGTGCCACCGAAACCCTGATGATGGCGGCTACCCTCGCTGATGGAGAAACCATCCTGGATAATGTCGCCCAAGAACCAGAAGTCATCGATTTGGCTAACTTCTGTAACGCTCTAGGCGCAAAAATTCGCGGTGCGGGGACCAAAACCATTGTCATTGAAGGGGTTCCCCGGCTGCATACGGCTGACTATCCCATCATTCCCGATCGCATTGAAGCCGGAACCTTCTTAGTCGCTGGCGCAATTTCTCGCTCGGATATCAGTCTCTATCCCGTGATCAGTGACCATCTGACTCCGGTAATTTCCAAACTAAAGCAAACCGGCGCTCAAATCATTGCTGAAGGCCCCGATCGCCTCCGGGTGATTGGACCGGATATCATTCAGGCCACGGATATCGAAACCTTGCCCTATCCGGGATTTCCCACGGATATGCAGGCTCAATTTATGGCCTTGCTAACGGTGAGTAATGGCGATAGCCTGATTAGCGAAACCGTCTTTGAAAATCGCCTGCGCCATGTGGCTGAGTTAAATCGCATGGGAGCAGATATTCGCGTCAAAGGCCATACGGCGATCGTGCGGGGTGTCCCCCATCTGACCGGTGCTCCGGTCATGGCAACAGACCTTCGCGCCTCGGCAGCCTTGGCGATCGCGGCGATCGCAGCTCAGGGTAAAACCACCATTCAAGGGTTGCAGCACCTGGATCGCGGCTACGAAAACCTCGACCTCAAACTCCAACAGCTCGGGGTTCGGATCAAGCGCGAACCGGCTCCTCCTGAGAGCGAAGCTAACTCAACCGCCATCCAATCTTCTCAATCCGCACTAAAATGAAAGGGCATAGAGGTTTACGGAAGTATTTTCTTCTGATGAAAACCTCTGAATTCTCTGTCATCAGACCTTAGTCCCTAAACTGGTATGGCTTTCCCAAAAACAACCCTGATCGGACTCAAAGCAGATGGCTTTCGTCATCCTCTGGATCTAGAAGCAACCCAATCCCTCAAGCAACTCCCTGGACTAGACTTAATCGTCCGCCAGTTGCTCGGTTCCATTGGCGAACAATTTTTTTACCTGGATAATATTGCTTCTAGCGTTTTGGTCAGTGAGCAACAGTTGCCCGAGTTGCATCAGTTGCTCAAGGAAGCCTGCCAGGTTTTGGATTTAGAGACCCCGGAGCTCTATGTTCGTCAACATCCGATGCCGAATGCTTATACCTTCGCGATGCGGGGCAAAAAACCCTTTGTGGTGATTCACACCTCGCTGATTGAACTGCTGACACCGGCGGAAATCCAGGCGGTGATCGGACATGAGCTGGGGCATCTCAAATGCGAACATGGGGTTTATTTGACCCTGGCGAATTTGATCATGTTAGCGGCAGGACAACTTTCGACGGTGGGGGCTTTGATTGCTCAAACTCTCCAAAGTCAAATTTTGCAGTGGGTAAGATGCGCCGAGTTTAGCTGCGATCGCGCTGCCTTATTAGCCACTCAGGACTCGCGAGTCGTGAGTTCGGTCCTAATGAAATTGGCCGGGGGTTCTCCTACTCTGGCTCCCCAACTCAATTTGGATGCCTTTCTCGCCCAAGCTCGGGCTTACGATGAGAGCAGTAGTACAGAACTCGGCCTTCTGCTCAAGGAAGCCCAAACCGGCCAACTCACCCATCCTCTGCCTGTACTAAGGGCTAGAGAGATTGATCGCTGGGCCAGCAGCAAAGATTATGAAACTTTGTTGCAAAAGGGAAAAATGTGTTATAGTAGTGAAACCGAGAAAAAGGGCGAGTGGCGAAATTGGTAGACGCACCACACTCAAAATGTGGCGGCTTCGGTCGTGCGAGTTCGACTCTCGCCTCGCCCACTCTCTAAAATCGGAAGAATAAAATAGGGGTTCTCAGTCAAAAGCTGAGAACCCCTATTTTGTGGTTTTCTGCCAGAGAGACTGGACCTGAACTCCAGACGCAGGGATTTTCCAATTTTTCTACGGCGGACTTGACAAGTCCCAGGAAAGCCAAGCTAAAATGGTAAAATAGTTTGATTAATCAAGATTACACACAGAAGGATTAAGACAATGGCTCAACGTCTCAAAAGTTGGGAGTCTCCTCGTAGCCAGGGGAGAAATACCAAGGGCAAAGGCGGCAGCGCAAGGCAACGACAACTTAAGAAGCAGCAGCAGATGTTGCGGAAGAAATTAAAAGGGGAACCTATAAAGGGCGATCGCAACCCTATCCCATCCCAAAACCCCACCAACACAAAAGAGAAGAGAACTCCGGTTCTCTTCTCTTTTTATTTAGAGACTCAGCAGGCGATCGCCTGAGTCTAATTAAGGAGTAGTCGTCATGGGTGCGATTGACTGGGCCACGATCGCAGGGCGATCGGTATATTCCCGTTCGATTTCAGTGCGTAACGTATCATCCCAGCCTAGATTATTGTAATCCCGTTCAATTTCAGTAATCACCAATTGACGAACTTCTCCCGTCACCTGGACTTGACTATCTTCCATCACCGGCATTTGGGAGTCCGTCGTAATCACAATAATATCACTCCCACCAATGGCCTCATCTTCTTGGATCCGGAAAACATTAGGTCCGAGAACCTCTGCCACTTCACCATTGAGGGTCACGGTTTGACCCATAAACTGGTTAGGATTATCCGCCACCTCTCCAAGGTCCGTGGTCATTCCAGCGGTCCCCATGCCCGGGGCCATTGTGGGGTCAGTTCCCGGAGTCATTGTGGTATCAGTTCCTGGGGCCATTGTGGGGTCAGTTCCCGGAGTCATTGTGGTATCAGTTCCGGGTTCTGTGGTCGTCGTAGTCGTGGTTTGATCTGCCGCGTCGCAAGCAGGCAGCACCAGGAGCATCAGTCCGAGGGCGATCGCCCCGTTCACCTTTCCAAACAGGGAAGATACGCCAACCAGAGGGCTGCGTTTGTTAAGGGATGTCTTGTTAAATTTATTTAACATTGTGAAACCTCCAAATAAAAGCGGTCAGAATGGGTCTGACCCTGAAAACAAAGTTGCCACGGGTATCCCCATTCTCAAAGTTAACCCGGGCGATCGTTGATAATAAGTAGACTTACTCTAGGAAAAAATCCAGGGATAGCGCATCTTTCTTGAGAAGTAGATAGCTGGAGTGGGTCCCCTGATATTTGATATTTCTGCGGTTGGGAGTGGTTTGGAGCAATGGAGTGGGGCTGAGTGCTCAGTTTTCTCCAACTGGAGCCTTGTTGGTGACAACTCCCTACTGAGTCCTCCTAAATTTTAGGGCAGAACCCCGATTTCCTGTGCCTTGCATCTGATACACCAATACTCCAGAGAAAGGTCTCCAACTAGGTAGCCGCAACCCTCTTGTACAGGAGTGATCCCGGGTGGGAAAGAAATGTTTACTTAAATTCATACTTTCGAGATACTTTGCTCAGATTTATGTAAACCTTTATTTCTAAGGCTTGCATTCCCGAAAAATGATGATACATTAATAAATGAAGCGGAAAGAGCTTCCCTGGCAGAAAACAGCAGACAAGTTCAAATTAGCTTAAAGAGGTTCAAGCTGTTTAATCTAACATCTGTCTCGTCGTATCAAAACCCGAACAACACCCAAACCAAAGTCTGATATTTCCTCAAATCGTGGAATCGGCAGCAATACTCCTAAACTTTTTAAGTTAGGCAGCCTGCGAACATTGAAATTGAGAGGAAATCACTCAGCAAGTCGGTCTTGGGTGTTGTTTTGTTTGGCCGGCAGTTGCCCGGAAACTCAATTTTTAAAATCCCTCCGGAGGCGATCGGATGGAGTCTCTTGAAGAAGAGGAGAAGTGGCGATCGCGCTGCTCCCTAATCAGAATCTACTTCGGAAACAAGCATTCATCCGAGGTTCTGCCCTGAATTCAGATCAATTTACGAGGTAACCCAGCCTCTGGTAAATTAAGTAAAGTTTTATATCATTCCCTTGCCATTACTCAAAAGCGTGCTAAATTAAATATATGGAAGCAACAAAGAGCTTCCCTGGCAGATTACAACAGCCAAGTTCAAATTAGCATAAAGAGGTTCAAGCTGTTTAATCTAACATCTGTCTCGTACCAAAACCCGAACAACACCCAAACTAAGGGCTGATATTTCCTCAAATAGTGGACTCGGCAGAAATAATCCTAAACTGTTTAAGTTAGGTAGACTGCGAACATTGCAAAAAAGAGGAAATCACTCAGCGAGTAAGTCTTGGGTGTTGTTTTGTTTGGGGGGTAGTTGCCAGGAAACCAGATTTTCAACTGAGACTTTAGGGTTGTTCTCCAGGGACTGGAGCAAAATTTCTAATTGCCCGATCGCAGGAACTGGGGTAAAACCGTTAGTAAATACTCGCTTAACGTCACTGGATCTACCCCTAATTCCGTGCGAATCGTGGCAGCGGAAATGGCCGCTTGGGCGTGCCACCAGACTGCGGTTTGCACGAGGGGTTCTATGGGAATTTTCCGGGCGATCGCCTGAGCAATTAATCCGCTAGATAACCCGGTTAAGACATCTCCACTCCCACCTCGCGCCAATGCCGGGGTGCTTTCTGGGTTAATCCAAACCGATCCATCGGGATAGCCGATCGCCGTTCTGGCTTGTTTGAGCATCACCACCGCCCCACTTTGCTCAGAAGCCCGACGTACAGCCCGCACCCCATCCTCCGCTTCTCCTTCAACCTCGGGAAACAGACGCTTAAATTCTCCGGGATGGGGAGTCAACAGGGTAAAGGCGTCTCGTTGGGAGAGAGTGGGAATGGTCCCCAATTGCGCCAAAGCATTTAATCCATCGGCATCTAAAATCAAGGGCCGATCGCTTTCTAAGACGGCTTGGACTACTGCCATTGCATCCGGGGTCAAACCACAGCCACAGGAGATCGCACCAAAGGAACTCAAGTCGATACTATCGGGCAAATGGGCGATCGCCCCGGATGCAGTTTCGGGACATCCGACAATCAACGCATCGGCTAATTGCTGACTCATGTAAGGTTTGAGCGATTTAGGAACGGCGATCGTCAACATTCCCACCCCCGATGCCTTCGCGCCCAATCCGCATAATAGGGCCGCACCCATATAGCGTTGAGAACCACAGATTGCCAGGAGATGTCCTTCCTTATACTTGTGGGTCAATTGTGGACGGGGAAGGGGGAGATGGGCGAGGGCCTCCGCTGAGGTAATTCGGTGGATAGGATTGCGATCGCCTAACACTGCGTGAATATCTGCCAAAGGAATATCAAAATCAATTAATTCCGCCTTCCCCACATAAGCCAACGCTTGATCATGAAATAGTCCTAACTTCCATAATCCCAAACAAAAAGTATGATTCGCCTGAATTGCTGTTCCTAAAACTGCTCCCGTATCCGTATGCAACCCCGAGGGTAAATCAATACTAATTACGGGTTGAAACTGTTCATTTACTCGGTCAATTCCCGGAGCAATCTCTCCAGAAATTGACCGTTCTAATCCGAATCCAAATAATCCATCCACAATCAAATCGCAATTTAGGAGGGGTTCGATTTGGTCAAAAAACTCCACCCCCAAACTCGCCACATATTCCCCATGCTTCTCGGTCAACTCCTTACTTTTAGAAAGGGGTCGATAAATCAGCACATCATATCCGGAAAAATGTAACTCTCGGGCGACCACCAAAGCATCCCCGCCATTGTGACCCGGACCTACCAAAACTCCAACTCGTTGGACTCCGGGACGAGGATAGAGGGCAACCAAGCGCTTAAAAATAGCTTGGGCAACCTTTTCCATCAATGCAGCCACCGGCATTCCTGCGGCAAAGATTCGCTCTTCAATTGCGCTCATTTGCGATGAAGTCACGATGAATTGATTAATCTGGTTTTGGCGGTTTTGTTGTGGTAACACGGGCCGAATTTGTGAATGAATGGGCAACTCAGAGGGCGGTTGAAAGCCTGGGTTTCCAGGAGTGGGAGCATCTTGTTCCCGATCGGGCTGGTGCTTGATTTTAAGCTTGAGCGTTTCTGGGTTGATTACTCATATTGATGAACCCGAGCATCAATGCCAAAATTACGAATATAGCCGCTTTCTTGTTGAGCCGTGATGCGATTGGGGTAAGGTCCGATCGCCAGATGCGGTCCAAAAGGAGCCGTGCGAACCGAGATTTCTTGGGAGGCAATTCCCGCAGTGGTTAATTGAGTAGTAATCCGGGAAAAGTCATTAGCGTTACCTGGAATTACCACAAAATAGGGATTAGAAATGCCCACAGAGGCACCTGGATCAGCAGCAGTGGCGATCGCCGGGGAGATTGGCTCAATTGTGCCGATCGCTGAGCGAATTCCAACTAATAACTCTAACTCTCGCGCCCGTCGGTAGGCATTGGAGTTATTCACAAACATCCCCGCTTGAATCACCGTTTTTCCGTCCAAATCCTTGATAAATGCCTCCGGTTCGATTAACCGAACTTGGGCGAGAACGATGGGGTTATTGGTGGGGATATAGACCACATAACGACGAGAACTCGGGAGTGGAGGCAGCGGGGGTGGGGCCGGAGGGAGATCAAACTGGGGAATCGGTCCGGGGTCTGCAAAGGGGGGTTGCTGCGCGGGCACCGGAAGTTGGAGGGATGGTTGTAGCTGTTGTTGCGGCTGTTGTAATGGAAATTGTTGAGCAGCGGGAATTTGGGGGAGGGGTGATTGAGCGCTCGCCCGTTGAGAGAGTAGCAACAACTCAGCAGCGACTCCCACCGTTAAACCCAACCCTAAAATCGCCCCTACCCAGACGTCAGGCGATCGGGTCGAACTCCATTCACGATTCCTAGAACTAAACGAACCGAATCGTAGATTTTCCATATAGGGATATCCACTCACCAAGCAGGATCAAGAGGTTTTTAGCCACTCTAGCACAGGAAATTAAAGCGATTTTCCAAAAGAACCAAAAATCTCAATGAATTTGACTGTTAATTCAAACTCGATCTGTTAGCCTAGAAAGAGATTGTTATTGTCTGGCCGAATTGTGTAGATAGCGGCCTTTTATGGGAATTTATGAGCAAAGTCGTCGTTGGCCTCTCAGGCGGAGTGGATAGTTCTACCGCAGCCGCCATCCTACATCATCAAGGATATGAAGTGATTGGTCTTACCCTGTGGTTAATGAAGGGGAAAGGTCAATGCTGCTCTGAGGGGATGGTCGATGCTGCCTCGCTTTGTGAAGAGTTGGACATTCCCCATCACATCGTCGATACTCGCCAGTTATTTCAAGAAAAAATTGTCGATTACTTAGTGGCGGGATATAGTGCCGGGTTTACCCCGTTACCCTGTTCCCAGTGCAATCGGGCGGTGAAATTTGGCCCGATGTTAAGTTATGCCCAAGAAGAACTCGGGGTTGACAAAATTGCCACGGGACACTATGCCCGAGTCAACTATAACGAAGAGACCGGACGATATGAATTACTGCGGGCCGTCGATCGCAATAAAGATCAATCTTACTTTTTGTACGACTTAACCCAAAAATTGCTGGCGGGATGTATGTTTCCCTTGGGTGAAATCACCAAGACAGAAACCAGGCGGATTGCGGCGGAATATGGACTGCAAACGGCTGAAAAGCCGGAAAGTCAAGACTTATGCTTGGTGGAAGCCCACGGGTCAATGCAGACCTTTTTGGAACAGTACATTCAGCCCCAAAAAGGGGAGATTGTAGATGTTGAGGGGAAGGTCCTCGGACAGCATGACGGCATCCATCGCTACACCATTGGACAGCGCAAAGGGATCGGGGTTGCGGCAGCGGAACCCTTATATGTGGTGGCATTGGATGCGGTGAAGAATCGGGTGATTGTCGGCGATCGCGAGTCAGCAACAGAACCAAGTTTCACCGTAGATCGGGTCAATTGGGTGTCGATCGCCCCTCCCACTGCACCGATTCGGGCAGAAGTGCAGATTCGGTATCGAACCTCGCCTGTTCCGGTGACGGTGATTCCTGAAGATCGGGGACATCGCGCCAAACTGGTGTTTGACGAACCACAGTTTGGGGTAACCCCGGGACAAGCAGCAGTTTGGTACGACGGCGATCGCGTCCTCGGTGGTGGGATTATCGAACAGTTATCCTAGGACCAGAAACCGGGTTTCTTCCTTGAATTGCGGCAACTTGCCAGAGATGGGCTGAAGAAACCCGGTTTCTCACCCCAGGGACCAGAAACCGGGTTTCTTCCTTGAATTGCGGCAACTTGCCAGAAATGAAGTAAAGAAACCCGGTTTCTAACCTGTTGTGTACTTTTGCCCTCAAAAATTTAAAAGCCCCAATATCAGCAACCCGGTTTTTCAACAAAGCCGGGTTGTTGATATTGGGGCAATGTTGGGGTGAATGCGATCGCCGGAATCGAGGCGTGTCAAACGTCCCAGATACCAGTATCATAAAAAATTAGCAAAGCTTAAGAATTGAACTATATCTGAAAGAGGGATCGTTTTGAGTCAACATCCAGATGCGATCGCCCCCCACGGCGGTCACTTGATTAATCGTATCGTCAGCCCCGCTCAAAAGCAGGAATTTCTTGCCCAAGGCGAAACCATGCCTCGCCTGCAACTGAGCGATCGCGCACTCTGTGACCTTATCCTAATTGCTATTGGTGGTTTTAGCCCCCTGACGGGTTTCATGGATCAAAAAGATTATGATCCCGTTGTCACAGATATGCGCTTGGCGAATGGTCTCCCTTGGTCCGTTCCCATCACCCTGCCGGTGAGTGAAGAAATCGCTGAACCCCTGAAAGAAGGGAGTTGGATCCGCTTAGATGACACCGAAGGCAAATTTGTCGGCGTCCTGGAACTCACCCAAAAATATCGCTACAACAAGGCATTAGAAGCGGTTAACGTCTATCGCACCGAGGACCAGAATCATCCCGGGGTCAAAGTCTTGTATGAGCAAGGACCCATCAATCTAGCGGGACCCATTTGGTTGCTTGATCGCGAAGCGCATCCCCAATTTCCCAATTACCAAATCGACCCCGCGCAATCTCGCGAACTATTTCGGGAAAAAGGGTGGAAATCCATCGTTGCCTTCCAAACCCGCAACCCCATCCACCGCGCCCACGAATATATTACAAAATGCGCCTTGGAAAGTGTGGATGCCTTATTCCTGCATCCCTTAGTCGGCGTAACCAAAGGGGATGATATTCCCGCCGATGTTCGGATGCGTTGTTATGAAATTCTCATGGAAAAATATTACCCGAAAGACCGGGTAATTTTGGCAATTAACCCCGCAGCAATGCGCTATGCCGGACCGAGAGAAGCGATTTTCCACGCCTTACTCCGGAAAAATTACGGCTGCACTCATTTTATTGTCGGTCGAGATCATGCCGGAGTGGGGGATTACTACGGCACATACGACGCTCAACATATTTTTGATGAGTTTGAACCCGGGGAATTAGGAATCGTGCCCATGAAGTTTGAGCACGCTTTCTTCTGTAAGTTGACCAAGAGTATGGCAACGACGAAAACAAGTCCAAGTAACCCGGATCAGCGGATTCACCTGTCAGGAACTAAGGTGCGGGAGATGCTGCGGAATGGGGAGTTACCCCCGCCAGAGTTTTCTCGTCCAGAAGTGGCTGCCGAACTCGCCCGGGCGATGCGGGTGGCTGTGGAGTCTTACTAAGGGAACTCCATTAAATAAACTCTGCAAAAAACCCACAGGCTGAAGCCTGGGGCTATACGGACGAAGCCCGCCTGCGCGGGCTAATACAGTCTAATTAGATGCTTAACCATCAGATTTGGATGATTTATTTGTTGGAATACCCTAACTGACTTGGAAGACAGGGGTATAGCGGTTCCCGGACTCATGAGGTGCAGATGCGCTTGATTCTTGAGGAGTGCGTTGGCGAAGCCTGTACTGAGGCACTCCCAAAGAATGTCCGATCGCTCTCGGGACAAGGCACTGCCTTGTCCTCCCCTCCCCTGATGGAGCGATCGCCTCCCTATGAAACCGCAGTTAGACCCAGGGAAAGCAAAATTCCTCCTTATGGTTTTGACCGATCGCCATTGAAGGGGTACTATATAGTAAAGAGGAAATAATTTCCTGCCTCAACATTGCGAAACAATCGCTAAAATTTGGTCTGGTTGTCCCCATTGGGAGACGGAAACGGCGGGAAAATACAACAGAAAGAACGCCAGGAAAATATTAGAAGAAAACTGGCGAGTGGTGACGAAGATATGGGCAAAATTGCCAAAGACTTAATGCAAAGTTTAGCTTTGTTTGCCAGACTCTCTTAACAAAAGAATATTAAAGATGCGGGTTCTAGGAGAGGATAAACCTCGCTGAATCCCAGAGGGGTGAAGAGACACTAGGGGAAGGAAGACCCCACGGGCGATCGCAACGGATCCCGGTATAAAGTGGTTCTCAGGACCGAACTTAGGGAATGGACTCCCCAGGATTAGACCAGAATCAACCCGTGATGAGTCACCGAAGAAAGAAACAGCCCCTCGGGTTGCCACGAGTCCATTCCCGTTTAAAAATAAGCGTTATAAGGGTAAGAAGGACAATTTAGGGAATGGGACTGAAGCGACGAGAATTTTTACGCAGGGCAAGCGGCATCCTAGCCGGGTTGGGAATTAGCGAGTCCATCATCTGGAAATCGAGCCAGCGCTATTACCAAGCTTTGGCAGCACCCGCCTCTGGCAAGTTGGCGTTATTAGTGGGGATCAACGCCTATCCGGGCTTAAATCCCCTTTCCGGTTGTGTCACCGATGTGGAACTGCAACGACAACTGTTGATCTATCGGTTTGGGTTCAATCCCCGGGATATCGTCATCCTCACCGATGAACAAGCCACTCGTGCCAATATTGAAGATGCTTTTATCAATCACTTGGGACAGCAAGCCACAAATGGGGATTTGGTGGTGTTCCACTTTAGTGGATATGGGCGGCGGATTAATTGGGACCAATCCACCACGGGATTGCAAACCAGTTTGATGCCGGTGGATGGGGGAACCGGCAGTGGGGGACGACCGGCCAATGATATTTTAGAAGCGACCCTCTGGGAACTGTTGCGATCGCTGAAAACGGACCGGGCGATCGCTGTCTTGGATACCAGCTACAGCTATCCGGGGACCACCCTCCAAGGAAATCTCCGAATTCGTTCCCAGCAAGGGGTTCCCACAG
Source organism: Laspinema palackyanum D2c (assembly GCF_025370875.1). Taxonomy (NCBI): domain Bacteria; kingdom Bacillati; phylum Cyanobacteriota; class Cyanophyceae; order Oscillatoriales; family Laspinemataceae; genus Laspinema; species Laspinema palackyanum. The sequence continues at coordinate 384,884 of NZ_JAMXFD010000003.1, forward strand.
GCAATCCCAGTGATGCCGAACTTGCCTTTCTGGAAACCATTAGCCCGAAACCCACCTTATTGTTTCCGCGATCGCCCTCTTCCCTTAAAGGGGTAGTTTTGGCCGCCTCCGGTGCCAATCAGTTAGCCACGGAAGGGCGATGGAATGGCTTTAGCGCCGGAGTCTTTACTTATGCCATCACCCAGCAACTGTGGTTAGCAACTCCCGCTAATACGCTGCAATCTAGTCTCCAAAAAGCCTCTTGTTCCGTCCAGCAAATTGCAGGTTTTCCCCTGCAACAACCCCAACTTTTAAAAACATTAGAAGCGCCACCGCCTGGGGAAGGGAACAATCCTCCTGATGAAACCTTACCGAGTTTTGCCTTTAATCAACCGAGTGCCGAGGGTGCTGTTACAGCGATAGAAGACAATGGTCAAACAGCAGTTTTATGGTTGGGAGGACTTCCGATCCAGGCGATCGAATCCTTAGAAGTCAATTCAATGTTAACCCCGGTTGCTTTAGCTGGAACCGATGCGCCATCCTACCGCTTACAGGTGCGATCGCGAGACGGATTAACCATTAAAGCGCAAGTTTTAGGGTCGGACAAATCAACCCCTCCGTCTCCCAACCCGGTGAAAGTCGGTCAAGTCGTCCAAGAAACAGTCCGGACCATTCCCCGGAATATCAACTTAACCATTGCCTTAGATGCTGGATTGCAACGCATCGAACGGGTGGATGCCACCAGTGCCTTTGCTGGAATTCCCCGAGTGACCACGGTGATTGCCGGAGAACAACCGGCAGACTATTTATTTGGGCGAGCTCAAGAGGCGATGTTAGCGCAACTGCCGAGTTCCGCCTTACCGATAATTCCCCCCGGCAGTTATGCGCTGTTTTCCCTGGGGAAAAACCTGCTGCTGAATACGATGGGAGAACAGGGAGAAGCGATTAAATCCTCTGCTCAACGGTTAGTGCCGCAACTGCAAACGTTACTGGCAACTAAATTATTGCGCTTGACTGCTAATGAGGGGTCTTCTCGGTTGGGAGTGCGGGTCAACTTGGAAACTTTGGGACCTGACGGCAAGGCGATCGTCCAAAGCGAAACCCGTCGCGCCCCTTGGGAAGCCCCCAAGTTATCTGCGGTTCCTCTGTCGCGGAACGGGAATAGTCCGTTAGGGGTTCCCTTGGGGAGTCGGATTCGGTATCGGGCCTTTAATTATAGCGATCGCCCCCTGTACTGCCTCTTGTTTTCCTTAGAAAACAGTGGCAATGCGGTGGTTCTCTATCCGTCTGATGACCCGAACAGTTCTAATACTGGACAAACTCAGCCCACCTTAGAACAAAATCTACTGCTTCCCGGGGAAACTTTGACGATTCCTACGGGTTCGGGAACCGGATCCTGGGTGGTTCATGGTCAAGCGGGATTAACAGAAACCCAAGTAATTTTTTCATCCAGTCCGTTTGCTAAAACCTTTTCCGCCTTATCCGGTGTCATGCGTCCCCAAGGAGATGCCCAACCCCTGATTCCCGTGACCAATCCCCTGGCGATCGCGCAAGCGATTTTACAGGACCTCCATACTGCCAGCATTGCCAGTCTCCCTAATGCCAACTCTTCCCCCGATCGCTGGGCGCTTCATGTGGATCACTGGGCCACTCTCAGCTTTATCTATCGGGCGATTTAACAGGGCATTAGAAACCGGGTTTTTTACCCCATCTTTGGCAATTGGTAACCAATTTCGGTAAAAAACCCGGTTTCTTCTCTTCAGGGCCTCAACCTAGTTCGATTAGGGAGATTAGGCCGAATGTTCCACTCGTTTCAGTTGTTCTCGTTCGATTGCCTCAAATAAAGCTTGAAAATTTCCTTCGCCAAATCCTGCCGCCTCCTCTCGGCGCTCAATCACTTCAAAAAAGAAAGTCGGTTGTTCAAAAATGGGTTGAGTAAAGGTTTGCAGTAACAGGGAATTGGGGGTTTCAGCAAGCCAATCTACTAAAATTTTTTTCCTTTGAATGTCCTGCCACTCTGCCGACCCTTCATCAAATCCCAGACGTTGGCGCAGGGTTGCATAATAGGTGGGTGGCACATCAATAAATGAGACTCCATTTTTCCGTAACTGAGCAACGGTTCCCAGAATATTATTCGTTTTTAAGGCAATATGCTGAATTCCTGGACCCCGATTGAGTTCTAAAAATTCTTGAACTTGAGAAGTATCGGATGTCGGTTCATTAATGGGGAACTGGATTAGACTGTCGGGATAAATCATCACCTGAGAGTGTAATCCAGACCGTTCGGTTTGAATATCAAAGGTTTGTTGACCTTGAAAACCGAAAACTTTTTCATACCAGCATAAAGCAGTTTTTAAGTCTCCTTTTTCGACATTTAAAACAAAATGGTCGATATTGAGATAAAGACTATTAGGGAGAGGGAGAGAGATAGGGTGAGCGAGATTTTTGGGGTCAGAGTAGATTGATTCTTCAATGTTTTCCTCGGTCCAAAACGGATAAATCTCGTTAGTAAAATTCCCGATCGCCCCCTTGGGGTCACCCCGTTGAATTAAGGTATGACTCAATTCTCCCCATCCGGCAATTTTTGCCCATTTTAAGGGGGGAAAAGACGAGGGTTGTTCCTGGATGGGTTGTAAGACTTTGGCACCGGCAGCAGTTGCTTGATTCAAGCAGGATGCTAAATCCTGAACCGCAAAGGCAATATCAGCGACTCCCGGAGGATGGCGATCGAGATATTCCGCAATCGGAGAAGCAACAGACAAGGGGGAAGAGAGTGCAAACCGAACTAAACCACTTTGAATCAGTTCCGTGTGAGTGTCGGTGTCGGTGAAACTGGCGACTGCCTCAAATCCTAGGTAATCTACGAACCAGTCCCGTTGTGCCGTAGCATCTTTAACGTAAAAGTGAATGTGATCGATTTCCATGAATCCGATATCACTGCCCTCAATAACTCTAATGCCCTTTAATTTTACTCGTTTCCTCAAAAACCGGAGGGGTTAAGGAGTGCGGGACACTAGGGCGACTTGATAGACTTGTCCGATTTTTTTTAATTTAAAGGCTTTAGATAAATCCAGAAAGCGGGTTAATTTTCCCTTGATTTGCAAGGGTTTCATAATTTGGGTAATAGGCACTCCATATTCCGCGTTAAATTCACTCGCTAGGGCGGAGAGAGGAAGGGAATTTCCCGGAGAATTTTCGGTTAATTTCACCAGTAAGTCTATTAAACATTTTTCTAAGTCGGCCGGGGTATTGATGACCCAAGAAGATGCAGAATTGATGCCCGATATCAGGGGTGAAGTTTTAGGAGTAGGGCTGTGTTTTTCCCGGATAATGACTTCACCTGTCTGAAGGGAGGGGGTCAGGGAAAATCTGGAACTTGACTGTAAAAATTTACTAAAATTTCCCCCGAGTCCTAATTTTTTAATAATCCAATTCGGGTTTTGACCGTAGAGTTCTTTAAATTCTGAACCTAGCATTCCGGTGGAAATAGGCATTCCGGGATATTTCTTGTGCAGGGAAGCGATCGCCCGTTCTAATGCCAGTTCGACTTCTTCTCTCCCATCAAACCCATTGGGGAGGGAATCCTGCGGTATCGTAGGGGGTTTTAGACACAGGGTTTGAGCATTAAAATCTGGGCTGGATTTTAACGCCATGCCATCGAATAAAGCAATATAAAATTCTGGATCTCCTGGGACTTGATGGACCACAAAATCATCTGGGCGATCGCAAAAGATGTCCCGGGCTTTTTTCCCGGGTTCTGAGGCGATCGTTACTTGACTCAGGGGGATGTGATAACGGTCCTGAAATAGCGCACAAACTCGGGAAAATTTAATCCACTGTTTACCGCTTCTTGTCTGTTCAGCAGTGAGGATACCCTTGAACATTTTAACGCATTCTTCCACCGAAAAAACCGGGTTAATTTCCTCCATCCCATAAGTCTGAGTTTTACCCGTCTGTGTGTTTAAAACGGTTAAAATTTTTCCCTGTTTGCGAACTAAATAAACCCTTAAACCGTGAGTCTGAAGCGTAGTACATAAATGAGTCATGACTCCATCGGATGAACAAACTAACACCTCCTTTGCATTGGGATAGTGGACAAAAATAGAGGAACCCACCGTTGCCATTTTCACATCCGCACTATCTTTCCCCGGGGGAACATGAATCAGTTCATAATGACGCTTATGGAGTTGAACATCCTTTTTTCCCATTCTTTGCCAATTAGCAAACGCAATTTTAATTTGTAAATCATATTGACAGACTTGTTTTAAAAATTTTTCTGCTTGTTCATCTAAGGATAAATTCTCAGCATCTAAAAGTAAAATAGCAATCCCCCCTACCGAGGATTTTTTGAATGCATTAAAGTGGGCTGCCATTCCCAAAGATACGGCCTCGGGCAGATTAAAGCCCAAGCGTAGGGCAAATTGTTCTAAACTTTGAGTTTCAAGGTCTGATTGAACCGTCAGAGTACCCGGGGCCAGGGGTGATTCACCCGGGACCATTGAAGCGGGAAATTTAAGTAAGGCTTGAAAGTTTTGGATTAATTCTAAAAATTCATAAGACACAAAAAATGGAGGTTTCATGAACGATTCTAACAATTTCATGAATTTGCGAACCAAGGTGTCTATGTCCTGATTATTTTGTCCCAGTTCAGTGGCAATTTTTTCTGATAATTTATCTGAAAATTCGGGGCGATGCCAGGAGTAATTTCTAAATTTTTCATGCAGCCATTCGGGATGGCGCTGATAGGCGATTAAAAGGGTTTGAGAAATTAAACGACTTAAAGGCGCGATCGCCTCTAATCCCTGATGAGTAGTCAAACTCGGATCGTCTCGCATAGCGATTCCCGTAGAAAGTGACAGTATTCCATCATAATAAAAGACGATAGCTCGATTGATGGATAAACATGGCACGAGATTTACGGGAATTCCTGAACCTCCTAGAAAATAGGGGACAACTCCGGCGGATTACCACCTGCGTTGACCCGGATTTAGAGATAGCCGAGATTTCCAACCGGATGCTACAAGCTGGAGGACCCGCACTCCTATTCGAGAATGTTAAAGGATCAGCCCATCCCGTCGCAATCAACCTCTTAGGGACCGAGGAACGAGTCTGTTGGGCGATGAACATGGAAAAACCCCTAGAATTAGAGGAACTCGGCAGGAAACTGGCCCTATTACAACAGCCTAAACCCCCGAAAAAAATTGCCCAGGCGGTAGAGTTTGGCAAAGTGCTCTTTGATGTCCTCAAGGCAAAACCCGGACGGGACTTTTTCCCCGCTTGTCAGCAAGTGGTGATTCAGGGGGATGACTTAGACTTAAACCAGTTACCCTTAATTCGTCCCTATTACAAAGATGCAGGGAAAATCATCACTTTGGGATTGGTGATTACCAAAGATTGTGAGACAGGAACGCCTAATGTCGGCGTGTATCGCTTGCAGTTGCAATCTCACAATACCATGACGGTGCATTGGCTATCGGTACGCGGTGGGGCCAGACATTTGCGAAAAGCCGCAGAACAGGGTAAAAAACTGGAAATTGCGATCGCCCTCGGGGTCGATCCCTTAATCATTATGGCCGCTGCCACCCCCATTCCCGTAGACCTTTCCGAATGGCTATTTGCCGGACTCTATGGCGGTTCTGGGGTCGCCCTCGCCAAATGCAAAACCGTGGATTTAGAAGTTCCAGCAGACTCAGAATTTGTCCTAGAGGGAACCATTACCCCGGGGGAAGTCCTCCCCGATGGACCCTTTGGCGACCACATGGGCTATTATGGCGGGGTTGAAGATTCCCCCTTGGTCCGCTTTCACTGCATGACCCATCGCCAAAATCCGGTGTATCTGACCACCTTTAGCGGACGTCCCCCCAAAGAAGAAGCGATGATGGCGATCGCCCTCAATCGAATTTATACCCCAATTTTGCGACAACAAGTCTCGGAAATTGTAGACTTTTTCCTGCCAATGGAAGCCCTAAGTTACAAAGCGGCGATTATTTCCATTGATAAAGCCTATCCAGGCCAAGCGAGACGGGCCGCCTTAGCCTTTTGGAGTGCCTTACCCCAGTTTACTTACACCAAATTTGTAATTGTGGTAGATAAAGATATTAATATTCGTGACCCCCGCCAAGTGGTTTGGGCCATTTCCTCTAAAGTTGACCCGGTACGCGATGTCTTTATTTTACCCAATACTCCCTTTGATAGTTTAGATTTTGCCAGTGAAAAAATTGGCTTAGGCGGACGCATGGGTATCGATGCCACTACCAAAATTCCACCCGAAACCGAACATGAATGGGGAGAACCTTTAGAGTCAGATCCCGAGGTAGCAGCAATGGTCGATCGCCGTTGGGTCGAGTATGGTTTAGCTGATTTAAAATTGGCCGAAGTTAATCCCAACTTATTTGGATATGACATTAAATAAGCCGGTTAAATTAGCCCAAATTTTACGATGAAAACTTGCCTCACCTTTGTCTGGTCGAATCGGTAATCACAAAGCCCGCCCAGGCGGGCTAATTTAAAACCAATATTTCCCAGCTAGATTTAGGATTAAGCCGCTCAACTGTTGTTCTCAAATGGGCCAAATAGAAATAGCCTAAAAATTTTCGCGGACCCCTCCCAACAGAGGGAAGACTCTAGCTTGGCACTTCCCTCGAAATCGGATATCATCATTCTAAGAAAGAAAATATAATAGGCTGGTCATATCACTTGAATGAGAAAATGGCCTGGAGCCAAGAATAATACATTAAAGTCAGGGTTAATTTCTACGCCGGTTCAGTGGAGCAGAGTCACCGAATAATCACGAGGGGAGCCTCTCCAGAAGCGGGGGAATACAGGGTTCAAAAATAACTAAAGTCCAGGCAACGGCATCAGTGTGAAGACCAGCAGGCCCAAACAGCATCTATCCCAAAATCATGAATGATTCTACGTCAATCTTCAATAGAGATATAGACTCCTATGGGGAGATAGACCCGCTTTCAGGTGAAATTTCTCCGACAGCTAATCAGGAATCACTGTCCGATGAGGATGCACTGTGGCAGAGCCTGTCTGGGGATTTATCGGCATCGTCGGAAGGGGAAAAAATTAGAATTTGGAAGAACAATTTAGACTGTCTCAGTCGATTGGGACGGGGGACGAAACTCTTAATCGCAGCGTTTGAACCCCAAAATTTTACCCTCTGTTATGGCAACCCAGCCTTGTGTCAACTGGCGGGAATTCAGCCGAGTCTGGATCAACAAAGCCAGGACGATCGCCAAATGTTGTTGCACCACTTGCTACAGGAACACCTGAGTGAAGGCGATCGCCAGGGCCTGGAACAGTTATATCGGCGTCAAGTGCTGTTGCGAATTTTGGGCGATCGCTATGGAATTGACCTCAAGAGTCAGTTGGGATGGGATGAACCGGCGATCGTTAGCTTTAATAGCCCCAACTACTCAGAACCGAGGATGATCGAGTTTTGGGTGAATGTGGCAGGACTTAAAATTATTCCCCTCGATCCAGCTCAAGATGAGTTTGCAGATTTACGCCTAGAACAGCACTCCGGACGCGAAAATTCAGAAAGTTTTACGGACCTCTCTACCTTAGAAAGCTTAGAACAGCAAGTCTGTTGGGAGAATTATCGCGTTGAAGGGTTACTCATCCTAGAAGGGGTGGATGTGACCCTTCGGGAGACCATTCGGGAGATTTCCCGGTTACTGATTAGTACCCACTCGATTTTACGTCCCGATCGCTTTCGGCAAATTAATCAGCACCTGAAATCCCTGTTTAGATGTGACAACAGCTTTATCCTCAGTACCGAACGAGATCCCGTCCGCCTGTTTGTAGAAACGAAATCGAGAAACTTGAGCGTCACCAGTTATGCTCTGGAGTCCCTCCAAGGGTCCCACTTCCTGCAAGCGGCTGAAGCCAATCGGATATGGAATGTCACCGATTTAAGTGCCGATTGGACCGGGGAATGCGAGAAGCAACTGGTCGAGGGGGGAGTGCGTTCCTTGTTATTGATTCCCCTGGTGGTCCAAGTGAGCGGAAATAATTCAGGATTAGCAAAGCGATCGCCGTCCCAATCCCAGCAAATGGTTGGATTAGTCGGTTTAACCAAGACCAATCCGCATCATTTCCATCCCATTGATATTCGCCGGGGAGAGGAACTGATTGCGCCGTTTACGGTGGCCTTACGCCAAATTGTCCAACAACAGTTGACCCAATTTACTAACATTCATCCCTCTGTAGAATGGCGGTTTATTCAGGAGTTAGAACGGCGTAGTTGGGGATTGCCACCGGAGGCGATCGTCTTTGCCGAACTTTATCCGCTATATGGGATATCGGATATTCGCGGGTCCTCAGACGAGCGGAACCGAGCCATTGAAGCCGATTTAATCGAGCAGTTTCACCTCGGCTTAGCCGTGGTAGAGGAGGTTTGTGCTGAGGAGAAACAGAGTTTTGTGGAACAACTGAGACTGGATTTGTTAGAACGAATTGAAGCGATCCAACGGGGGGTCACCGTGGATGCAGAAGTCACGGCGATCGAGTATTTGAAAGAGCATTTGGAAGGGTATTTTGACTATTTTTCCCACTGTTCACCCTTAGCAGCAGAGGCTGTGGCAACCTATCGAGCCGCTTGTGATAATGAACATGAGTGCGTTTATATGGCGCGATCGCGCTATGACGAGACCGTCAATCAAATTAATGCGCGCTTAAGAGACACTTGGGAGATTTGGCAGGAGAAAATGCAAAAAATCATTCCTCATTACTGTGATGTGGAATGTAGTGATGGCATTGATCACATGATTTATGCAGGGGCAGCGATTAATCCATCCTTTTCGCGCTTTCATTTGCACAGTTTACGTTATGAACAACTTCGGGCCGTTTGTGACTGTGCTCGCGTAGCATTGAGAATTCAAGCCGATTACCAAACGACCCTAGAAGTGACCCATTTGGTTTTGGTGCAAGATTGCACCGTGGATATTTTTCATGATGAAAAGACAGAGAGACTTTTTGATGTTCGGGGAACCCGGGATACCCGGTATGAGATTGTCAAAAAACGAATTGATAAGGGAGTAGAAGCACAAACCGGCGATCGGATTACCCGCCCGGGGATGTTAACCGTGGTCTATGCGACTAACAAGGAATGGGAAGAATATGAACAGTATTTGCGCTATTTAGCCCGGGAAGGTTGGGTGGCAGAGCGGATTGACTTTGGCACTGTCGAACCCCAACCCGGAGTCTCTGGCCTCAAATTCGCCCGGGTTCAGGTTCTTCCTGCACCCAGTTCATTGCCGGATCTGGCACTCAATGGCGCGCAACCTCCTGGTGAGTGAGGGGATGGCGATCTCCGTTCCCCCGAAGAGGGTCTGGCTACAGTAGAGGGCAGACCGAACTTACCACACACAATCATGGATTATGAGTGATTGATGATTGATTAGGCATCAAGGGTTTAGAGCCACAGGGTTGCCCCTCTCCACAGTCTCAGTGCATAAGTCCGAACGACGGATGGGGGCAAACCCTCACGCCCCTCTCAATTCTGACCGATTGACAGATTTACTCGATTTTCCAACCTTCCTCGGGTAACAGACGACACCCTTGTAATCCCAAAGCGGGATTTTGACGATAGTCTTCTTCTGGAATCCAAACCTGGACGGTTAAATCAGCTCCTACCGAGTAGATGTATTCGGCATTGGGGTCATAGTTCATCGTGACTTTGAGGTTAGAGAAATCATCCTCACAGATTTCAAAGCCGAAACGAACTACAATCTGCGCTACTAAGCACTCCGGTGTATCGTGGTATTCTCCAGCCGCCTCTCGTTCTTGGCAAAATTTACCGAGAAAGGGTTTGAGAATGCGGCGAACCTTGTCCGGCGCTCCATTTCTACTGGCATAGATGATTGCCGGATTTCCTTCTACAACGATTTGACAGGGTATAGACATGGGTGTGATTCCTACTCGTTCGGAAACGGTACCAATACTTGCGATACCGTTATCAACATAATATTTTGGCCTAAAGCCACCCCGTGCCGTTCATTTACACCGATGAAATTTTTACCGAGTCGTAAAAGACGACCCTCAATCTAAACGTTTTAACATCAATATCTATTGGTCAGTGGAGGATAATTGGGCGTGAATGCAGCAGAACAGGTTAAAAATTTTGAACTCGCCAGCAAGATTGCGGCAGTCGTTAATCTTTTTAAGTTACAGTTTCCTGACGCACGGGCGGATTTGAAACCTTGGGTGAATGACCCCAATACCCAAGAACTGGTGGATCCTGATTCCATTGATATTGGATTTCACTTTCCCGGATGGAGTCGCTCATTGCAGAGTCGGAGTATTTTAGTTCAAATTCGGTTTCATGAGGACCCCTTGGATGGCGATCGCCGGGCGATCGGAGTGGAATCAGCCGGTTACAATCATCAAGGACAACAATGGCGATTTTCAACAGTGGAAAACTGGCGCTTTGTAGGAGCAACGGAGCCCGTTACTGAGGTACAGGACAAGTTAAAAACCTTTTGCCAGCAGACTTTTGAGTTGTTTAATGGGTAGTTTGAGGAGACGGGGATAGATCCTTTGTCCTTGGTGGATCGGGGAGTTGGAGCAATACTCGTGACTTGGCTGGAGCCAAGTCACGAAGAAACGACTGAAGTCGTTACTACAAACTTGTGTATTCTCCCTATCCTTGGGATTAAAGAGAAATAGCCTCTTCTTCCTCCGCTTCCAGTTCCCGATCGCGTCCATTGTAGTGCCGATCGCCATAGTCCCAGGAGCTGTTTTGTCCTTGAACGCCGTTGGCAATAATCCCCAGGACCCTGGTATTGCCAGTTTGCAATTCGGCGATCGCTTGTTGGAGGGCGGGTTTCTCGGTTTGACCCATGCTGACCACTAACCCAATTCCATCGGTATAGGCGGCTAAAACTCGACCATCTACGACCCCGAGGAGGGGAGGGGTATCATAAATCACCAGGTCAAATAAAGCGTGCCATTGCTGCATCAGGTTGTGCATTTTTTCAGAAGACAACAACCGGATGGGGTCTGGGGGTGTCGCACCGGCAGTCAGGATGAACAGATTGGGTTCCACGGGCGATCGCTGAATGGCCTCATTCATATCCATTTCCGTCGCAATCAGATGGGTTAACCCTTGACGGTTGGGTAATCCCAATCGTTTATGGACTTGGGGCCAGCGCAAGTCGGCATCCACCAGTAACACTCGCTGTCCCATTGAGGCAGCAGCTTCGGCGAGATTGACGGCTACCGTTGATTTACCTTCAGCAGGAATTGCCGAGGCGATCGCCATTGAGCGCAGGGGTTTACCAGGAGTCAGGAAGCGGATATTAGCATTGAGTGCGCGGAATGCTTCTAAAAAGCCAAAATCGCGGACATCTTGGAAGGCAGCACTACCGCGAGCATCCGCAGAGGGGAGAACCACCGAGCGATCGCTCGCCGGGATCAACCCTAAAATCGGCAAGCGCGTCGCCTCTTTTAAGTCTTCCGGAGAATGGAAGACATTATCCAAGCGATCGGCTAATAATGCCGCCCCAAATCCCAACATCAACCCCAACATCGCCCCTAAAACCATGTTCCGAGGCAGACTTGGCGAAACCGGAACCGGATTTCCATCTTCATCCCGAGGAATCGTCGGTTGGGAAATTACTTCCCAAGGCACCTCTCGTTCCGCTGCATCCACCCGCAACCCTTCCCTACGGGCTAATAATTCAGTGAGGGTTGTGTTAGCAATCTGGAGTTCCCGCTGCAAATCTGTGTACTGGCGGAGAATAATGGGAAATTGTTCGCGGTATTCGCTTAACATTTTTGCCGCCTCCCCAAGAACTTGATTTCGCACCTGGAGGACTTGAATTTGGCTGGCAGCTTTGACCATTTCCTGAATCAGGCCCGTGCGAACCGTGTTTTGGAAGGGAGCTTGGGGGTTACCCACTACGCCGCCCGGTAGCTGACTCCCTAACACTTCCGAAGCTTCCTGTCCTAAAAGTAACTCGATGGTTCGTCGCTCTTCTAAGAGAACTTGGACTTGGGGTGAGTTTGGGGTAAACCGAGTTGACTCAGCAGCAATTTTATTTTCTAGTTCTTTGAGTCGATTAAGTCGAGCTTGATAGGTGGGAGCTTCACTTAAAACTGAAGCGGCGATCGCTGTCCCCGGTTCGAGTCCAATTTGTCGCCGCAACGTTTCATACAATTGTTGCTGCTGAACCAGTTGAGCTTGAGCGTCTAATAGCTGGTCATCTAGTTTGGTGAGTTGTTGAGCCAGTTGTTCCCCTTGTAACTCGGGTTCAATAAGGTTGTACTCCTGACGAAATTTCTGGAGTTGTTCTTGCAGGGTATCCACCCGCTGCCGTAACTGTGGGAGTTGGTCTTCAATAAATTGAATCCCCTGACTAATATTGCTTTTGCGGTCTTCTAAGCTGTATCGCAGGTAAGCATTTTGGAGCGTTTCCAAGACAAACTGAATTTTCTCCGGTTCCACATCTCGGTATCGAACTTCGAGAATTTTAGTATTTTTATTGAAGCGATCGAGGGAGAGGGGCGGTTTCTTGCCCCCGATTATCGAGTTATACTCCAGTTCGGGATAGCGAGCTCGGATCTGCTGAATGATAGGGTCCATCAGTTTGGGACTTTGTAAAACCGCTAGTTGGCTATCATAATCCAAGCCCGAACTTTGTCCTTGCAGAAACTGTCCCCCCAGACCCCCTGCCAGAGCAGAAATCCGAGAAAAATTATCATCCTGACTGGTGACTGGCTCCACCAGAATTTGGAAATTGCCTTCATACTCTGGGGTTTGGTTGGCAGTCCAGACGGCAACACCACCTGTGACGAGAGTCGCAACGCCCAGAATCACAAAGGCTCGACGACGAATCACAGCAAATAGCTGACCGAGATCCAATTCTTCCTCATCGGGATCTTGGAATTCAGCCATATAAGGCATCGGCACGAACTGTGACCCATTGCCTGGGTGGTGAAGAGTTAACGGCTGAGGATTGGGTGCGCTCTCCATGTCAATCTCTGGTGATGGTGTATTCCTTCGTATCGTAGCAGTCTCGTTAGAGGATTGTGCGATGAATCAGGATAGGTTATTCGAGAACTGGATGGCTCCCAAGATGGACCCTGACTCGAACGTTCCTAAGCTCAGGATACCGGATGAGATCAAGGGAACCAAAAACTGGGTTTCTTGACCCAATTTGTTGCTGATTAGCAGAGATTGTGTAAAGAAACCCGGTGGGTCTGCCCTTGACTGTACCGACGCTTTAGAACAGATTAAAAAATCGCAAGATTCCAAACAGAGAGAATACAGAATTGGTCACCTGCCCGAGTGGGCTAATTCTATCTCCGAATGTCGCTAACCCCGTACGCCCGACCACAATCACATCATTGTTTCGTAGAATGGGATTAGTCCCTTCATCAAGTCCCTGAGCAAAATCAATGGGAATGGTTTGCCGAGACACGGTGCCATTGGGGTTTAACCGAATCAGTTCCACGTCATCTTTTTCCGCCCGGGTATTATTAAATCCTCCCGCTACCAAAATCGCTTGGTTTAACGAAGCATTGGGGGGTAATTCTACTACTCCCGGTTGCTGAATTTCACCGACAATATTGACTTGAATCCGGTTGGGAGAGAAACTTGCCGTCGCCAGTCTGGGGGCTTCTGCTAAATCAATATTAGTTGCGGTTTGGACCACAATCGTATCCCCTTGTTGCAGCAGAACATCTTGGTTCAAATTGCCATTTTCCAAGAGTTCCCACAGATTCACATCAATAATTTGTTGGGTGCCATTGTTGCGTTGCCGCAGCACTTGAATCCGCCGAATATCCGCAGTTGGGGTGATCCCTCCAGCAATTTTAATGGCTCGGGTGACTGTGGGCAGTCCCACTACACCCCCACCCGTGCCAGGAGCCGTGAGAGTTTCCAGATTCCCAGTGGCGGCGACATCCTCCCCGGAAACGGTATAGGTTCCAGGACGGTTGACCTCTCCCACGATCGCAATATTCAGGGGGGTAGCGGTATTTGCGGCAAAGTTAGTCGTGGCGATGCGAGCCGTTTCTATTTGATTGGGGTTACTCGCCGTTGGCACTTCAATCGTATCCCCTTGTTGGAGAATGATATCCTGACTGAAATCCCCGCGATCGAGCATTTCCCATAAATTCACCACAATTGTTTGAGGAGAACCGGCTTTCGGGCGACGGTTGACGCGGATTTCGCGAATATCTGCGGATAAGGTGACTCCCCCAGCAGTTTGCAAGGCACGAGTGACGGTGAGGAGTCCACCGGCTTCATCCACTCGCGTCACAGTGTACGAGCCTGGACGAGTCACTTCCCCTGACACTGCAATATTGACAGGTTGATTTAGACTACCTGCAAAACTGGCTTCAGCTAATAGGGTAGATTCTGCCGCATTAAAGCCCGTGCCGGTGGGGACATAAATCGTATCCCCTTGTTGGAGAATAATATCTTGACTGAGATCTCCTTGCCGAAGCAATGCCCAGAGGTTGACCGGGATCCTTCGTGCTGGACCGGCCTGGGGTTGCCGCAACACTTGAATTTCGCCTAACTGTGCTGATTGTGTAACGCCACCGGCAGTTTGTAAAGCTCGGGTGACAGTTAAGAGTCCCCCTGTCTCATCCATGCGGGTGACGGTGTAGGAACCGGGTCGGCTCACTTCACCGACTACGGCAATATTGACAGGTTGAGTCGGGTCCCCGGCAAAATTGGCCTGGGCTAACCGAGAGGATTCGGTGGGGTTAAATCCACTGCCGGTAGGGACGAAAATTGTATCCCCTTGTTGGAGAATAATATCTTGGCTGATATCCCCATTTAAAAGCTGCCAGAGGTTGACCGATAAGATTTGGGCGGGTCCAGATTTCGGTTGTCGTCGCACTTGAATCTGACCGACTTCGGCAGATTGGGTGACGCCACCAGCAGTTTGGAGAGCACGGGTAAGGGTCAGAAGTCCACCGGCTTCCGCATCTCCTGCCACGGTGTAGGAACCGGGTCTATTAATTTCTCCGACTACGGCGATATTGATGGGTTGAGAAGAATCCCCTGAAATGCTGGCCTCAGCAAGCTGACGCGCATCGTTGGCGTTAATGTTGGGATCGGGAGGAATAAAGATGGTGTCCCCATCACGAATGGTCACGTCTTGGCTGAGATCCCCCAACTGGACTAGGGTGGTAAGGTCGATGGTAATGAGTTGATTTGGCCCCCCTCTAGACCGCCGTAGAAGCTGCACCTGACGAATATTTGCGGTTGAGGTAATCCCTCCGGCAAGTTCAATAGCTGTAGTGATTGTGGGCCTGGGGCTACCCGCTTCATTCATGGCGATGATATAGGAACCAGGTCTTCTGACTTCTCCAGAAATCCCCACTTGAACTGGACGACGCGCCATTACGGAGATAGTCAGGAACTCTGGTCGTTGCAGGTAGGGGGCATAGAGGTTTCTGAGTCGGCTGGCTGCTTGCTCTAAGGTTAAGCCTTCTACTGAAACTCTGCCGACCAAGGGCAGATTTAAGGTGCCATCGACTAAGACTTGATGTTGACCATTTTCTCCGCTGTATTCGGGGACGTTAAAAATATCGATTTGAATGCGATCGCCAGGACCGAGGGTATAGGCTTCTTGCAAGGCTGCTCCCTGGGCCAAGAGTCGGGGTTCTTGTTCGGGTGCTAAAGATGGCTGTGCAACCGCAGGGAGTGCTGTAATCAGGGCGACTAATATCGAGAATGTCAACCCGGGGACTGACTGGGCGATCGGTTGTCTGAGGTCCGGTCTGCTAGACCGTCTAGGGGAATGAGATGGGGGAGAAAAGGACTCTGCACTGACCATATAGTTAAAGATGGAGTTGTCGCTTAAGAATTTATGTAGGGAAATTGGAATTGAGCAAGGATGGGGAATAGAAGAACCCCTGCTGTTTGCTGGGGTCATGCCCGAGCAATCAACTCGGAGAATCGATGGGGTAAACTCAACCCGGGGGAGGTCGGACAGCTAAATCTGGAGGCACAGGGCGATCGGCATATATTACCGACTTGATCACCCTTAAGTTAACCCAGATGGACGGTTTCATCCCATTCAAGCGTCAAAATTTTTCTCCTCCTGAAGCCTAGGCTTGAAGATGGGTTCTCAAACGATGCGTAAGTCCTGTAGGAGGGTTAGGGTAGGATAACGCTATCACTGCCAGCACCTCTTCCCTCTACAGGCAGACTCGAAAACACCGTTGCTTCATTTTTGCCAGAGCCATTCAATTTGGAAGCGCCAATCCCCTTGGGTTCTTCTAAAGGGGATCGGGATGTTAACCGAGGAGACCGAAAACCTAGGGAGGAAGGCTGATACTCGGGAACTAAGCGTTGCAATTCGGCTCGAATGGCTACCACATCATCGGTGCGAGTTTTGTGAACCAGGGCTTCTAAAAGGGGCTGTAAAAATTCCCAGTGAATTTTCGCTTCTTGGGCGCAAAAGATTTTAGGATGCTGAGTCGGTCTTGCTTTAGCACTATCGACTAATAATTCTTCGTGCAGTTTTTCTCCCGGTCTTAAGCCGGTAATTTTAATATC
Organism: Laspinema palackyanum D2c; assembly: GCF_025370875.1. Taxonomy (NCBI): domain Bacteria; kingdom Bacillati; phylum Cyanobacteriota; class Cyanophyceae; order Oscillatoriales; family Laspinemataceae; genus Laspinema; species Laspinema palackyanum. The sequence goes on from NZ_JAMXFD010000003.1 coordinate 401,391, forward strand.
AATATCCTTTCCGGGTACTAACCCACTCAGCTGAATCATCTGCAGTGCTAAATCATAAATCCGCACAGGTTCACCCATATCTAACAAGAAGATTTCCCCGCGTTTTCCCATTGCTCCGGCCTGAATCACCAAGCGGGCGGCTTCGGGGATAGACATAAAATAACGAGTCATCTCCGCATGGGTGACGGTGATGGCTTGACCCTCAGCGATTTGCTTGCGGAATCGGGGAACCACTGAACCACTACTATCGAGAACGTTGCCAAACCGCACGATGGTAAAGCGGGTGGAAATCCCCGATCGCTCCGCTAAAGCTTGGACAATCAGTTCCGCTACCCGTTTGCTGGCCCCCATAATATTGGTGGGACGAACGGCTTTATCGGTGGAAATCAACACAAAATTAGCCACCCCACAGTCGATCGCACAGCGTACCGTAGTCCAAGTCCCGACCACGTTGTTAATAATTCCTGGAGCAGGATTGGCCTCTACCAAGGGAACGTGCTTATAGGCGGCGGCATGATAAATCGTATCCACCTGATATTGGGTTAGAACTCCAGCCAGCCGCTGCTCATCATTGACTGAACCCAAACAAGCAACGCACTTGAGGGTAGGATAAGCTTCCGCTAATTCCATATCGATGCTATAAAGGGCAAATTCCCCTAATTCATATAGCACCAAACATTTCGGCTGTTGTTGAGCAATTTGGCGGCACAATTCCGAGCCAATTGACCCCCCGGCTCCAGTGACCAAAACGGTTTTTCCGGTGATATTCATCCGCAGCAATTCTGGATCGGGGATGACTTCTTCCCGCCCGAGGAGATCAGCGATATCAATATTTCTAATTTCACTAATGGAGACTTGACCGGATAAAATTTCGCCAATACAGGGAACAGTTTTGACCGGCAGGGACAGGAACTGTAAGCCTTCTAAAATTTGCCGCTTTCTGATGCGCTCCACCGAAGGCATTGCCAATAAAATAGTATCAAAAGGCTTTTGGAGTTGGAGTCTCGGTAATGTTGTGGGAGAGTAAACCGGGAGTCCTTGAATATTTTGATTGGCTAAAGATGGGTCATCATCGACAAAAGCAACGGGTTGGTAGCTTGGGTGATGAGCGAGGGATTGAGCTAGTTGCGAGCCCGCCCAACCGGCACCATAAATCACAATCCGTTCGGGGGTTTGATTTTGCCGAGGCAGACCGATCAGGGTATTCACCAGCCAGCGTAGAGACAGACGCACTCCCACTACCAACAACAGGGTGAGCAGCGCATCATTCAGGAGGACCGATCGCGGGAGCTGTAGGAACTCAAAGAAATAGGCCAGGAGAACAAAAGCGCCGGAACTGAACAGCACCGCTTTCGTGGCGGTTAATAAGAATTCCAAGCCTGCATACCGCAGCACCGGGCGGTACATTCCCGTCACCAGGAAGACCAAAGGCTTGATCACCATTAGAAGCAGAATCAGCCACAGATAGGGCCAGGTTTGTTGAATTGGCAAGAGATCGCTGAACCGGAGTCCAAACGCCCCATAGATGGCGACCAGAAAGACTGCCGTATCCAGACTCAACAGGATCAGACGTTTCTGGGGCCTTGAGAGGGAAGCAGCGATGGACTGAAAGGCAGTCCCTAGGTTGTTTATCAGCCAGTGTTGGGTCATGGGAACAGTATAAATTCCATAACGCTCGTTATGCTTGGACTGGGATCCGTGGGAGTTGAGAGCAACTTTCATAGAGATCTATGAATTTCCCGGATTGCTGAGAGTTCCCTCAATCCCCGATTACCGGATCCAGACGAGGGGTAAGCGGCGATTTGCAACAAATCTTTAAAACTTTGTTGATTATAGGGGATTGTTACTAGGTTGGGAACTTTTGCCTGCACCCTATCCCGCTGAGGTGGAGCCATTAAAACCGAGCCTCTTTGACACAGGCTCATCCCCATCATGGGTAGTTCTACATCAGGACTTAGGTATTCCCGCCTAAACGACTTCAGTCGTTCCCCTCCGGTGTTCGTAGTAACGACTTCAGTCGTTATCCCCTTCGGTGTTCGTAGTCAGTCAGTAAACTTAATTCATCTGGCTCCTTCTGGCAGACCCAAAATGAGGGGCGTCCCAATAACGCACGAGTGAGCGCTTTTCTTCCCGCGACTGAAATGACCCCTATTCCGATAATCTAGTTGACATAAAACTAGATCCAGAAACGTCCTGGGTGCAACGAGGCACAAGATGACCGAACCGAAAGTTACTAAAATTGATTTACTGCTGGCTTTGATGAGTGATGGGGAGTGGCACTACCCGAGTGATCTAGTAACCGTCAGCCATCGCTTTGGGGATACGATGCACCGAGCCAAGGAAAAGGGATATTTGATTGAAACCGAACGGATTAAAGGAAATGATTGTAGATATCGATTAATCGGACATGAAGACTCCCGGTTTTGGAGCGAATTTCTCAAAAAACAATCCCAACAAGGTTCTCAGTTGGGAACGGGTAAATGTCCCAACCTGCAAGGGTATAGGTTTGAAAATATCTCAGGTGTCCCCAATAGCAATACTGTCACGATTGAATTGCGATCGCCTTCGGGCCATCAACAACACCTGACGATTTCATCCGCGGGAATTCTTAAGTTTTTGTTAGAGTAAACCCCCCAATTCCTCCGCTCAGTTCCTTGCCTAACAATACCTTCGCCAAAAAAGGGAGGGCTAACGTAGTACACTTGTTGTTTACCACAACCACAAATGACATCTACATTAGCCCATGAAAGACATCTTACCACTTTTACAATGCCTCAGCCCAGTCGTAGGGGCCACAAGTGTCCGTCAATTAAGCCGGATTGCCAAAGCCATACTGGCAATGGAGGGCCGAGTGACCATGTTGGGGATTTCTCGTTGGACCCCAGTTGGGGGCAGTTATCGCACGGTACAACGATTCTTTTACACGGTTTTACCTTGGGCCACAATGTTGTGGGTATTTTTTCG
>NZ_JAMXFD010000004.1:0-158834 GCF_025370875.1 Laspinema palackyanum D2c
GTTTGAAAACTTTAGGTTGAGAAGCCTATTAAATTGGATGTTTACTTAAGTTTTAGCATACCCAGTACGGGAGAACCTGAATTTGCTGGTATTTTATGGTAGTGATCGCCTCCGCTGGGGACTCGGAAAAGCGATCGCACAGCAACTCAAACCGCAGATTCCTTGCATCTATATAGATGGAGTGGAAATTCGCCGTCGGAACCCTGCCACCGATGAACAAGCATTAATTGATTTAAGGCATCAGTTGGGAAAAGCGAAAGAGGATTTCAGTTCCTTTGATTTTGCCTTAGTCTATTATTTGTCCCAGAAATCTCCCCATCTGAATATCACTCCCTCTCAATATGCCAAGGGAATGGATCGCGCCGATCGCCTGAGCACGGGTGCAGATTTAGCATCGGCATTTGCTGGCATTGAATTAGAGAAACTGTTGCAGCAAATGGGAATGCCGGAAGTTGGCGCAACCATGCAGCAGTTATTACCGTATTTCTTGGAGGAATTGCAGGAAATCGGCAGGAATTTGATGCCGTCGATCACCTTTTTGATGAAATTAAACTGGTTTTTCCTCAAAAATGCGGATGCATGGCGGTGGTGGAAAGAAGTTGGATGTCGGGAGTTGCAACCCCTGAAAGATTTTGTCAGTTTCTATCAAGTTGTCGGATATTTACCCAAATTATTGGCGAGGGGGTTGCGTCAGTATTGCGATCGCCTGAAGAAACCGCTGGTGATTCTGATAGATGACTATGAGGCATTGGCGGATCAGTCTCCGCATCCGGAGTGGTTGGAAACCCTGATTTCGGAACCGAATCCTTGGGTGTTGTGGGTAGTTGTAGCAAGGCGACTGCCGCAGTGGATGGAGGCGGGGGAGAGAATTCCGATATTGCCGCTAACCGAGGCAGAAAGTCAGGAAGTGTTAACCACTGCGGGAATTACCGGCGATCGCCTGTTGTCAACCATCACCGAAATTTGCCAGGGAACACCTTATTATATGCATCTGTGTGTGAAGCGGTGGCAGAAAATCCAGCAGAGGCGATCGCCGCAGGTGGAAGATTTTGCCGGGAAACCGGAGGAATTTCTCACCACAGAAGCAGCAACCTGGGACCCCGGGGAACTGCGAATGCTGCAAATCTTGGCAATTCCCCGGGAGTGGGATGCGGCAAGGTTCGATCGCCTGATGCAACAGCAGCATCTGGAAAGTTGGCGGGGACGATTTGCCCAAGTGATTGCCTCTCCTTATATAGAAGAAGTGGCAGAGGGGACATGGCGGTTACATCCCCTGATGCGGCAGTATTTGCTAGAAACCCAACCCACGACGCAACGGCAAACCCTGCATCAGGGATTATATGAGGAGTTGCGGCAGGAGTATCTCCAGGCGCAAACCCCGCAAGCGGCAATCTTGGCGCTGGATCAGGCATTGGATCACGCAATAGACAGCAGTCACTCCTCCGAGGCGACTGCCTGGGTATTGGCGCAGATGCCGATTCACCAGCAACAGTCTCAACATTCGGAAGTTGTCGAGATGCTGCGATCGCGGGTGAAACGTCTGGGGGAACCCGTCACCGCAACCACTGCCAAGGCACAGATGCTGCTGGGGTATTCCTTAGTGGAGTTGGGAGAAACGGAGAAAGCGCTAAAGGAATTAGAAACCGCCAAGGCGCAGTATGCGGCAGTGGGATTAGGGGACAGTGTAGAAGCGGCGCGAGTGGAGTATGAATTGGCGGGGGTGTATCTTGCCTGCGATCGCACCTTTGATGCCAAGAATGCGGCAATGCGATCGCGGCAGTTGCGCCAACAGCAGTTAGGGAAGGATGCGCCAGAGGTGGCAGAGGTCCTCAACCGCCTAGCGGCGATCGCCTCCGACTGTGGGGAATATGGAGAGGCAGTGAAATTGAGCGATCGCGCCTTAGAAATCCTCAACTCCCAACCCCAACCCAACCCCATCCAACTGGCAAGAGTCAAGAAAACCGCCGCATTATTAAAAATTTACAACAACCAACTCGATGATGCAGCACAACTCTGCCAAGAAGCGCGACAGTTAGCAATAGAAGTCGGAGGAGAAAATCATGCGATCGCCATCCAGAGTCTGATGATGTTAGCGTGGATTCATTCTCGCATGGGACCCCGTTTATATCGGAAGTCTTTGGGAGAATATCAAGAAGCGCTAACTGCGGCAGAGGAGGTATTTGGTCCCAGTCATTTCCAAACTTTAGATGTCTTAGAAGCAATGGCGGAGTTATGTCGAAAAATGGGACAGCATCAAGCAGCAGATGAGTATGCCGAACGTCATAATGCTTATGTCAAAGTTGGAGAGTCAGAAGTAACACCGGAATTGGCGCTGCGATTGAATATTATTGCTCGTACATTTTACGATAAAGGAGAATATGGCAAAGCAGAACCGTTATTAAAACAAGCGCTAAATATTGACCGCACACTCCTCGGAGATGAGCATCTGGATACTGCTTTCAGTCTCAATAATTTGGCTTTAGTGTACAATTCCCAGGGACGGTATGCCGAGGCGGAACCGCTTTACCTGCAAGCACTGAATATTAAATCTGAAATCCTTGATGATGAGCATCCGGATACTTCTACCACTCTCAATAATTTGGCAGAATTGTACAAATCCCAGGGACGGTATGCCGAGGCGGAACCGCTTTACCTGCAAGCACTGAATATTTCTCTCAAAGCCCTTGGAAATGAGCATCCAGATACTGCTACCAGTCTCAATAATTTGGGAACATTGTACGATTTCCAGGGAAGGTATGGCGAGGCGGAACTGCTTTACCTGCAAGCGCTGAATATTTGTTGTAAAGTTCTCGGAAATGAGCATCTACATACTGCTAAAAGTCTCAATAATTTGGCAGTATTGTACCGTTCTCAGGGAAAGTATGGCGAAGCGGAACCGCTTTTTCTGCAAGCGCTGAATATTTGTTTTAAAGTCCTCGGTGATGAGCATCCGGATACTGCTTTGAGTCTCAATAATTTGGCAGCATTGTACGAATCCCAGGGACGGTATGACAAGGCGGAACCGCTTTACCAGCAAGCGCTGAATATTCGCCGCAAATTCCTTGGTGATGAGCATCCGGATACCAAGACAACAGTAGAAAACCTTCAGATGTTGCGGGATAAGCGCAATTCCTAATTTGAGGGAATCATTGTTCGGTTTGTCCAGAAAAATGCGGCAGCAATTAACCCCAATGGTGCGGCAATTCATCCTGTAAGGTGCGTCAATGCAACATAGAGGATGCCGAACTCATGAGGTACAGATAGCGATGGGGAGTGCGTTTGCGGAACGTATCGCCAAACCCCGTCGCCGAATCTCTGGCAAATTGCGACAACCGCAGGAGGTTAAAACCCCCTGCTAATAGCTAAAGTCGGATAAATCCGACTGATAGCTGAAGGGTTGATAACTGGCTGAAACCGTAGCTAAAATCAGCCGGTTGTTGATAAAAATGCCTTTTTTTGGCCGCACCTTCTCCCACAATAACAATCTACCAAAAATTCCAAACCTTGTCAACAGGTTTCCGCAAATTTGTACAAACCCTGATTCCCCCATCCCATCCCAAAAACCCACCCATTAAACATCATCCCCCCAGTCGGTTTTAACCGACTTTAGCTATTAGCGGGGGTTTTATCCCCCGCCGGTTGTCGCAACTGATAGCTCAAAATTTGCTAACTGGCTGAAACCGTAGCTAAAATCAGCCGGGTGTTGATGAAAATGCCTTTTTTTGGCCGCACCTTCTCCCACAATAACAATCTACCAAAAATCCCAAACCTTGTCAACAGGTTTCCGCAAATTTGTACAAACCCTGATTCCCCCATCCCATCCCAAAAACCCACCCATTAAACATCATCCCCCCAGTCGGTTTTAACCGACTTTAGCTATTAGGCGGGGGTTTAAACCCCCGCCGGTTGTCGCAACTGATAGCTCAAAATTTGCTAACTGGCTGAAACCGTAGCTAAAATCAGCCGGGTGTTGATGAAAATGCCTTTTTTTGGCCGCACCTTCTCCCACAATAACAATCTACCAAAAATCCCAAACCTTGTCAACAGGTTTCCGCAAATTTGTACAAACCCTGATTCCCCCATCCCATCCCAAAAACCCACCCATTAAACATCATCTCTCCAGTCGGTTTTAACCGACTTTAGCTATTAGGCGGGGGTTTAAACCCCCGCCGTAGGGGCGCTTCGCGAAGCGCCCCTACAGTCGGTTTTTCACTCAGTTTAATGAGACATTGCCACCGATCGCATTTCGATTTGTTGGACAAAGTTCGCTAACATTTGCAACCCGGCAGTAGAAGATTTCTCCGGGTGAAATTGGACGGCAACCAGGTTATCCCGGGCGATCGCAGCAGTGACGGTTTGACTGCCATGAGTTACAGTAGCAGCAGTCACCGTAGAATCGATGGGGTCAACATAATAAGAATGGACAAAATACAACCAAGGTTGATCCTGCAACTGTTGCCACAACGGAACCTCCGGTTGTGTCAATTCCAGACGATTCCACCCGATATGAGGAATGGTTAAACCGGGTTCGGATTTAAAGCGACGGACTACCCCGGGAATAATGCCTAAACCGGGTTCTTTTCCTTCTTCACTGCTGTCAAACAGGATTTGCAACCCGAGACAAACCCCTAAAAAGGGTTTTCCCGAGGCGATCGCATCCTTAACCGGGGAGACTAAATCTAGCGATCGCAAATGTTGGATTGCCGGATCAAAGGACCCGACCCCGGGCAACAAAACCGCATCTGCCTGTTCAATTTCCCCAGGCACATCGGTGATTTTGGCTGTGGCCCCTGCATTCTCCAATCCCTTACAGACTGAGTGCAGATTGCCCATATCATAGTCGATGACCGCGATTACCGGCATTGCCTTTTTCCTTAAAATACTTGACTGAGGCTCTTTTGATTATAAAGGGTAACGGACCCATTGCCATGACTCAAACCATCCTCCTAACCTCCTTTGATATTTGGATGTCCCATCACCAAACCAACTCCTCCGATGAGTTATTGGAGAAAGTGTCCCAGGTGAGTGGGATTCCCCATGATCTGCACTTCCTGCGGAAATTACCCGTCGATTTTCAAGAGGCCCCCAAACAGGCGATCGCCAAAATCAACGAACTGCAACCGGATCTTGTGGTATGTTGCGGCATGGCAGAATCCAGGCAAAAACTCACCGTAGAAAAACAGGCGAGATGTGGCAAAGAGGCGATCGTCACCCCCTTAAACCTTCCCCTCCTCATCCAAGATTTAAAACTCACAGAAATCAGCGAAGATGCGGGACAATTTGTCTGCGAATCCCTCTATTATGCTGTTCTGTCTCATCTCCATCGCCACCCCAAAAAAATTCCTACCCTCTTCGTCCATGTCCCCATCCTCACCCCCACCAATTCCCAACCCATTCTCGACGATTTTCTCCATCTCCTCAATCGTCTAACCCAGTCCAATCTCCATTAAATGTCACTCTTCGATTTGTTCGTAGTAACGACTTCAGTCGTTCTCTTCATGTTCGTAGTAACGACTTCAGTCGTTCTCTTCATGTTCGTAGTAACGACTTCAGTCGTTATGGTATTGGGTTAAACCCACCAGATAGACAAATGTCTGGGTTTGTTGAAAAACCAAAAGCCCGTTTTAAAATCCCTTAACCCTATATCCCCCTAGTCCTGTAGTAGTTTCGAGAACCGATATCCCGTAATCTAAACCGGGCAGGTTCATAAAAATTAATAGTCTGCGGGTATTCTATTCACTCCATTTATCCTAAAGTAGTGGACAGCGTTAGAGAGCAGACCGTGCGATTTGACACATACGATCCAGGCGATTTTTACGATGAACTGTTTATCGAGAAGGGAAAACCTCGCCCCCAGGCGAATCCCTTGATAGACAGAATCAATTCCCTATCCGATGGAGAACTTCTCCAGCGACAACAGGCGGCACAAAGCGCCATGTTTAAACTGGGGATCACCTTCACCGTTTATGGAGATAGCGAAGGCAATGAGCGGATTTTTCCATTTGACATCATCCCCCGCATTGTAGCAGCGAACGAATGGGCAACTCTCAATCGTGGACTGAAACAGAGAATTGAAGCATTAAATCTATTTATTGCTGATATTTATGGGGATCAGAAAATCATAAAAGATGGGATAATTCCCATCGAATTGGTTCACTCGGCGAAAGGATTTCTCAAACCTTGCATTGGGTTAAAACCGCCCAAGGGAATTTGGTGTCATATCACCGGCACCGATTTAGTTCGAGAAAAAGATGGACAGTGGTATGTTTTAGAAGATAATATGCGATGTCCTTCGGGGGTGTCCTACGTCCTAGAAAACCGTCGGGTAATGAAAAGTACATTCCCCCAAGTTTTTAGAACGATGGATATTCAACCCGTTGATGAATATCCCAGTCATCTGTTAGAGACATTACTCAATCTGGCCCCGGATAATTTGCCGAATCCCAATGTGGTAGTCATTACCCCAGGGATTTACAATTCCGCCTACTTTGAACATTCGTTCCTCGCCCAGCAAATGGGGGTGGAACTGGTGGAAGGGAAAGATTTAGTCGTCGCCGATGGTTACTTGCAAATGCGGACGACGAAGGGTTTAAAGCGTGTTGATGTAGTCTATCGTCGCATTGATGATGATTTTATCGACCCGCTGGCGTTTCGTTCTGATTCTTTGTTAGGTGTACCCGGTTTGATGGATGTTTATCGATCGGGTCGATTGGGGATTGCCAATGCTTTGGGAACGGGTGTTGCTGATGATAAAGCAATTTATGCTTATGTCCCGGAGATGATTCGGTATTATCTGGGAGAAGACCAAATTATTCCCAATGTCCCGACTTTTTTATGTGGAAATCCCCAGCATTTAGATCATGTCTTGGCTAATTTGGATAAATTAGTCGTCAAGGCAGCGAATGAATCGGGGGGATATGGGATGTTAATTGGCACTCAGGCGACGGCAGAACAACGAGAGGACTTTGCCGATCGCATTCGGGCCAATCCCCGCAATTATATCGCCCAACCCACCCTCTGTCTGTCTCGGGTTCCCACATTAATTGAGAGTCATATTGAAGGCTGTCACGTCGATTTGAGACCCTATATCCTCTATGGAAAAGATATCTATGTTAACCCCGGTGGATTAACTCGGGTGGCCTTAAAACGAGGGTCTTTAGTGGTTAACTCTTCCCAAGGTGGGGGGAGTAAAGATACTTGGGTCGTGACGGAATAAACGACGGGGTTAAGCGTCAGGATTGAGGGGTGAGAGGGAGGGACATTCCTGACAGCCAACCGAGGCATGATTGGCATTTAGCCCGGGTATTCAAACAGGACTCTGTGAGGGTAAATTCCTCTCAATTCTCAATTCTCAACTCTAAAAATTCTCATGCTTAGTCGCGTTGCAAATTCAATTTACTGGCTGAATCGTTATGTAGAACGGGCGGAAAATATTGCCCGTTTTATTGATGTTAATCTCAATTTAATTCTGGATTCTCCCACCGGAATGACCCAACAATGGGAGCCCTTGGTGAAAATCACCGGGGATGCACCCCTGTTTCAAGAACGATATGGGGAAGTGCTGCCGGAAAATGTGATTCAATTTCTGGCTTTTGATCGCGATTATCCCAATTCGATTTTATCCTGTTTGCAAATTGCCCGGGAAAATGCGCGATCGGTCCGAGAAGTGATTTCTTCGGAAATGTGGGAACAGGTGAATGCCTTTTATATGATGGTAAAAGAGGCCGCACCTAAACAAAATTTAGCCTCTCTCCATGATTTTTTTACCCAGGTTAAGTTGGCAAGTCACTTGTTTTCAGGCATCATGGATGCGACGATGACCCACAATGAAGGGTGGCATTTCGGACAAATTGGCCGACTGTTGGAACGAGCGGATAAAACTTCTCGCATTTTGGATGTTAAGTATTATATTTTGCTGCCGTCGGTGCATGATGTGGGAACGACTCTGGATGAGATTCAATGGATGTCGTTATTGCGATCGGCGAGTGCTTATGAGATGTATCGGAAGCGCGAGCATCGGATTAATCCGACTCTAGTGGCGGAATTTTTGATTTTAGACCGAGAGTTTCCGCGCTCAATCCGGTTTTGCTTTTTGAATGCCGAGCGATCGCTCCATGAAATTACCGGCACTCCGGTGGGAACTTGGAGAGACCCCGCAGAACGGGCTTTAGGTCGGTTGCGATCGCAGTTAGAATATATGACCATTGCCGATATCTTTGAGACGGGTTTGCATGAGTTTATCAATACTCTCCAAGAGCAACTCAATGGCGTGGGTCAGAGTATTTTTAATGCTTATTTTGCCCTTGAACCGATGGTAGAGGCAGTGGAAGAAATTAAACCGATTTCTTCACTTCAAACTCAGACTCAAACTCAAACTCAGACTGCGATCGGCTCTTGATTGTTGGAAGATTACTCTCGTGTCATGGCTGAAGCCGTTACTACAAACGTTCTGTCTTCTTGTTTGTAGTAACGACTTCAGTCGTTTCTTCCTCGTGACTTGGCATCGGCCATAACACGAGTAATCGGAGGGTCTAGGACCTGCTTGGTTGGAGACTGGTGGCAGGGCCTCAGATGGGCGTGACTTGGCTAATGCCAAGTCACGCGGTAACGACTGAAGTCGTTACTACGAACGTTCTGTTCTAATTGAATTTAATCAATTAAAATATCTTCTTTTACATCATCTTCATAATATTCCCATTCCACATCGGGCATATCATCAAAAGCTTGTTTGACGTAGCTTTCCCATAACTTTCTAATTTTAGCCAAATAAGGATCACCGAGTCTCAATCTCAAGCGATGGCGGATGGTGAAGGAATCCGTATGATACATGACAATATCAATGGGTGGTCCTACAGAAATATTAGATTTCATGGTAGAATCAATGGAGAGTAAGGCACATTTTGCCGCAGCTTCTAACGGGGTATTTGCTGTTAAGGTGCGGTCTAGGAGGGGTTTGCCATATTTGGTTTCTCCAATTTGGAGAAAGGGGGTTTCTTTGGTGGCGTGAATGAAATTTCCCTGACTGTAAATTAAATACAGATTGGGTTCTTCCCCCGAAATTTGACCGCCCAGTAATATACTGCATTTAAAATCGATGCGATCGCGTTCTAGGAAAGGTCGGTCCTGTTCTTGAATCGCTCGGATTTTGTTGCCAATATAACGAGCCACTTCTGCCAAACTGGGAAGGGTGTGAAGATTGACCTCTTCTTGATGTTTAATATCTTTCTCTAAGGCAGCGATCGCCCCTTGGGTGATGGAGAGATTTCCCGAGGTACATAACAAAATGGTTCGCTCTCCCGGTACGGAAAAATCAAACAATTTTTGATAGGTTGAAATATGATCAACTCCGGCATTGGTGCGCGAGTCAGCGGCGATCACTAAACCAAAACGGGTGAGGATACCCAGGCAATATGTCATAAGTGAGTTCTGTTGATGGGTTCTATGGACTGTTTAGATCTTATCCCTCGACTTGCCGCTCTTCGCATCAAATTTTAGAGTTGACAGCGATCGGGTGAAGCCGGTTGCAGTATTGCTCGGGTAGGGGGTTAACCCTATTGGGGGGGACAGCCCCCTGGTGGAATACTCAAAAATCGCTGAAAATAGATCTCAGACTGAAAGTGTTTGACATCTTTAGAGTAAATCCCTCCATGCATCCCCCGGAGGGATTTTATTTTTCACCCTACTCATAAATACTGCCATCGGGGAGGATTGCGCCATCGAGTTGCGCTTGCGTTTCTCCTTCCCCAAAGTTAGCGCCGATGAGGTTGGCGTTGGTGAGGTTGGCATGAGTGAGGTTAGCCGATTCTAGGTTGGCACCGGCGAGATTAGCACCGGCGAGGTTGGCTCCCATTAATTGGGTTTGCTGTAAGTTTGCCTGGGATAGGTTGGTTTCGATCAGGGTGGCGCTGTTGAGATTGAGCGCCCTTAAATCTAATCCACTCAAGTCTGATCCGCTGAGGTTTGCGCCACTGAGATAAACATTTCTAAACAGGGTATTGCGGAGGTTGATGCCGCGCAAGTCGGCACCGGCAAGATTGGCACCGTCTAAGTCGGCTTCATTCAGGTTGGCACCGCTGAGGTTGGCACCGGCGAGGTTAGCTTCCCGTAAGTCGGCACCGCGTAAGTCGGCTTGACTGAGGTTGGCTTCTTGGAGGTCCCCTCCGGCAAAATTGGCTTGGGTGAGGCTACAGCCGATGAGAATGGCTCCTCGTAAGTCGATGTTGGCAGCGGGTTCGCTGCCGATCGCCGGGTTGGGATAGCCGGAATAGGCGATCGCTGCCTCTCCCCGGAGTGTTAGCGCTTGATTCGCTGGAAATGCCAGGGGTGAGCCCGTTTCAGGGTCTAGTTTCTGATAGGGATTTCCCCAAGTGGGTAAGGCGTTGGGTGCGGCGGCGCTGGTATGGGAACCCGGCGATGCCTCAATGACGGGAAGGTTCGGATTCGGTTCGCTATAGGCGGCAGGGACACCCCAGGCATTCGGCACCATCGGCATTTGAGGAGGGACGGGGACGATTTCGCTGCCTTCTCGTCGGGGTTCGAGTTTCTCGATCGCCTCGCCGAGATGGGAAATCTGTTCCGAGAGTTGAGCAATCTCCTCGGGGAGGCGACTGCTGCCTGCGGTTGTCGCTTTTTCTGGCAAGTCCCCTTCCGTGGCGGTGAGGGTATCGCGCAATTCCTCGATGGGAGGTTCCAGATGCTTGCTAATGCGCGATAACGCCACATCCAATACCATTAACTGCTGTTCTAGGTTGAGGATGGGTGAGAGCAAACGTTCCATCTGCTCCTTCTCAGGTTTTTCCAGGAGGTTCTCATTCAGGTGGGAGATTTCTTCGCTGAGTTCCCCAACTCGATTGGCGATCGCCACTTGAAACTCATCTATACTCTGATCCACTTCCGTGATGGCATTGCTGAGTCGTTGCTGCGTGATCAGGTGCAATCGGTGGCGATAGACTAAATTTAGCCATGCGGAGAGAAATAAGACGACTGCTGCATAACTGAGTCTTCCCAGAACCAATGCAGCAACCAAACCCGCAACTGATCCAGCCAGGGAAATATATTCAGCAATTTTAATCCAACCCTCGTTGTTTGGTTGCATGGAGTTTGGTTGCATGGAGCCTCGGTTCTCAACGTTTGATGAGGATTTACCCGTCTTAAATACAGAAAACAAGGGACAATCAATCAATTGTCCCTTGTTAAAATAACACTAAAATTCAATTATTTGCTTTTTGGCAGATTTTTCGCTTGTTCCACGGCAATTTCCCGCAAGGCTTGGAAGGAATTGGCATTGGATGTCCCTTCGATCGCCTTGACTGCCAAATCTTGTACCTGTTTGAGGGCCGATTCCAGTTGTTTGGTGAGGGTTTTGATGCGTTCTTCTTGGTTGTTGATGCTCACTTCTAATGCACTGATTTGCAGTTGATAGGAGCGTTGCAGTCCTTCTACTTCTTTGCTTCGCAGATCTGAGGCGATTTTGGCTTGATAGTTGCCGATATTTCGACCACTGTCTTTGCCATTCTTGATGTTAGTTTCCAATTCTTTCGGATGTGCCTCGACTTTGGCTTTGGCTTCGGCATAGTATTTTTCCCGTTCGGCGATCGCATTTTCCCGTTCAGTCCATTCTTGTTCCTGGGTTTGGCGGATTTCTGCCAGTTCTTGATACAAGCCTTTTTGGGTTTGCGCGTATTCTTCCTGAGCCAGATGGCGATCGCGTTCTAAACTATAGCGATATTCCTCTGCATCCCGCTGTTGCTGTTTCTGGCGAGTAGTATTGCGTTCTTTAATCTCACGTTGATGGGTTTCTTGTTCTTTCTCCCAGGTTTTCTTGAGAGTTTGGATTTGTTGCTCTAAGGTATCCTGGCGATCGGTGATTTCCCCTTGAAAGGTTTTAGCGCGCTCTTGATAAGTTTGGACTAACCCTTCTAACGTCTCCTCGGAAACTTCCAAATCATGTAAATTTTGAAGGTCTTCCACCTCCTGATTCACCGATTTGTCCAGTTCATGAAGTTTAGCCGCTTCCCCAGTCAGTCGTTCGGACAAATCACTGACCGCACCCCCAAATCCGAATTGCAACAATTGCAGACTTTCAATGGTCTGATTAATTTTCTGTTGAGCCGTTGGTGTGGTATTCATAGGGGTTTTTACTTCGGGAGAATTGACTTCTTTAACCGCTGAAATGGTACTTTTGGCCGCTGCTTGTTTTTCTTTAGCGAGTTGCTTAACTTGAGCCTCTAGTCCTGAGTTTTCCTTTTCTAATTCCTCAAAAGCTTCCATGATTTCCGCTTTAGTGCTTTTAGAGGTAATTTTTTTCGCCATCAGAATTCTCCAAAAAATGTGCAGGGTTTAAATCTGTATTAGCCTGCGGAGGCAGGCTTTGTCCGTATAGCCCCACCCTTGAGGGTGCGGGGGTCAGGTTAACAAATTAACTATTATTTAGAGCCAGAACTCATATTTGATGAGGTTTGAAAGGCTCGCATTGCTAAATCTTGAGCTTGTCGCATCGCCGCTTGTAGCTGGGCGTTAATATCAGCAATTTGTTGAGTTTGACGTTCAATATTGCTGTTGAGAGATTGCAGGGTTAAATCATACCCTTGCTTCGTGCCTTCCCACTCTTTCTCGAACAGGTCAGATTTGACCTTGGCTTCGCGTTTCACTTCAGCGATCGCCTCTTCTTTTGCCTTAATATAAGCTTGTTTCAATTCTTCCTCAAATCCAGCAATCTTCTCCTGATTGGCTGCAAATTCGGCTTGATGTTCCGTCAAATATTTCTCTCGTTCCGTCCAGTTCTTTTGTTTTTCCCGAGCAATTTCTTTCAACTCGCGTTCTTGTTGCCGCTTCCGTTCTTCATATTCATCAGTTTCTAATTCTTGAATCCGCAGCCGTTCATAGTCATAATCTGCCGCTTCCTGTTCTCGTTCTTTGGTGAGGGCTTCATCTTGCTCTTGCACCAAACTGTCAAATTCTTGTTGTTCTTTTTGCCATGCTTTACGCTTTTGCGCCTGGTCCGTTTCAATAGTTTCTTGTTGTAAAGCCGCCTGATGATCCAGCAGTGCTAACTTTTCTTGGTGTTCTTGGGTGAGAATGTGCAGCGCATCAGCAACCACTCGAATTTGACGTAATTCTTCGAGGCGATCGGTTTGAATAACAATCGCCCGTTTGAGTTCATCCAGTTTAGCAGTTTCGGTACTCAGTTTCTCCGCCAGTTGGGTGACAATACTCCCAAAATCGAGTTGCAGATCCGCTAATCCTTTAACAATCGTATCAACGGTGTAAGTCGAGGCAACGGCGAGGAGTTCTTTATTTTTATCCTTTTCCGCTTCCTCCTCTTTCGTAGCAACTTTAGAGGCAGTTCCTTGGCGATTGGCTAGAAGTTGTTGAAATTGGGCTAAAATTTGAGATTTACTGTCTTTAACCGGGGTTTGGGACATGAATTTTCCTCCTATTTCTAATAGTTTAGATGCGAAAATGTTGACCATCATCACCCGGCGGGGGATAAATCCCCCGCCTCATAGCTAAAGTCGGTTAAAAACCGACTAAAAATATCATCCTATACTATAAGACTATAAGACTTTCAGTCGGTTTCAACCGACTTTAGCTGTTAGACGGGGGTTTTAACCCCCGTCGGTTGTTGCTGTTAGGGTTTTAACCCCCGTCGGTTGTTTACCCTTTACTCTAGCGGGCGGTTGGAGAGAAGCTGGAGAATGGCATTACAGCGATCGCAACGGTTGCCTTGCCAGCAAAAACACTCATCCACCACCTGCAAAAGCATCGCTCTCATTTGGCGATTTTGCTTTAATAAGGCAGCATAATTCTGCTGAACCGAAGTAACCACAAGATGCAAATGTTGAAAATCTTCACTGAGGAGTTGTAAATCATTTAACGTATCGGTGCGAATCTCCTCAATCGTAGTCAGATTTCCCTTCAACTGATTTTCCCAGACAGACTGGCGGGTGAGTTTGGCAATTTTTTTCATGAATTTATCTAAAACCCGGTGAAAGGAGAGATGCTTCACGCATCTCTCCGTTGTTTTATCCGACTCCATTAACCATTAGCAAGCGCAGGTTCCCGCATTACTTCATGAGAAACTGCCGCAGGCAATGCCATATCTCCCGAAGTTGGACCATCCAAATGTGCCGCCATCAAACAAGCAATTTCAGCCGGAGGCAAATTATCCAAACAAATCATTTCTCGGGTTCCTTCCAAGTCAATCATCCGACTCAGATTTTGGGGGTCAGACAAAACGATCGCCGCTTGTTCCACCATCTCCCAATCGGACCGTTCAATCCAGTCCCATTTTAGGCTATAATAATTAATCGGTTTAATCACCCCATTCTCATCAGGCTTTTGTCCAGAATGCTTGATAAAATCTGGCACAAATACCCCTTCTGCGGGTTCAACTCCTCGCGCTTGAACTGAGGCAACTAACCGATTAAAATCACTGAGACTTCGGCCCTTAACATAAGTAACCATCACCACATCATGGGGCAATTCTCCCCCTTCAGCCACAAACCAAATTTGTCCCCATAAGGTATTTTTGGTCTGCCCCAAGCTGCCAAAAAACTTGCTAAACTTGAGGATAGTCATCGCTAATTTTGACCCATATTCCTCATCTCCAATCGTCCACTTTCCTGCCTGACAATTGTTTTTAGCAGAAATGGGTAATTCGGGAACAACAATGGCATTTTCGGGCTTGGTTCCAAATACGGAAATTGTTGCTTTCTTAGACATGGTTTCTACTCCTGTAGGGTTGTGTAAAACTGCTGAATTCTCTGTTTTATCTTTAGCCATTTTGAGTAACCTATCCCCCATGATTTCCACGGGATTATCGAATCACTGGACGAGGGGTAACTGGGGCGGAATTTGGATATTTGTAACCCGGTTCTTCTCCGGGTCGGGACTCAGTTTTAGCCGCCTCCGGGTGGGGATATCGTTCTACCCAAGGGTTGCCATTGGTCCCTCGAACCGACTCCGAAGAGGAGATGCCTTGGGTACTTTGCAAAACCGCCAGCAGATTTTGTAACAGTTCGATGTGGGCTGGGGTAAAATGGATGGTGAACCCCGAACCATCTCGGGCATAACCCGGACAAATGAGGGAGGCGGCACCTTGGTCTTCATGTTTGGCAATATAAAGCCAGTCCCCGTCTTCGAGCTTATAGTGAGTATCAGTCCAGGTTTTGAGCATCGTTCCTCTCCTGTCTTGTTTGTGTGGCACCCTCCCTTATGGCGCTCTCGATTGGCCCAAACCCGTCTGGTACCCGACCCGAGCTTTTACTAGGTCTAGCGTCTCAGCCGGAAAAAGGTGGGACTGCTACAGTGCCCCTAGCGCCTGCTTTGTTGATGTTTTGTTCAACTAAACCTAGTTTAACGCGGCTTGATTTTTTCGTCAACCTAAAAGTTGATTTTTTTTTCAAAGTCGCCTACAATGCAGATGTAGTGGGAATTTAAAGACGTGGAACAGAGTTTTGGTAAACTAATTCGTCAAGCACGCAAGGACAAGGGATATAGCCAACGGGAGCTTGCCAAGCTTCTGGATGTCGATTTCACCTACTTGTCCAAGCTGGAAAACGATCGCGCAGACTATGCACCTAAAGAGGAAGTGATTCGGTCTTTGGCGCGGAATCTGGATTTGGATGAGGAGGAGTCTATCGTCCTCGCCGGTCGTCTTCCGCAACGGTACGAGGATTTTCTCAAGCAAAATTATAAAGCGATGCCTGCACTGTTGCGGCGGATGCGAGAAAATCCTGATTTTGCAGAGAAGGTGTTTCAGCAGGTGGCAAGCGAGGGGGAATAATCTTGAGTATTTTTAAGCCGTATCGCTATTATCGCAAAGAAGCGATTGAGTATCGGGCAAATAATGTACTCAGGCGAATGGCACAGCGAGGGGACCAATTTGCTCCTTGCTGGCCGTTTGACGTGACTTTGGTTGCGGATTTTTTTGACCTCGGGGTAATTTGGGAACGGATTCCACCGGATGAACAAGGGGCGATCGCGGCGAGGATTCTCCCCCTGCAACGCTGTATCGAGATTAATGAAGAGATTCTCGATAAACCCCAGGGATTCCTGGAATCCACCCTGGCGCATGAAATCGGCCATTGGGTGCTGCATATTAATCATGAGGCGACGACGGAAACGGCCGATCGCCTGCTTACAGACCTCTCCCTAGCAACCGATGAACCCTTTGTCTGCCGGGGAAGTCGGGAAGTGAACAGTCCCCTGAATCATGCCTCGGTATTAGAGTCTATGGAGTGGCAGGCACAGTATTTTGCGGGTTGCCTGCTGATGCCGAGGCGGATTTTAGAAGAGAAACGCCAAGGACGGGATTTAACCTATTGGTCTCACTTATATGAAATGCGAGAAGAATTGGGGGTGAGTATCTCTAATTTGGTGAATCGCCTTCAAGATTTAGAGTGGATTTACTTGGATAAGAAAACTCGCAAGCGGGACATTTATCCAGGAAAGGCACTGGTTTCGTGAATGGGGTTCAGAGTGACAAGCGATCGCAGTTTCCCAGGGTGGGAGGCGATCGCTTTTCGGTTTTAATACAGAGAAAGCAACAAGATACTTTGGGTTTGAGGACCGGCAATTCCATCGGCATGGATCAGGCGATCGCGTTGCAACTCCATCACCCCTGCCTCAGTGAGTTGACCATAATAGCCGGTAATCGGTCCTACATAGTATCCTAAGTTCCGTAAATTTTCCTGGAGAGCAACTACCGCAGAACCCTGGGACCCGGGACGCAGGGTTTCTCTGGCGAGAGGCACCGGATCCGGTGTTTTTGTAAGTTTTAACCGGGTTTTGGTACTGGCAACACCATCGATGGGGATATGGTAATCCTGTTGTAAGTGCATCACCGCATCTTCCGTCAATGTGCCATAGTAGCCGGTAACAGGACCTTGAAAATAACCGGCAGCCATTAATTCTTGCTGTAATTGTACCACCTGTTCCCCGCGATCGCCTCGTTGCAGCGCCCCACTGCCGGGATTATAGATGGGGCGATCGCCGGTTATGGGGGTGGAATGGGGAGTCGGCGAAGCGGGACGAGGAGTCAAAGGTTTTTGCCCTTGATAACAACCGATTTGAGCAATTGTTAAGGCATTAATTGCACCATCACCCACCCCAGCACTTTCCAGTTCCCATTTTAAGACCGCTTGTTCCGTCATCGGTCCATAAAAACCAGAAACAGGTCCGTGAAAATAACCCGTTGCCTTCAACATCTGCTGAACACAAGTGACGAGGGGTCCACTATCTCCCCGTCCCAGTCCTTGTGGGGTAATCAGATGGGACGCGACTGCCTCTTGCATGAGACTGAATAGGGAGAGACTCAGGGCGATCGTTACCCTGTAACGGTAAAAACTTACACAATCTTTAAGATTAAACCCGAAATGTAGGGGCGATTCGGGAATCGCCTCTACAGATTCGAGGGCCAAAACCGTCTGTAAATAAGCTAAATTTTCCATGATAGTTATTCCGGTTAATATCTCTAAAAGTTGAAACCGTTATCAAGTTTTGCAACGGGAGTTTAAAGCCTTGTCCAACTCTAGTCAAGGCGAGTTCCTGGGAAATAGCGGAACTATAGGTCAAAGTAGGGTCCTTAATAGGATTGGACCGCTTATTGAATTGCCCCACTATCACTTTAGCCTGATTATCCTGTAGAATCATCACCGGGGTTTGGAAATTCACCCGGGGTGGATAGACCTAACCCACCCGGCGGGAAGAAAACCCGAAGAAGAGGGTAAATTTAACCTCCCTGCATTTGACTTAATTTAGAATTTAATTTGAGGAGGATGGGGTTGAAACAATTTTTGATTGATGCTTTTAAAATCTGTCGATTCACTCAAACCATAATCCCCCCTTGTTCTGGAAAAACAATCAAGGCAATCGCCCTAGTATTGAGTTTGAGTGGGCAATCCTGTTGGTGGGAACCCAGTCCTAAACCGGATCCGGTATTTCAGATTACCTCGACTGCAAATATTAACTATCAACCCTTGCAAGCTTTGCTGAGGAATCAAGAGTGGAAATCTGCCGATCGCGAAACGTTTCAGATTTTATTAAAAATTAGCCAACGAGAAGAGGAAGGGTGGTTAAGTCAAGCCGATGTAGAACAACTGGATTGTGAGGATTTGCACAGTTTAGCGAAACTATGGAATTACTACAGCGATAATCGGTTTGGCTTCATCCGGCAGCAGCAGATTTGGGAATCAGTCGGTGGCGTTGTCGGAAATTATACCCCAGAAATTGCCGAAAAATTTGGAGATCGCGTTGGCTGGCGCAGGCAGGGTCAGTGGCGGACCTACGAGAAACTTAACTTCTCTAAATCGGCTCCCGAGGGCCACTTACCGGCTACAACTGGGAATGGGGTAAGTGGTGGAGTTTGGAACGGTGTCGCATCCATTACCCATCGCTTGAAATACTGCGGGATGATTGATGCCTTGCAGCTGAATCAATGGGCTACAGCAGACTGGAAAACCTTAGAGGTCCTAGAACCCTATCGAGCAGATACCCGAAGCGCTACAGCTTCTCTATTAATCTCAGAAATTCCCTGTTCTGAACTCCAAGAGATTGATCGCCTCTGGCTCAAATATTCTAATAAACGCTTTGGTTTCAGTATCCAGAAACCGATATTAAAAGCAACGGGTAATAAGCCCGAAGAATTACACTGGGAGCGTTATGCAGACTTTGAAAGAGCAGTGGGTTGGTCTTCTACCCATCCTCATGAGGAGATCTACAATGGGGGAGACCCTCTCACGATTCCTTTGGGACATTTTCCCTATCGCATCGGCTACAGCTATGAAACATTTGGTTCGGGTTTTCACCGGACTTGGCGACTCTCCCTCAACCCTGATTGTGGGTTTTAGAACCTGTTTTTTTGTAGGCAATGGGGGAAGCTATCGGAAGTTCACCCTGTGCTGGATCCGGTGAATCCCGACTCCGAGGGACCCATTGAGATTCCGGCATCCTTGCGGGAAAAACTACAAGGGTCCACTCCAAAAGACTCCTCACTGGATGAGATAAAAACGCCAGAGGAACTGCAATTGGAAGATTTCTAGAACAAATCTGGCGATCGCCCTCCCCAGCCTAGGGAACGATAAAGTAAGGATTTAATCCGAGAGTTGCTGGGCATCTGCGGATAATCGGGTATAATATCCGAGCAAGAGTTAAAAATGGAGCAACCACTCGCGCCCTCATAATGATTTTTCCGCCCGACCTTTGAGACTTCCTTGCTTGGTTGCCGAGGTGGGTGTGGATTCTTGAGTATTCGAGGGTACGAGTTTAATCATCCTCATCGACCTTAAACCATCAAGCGCTTTTAGAATCTTTCTAAAAGCTTTGCGGGATACCGCGATCATCACCTTCAAGGGTGATAGTGCCATCGCGGCAAGGTCCAGCAATAGCCGGACAAATGTCGCGTAAATGTATCAGTAAGGTAGATAAGTCATGGCAATTTGTTATTTTTAGGAAACCGTTCGATGACAGCAACCACCACTCAGATCAAACACGAAGTCAAAGACCTGTCTCTAGCGCCATTAGGCAAACAGAGAATTGAATGGGCGGGACGGGAAATGCCCGTTCTGGGACTAATCCGCGATCGCTTTGCCAAAGAAAAGCCCTTCGCTGGCATCCGCTTATCTGCCTGCTGCCACGTCACCACCGAAACCGCCCATCTCGCCATTGCCTTAAAAGCCGGTGGTGCAGATGCCGTCCTGATTGCCAGCAACCCCCTGAGCACTCAAGATGACGTCGCAGCAAGTCTCGTGGTGGATTATGGCATTCCCGTGTTCGCCATCAAGGGAGAAGACAGCGCCACCTACAACCGTCACGTTGAAATCGCCCTGGATCATAAACCCAACATCATCATCGATGACGGTAGCGATGTCACCGTGCACCTCGTGCAGCATCGTCAAAATCAACTCTCCGATATCATCGGCACCACCGAAGAAACCACCACCGGCATCGTGCGCCTCGCCGCCATGTTCAAAGATGGCGCACTGTCCTTCCCGGCGATGAACGTCAACGACGCCGAAACCAAGCATTTCTTTGACAACCGCTATGGAACGGGTCAATCCACCCTCGATGGCATCATCCGCGCCACCAATATCTTACTGGCGGGTAAAACCATCGTCGTTGCTGGATATGGCTGGTGTGGCAAAGGTACCGCCTTACGCGCCCGGGGAATGGGTGCTAACGTCATCGTGACGGAAATCAACGCCGTGCGTGCATTAGAAGCCACGATGGATGGATTCCGCGTGATGCCGATGGAACAAGCCGCATCCGAAGGAGATATCTTTATTACCGTTACCGGCAATAAGCACGTCATTCGCGGTGAGCATTTCGCCCAGATGAAAGATGGGGCGATCGTCTGTAACTCTGGTCACTTCGACATCGAAATCGACCTCAAAGCCCTAGGAGCAGAAGCCTCAGAAGTTCGCACCGTGCGTCCGTTTACCCAACAATATCACCTCAACTCTGGTAAATCTGTGATCGTCCTCGGAGAAGGACGTCTGATTAACCTCGCTGCCGCCGAAGGACACCCCAGCGCGGTGATGGATATGAGCTTTGCCAACCAAGCGATGGCTTGCGAATATTTAGTCAAGAATAAAGGCAAGTTGCAACCCGGTTTACACTCCATTCCGACGGAAGTAGACCAGGAAATTGCTCGTTTGAAACTCGAAGCAATGGGAATCAATATGGATACCCTGACTTCGGCTCAAGTAGAATACATGAATTCCTGGACCTCTGGAACTTAAATTTATCGGGTGGTCTTCTTTGAGGAAGGGCAAGATATAGATTTCTGCCAAGATTCTGAAGAGACCCCCCTAACCCCCCCTTGCCAAGGGGGGGACTAGAATGCTGCTTCTAAAAGAGACCCTTGCCAAGGGGGGGGATTAGAATGCTTCAAGACGTCTGATTTAATCAGAATATCCAGGATGAAAGGGTAAGGATAAACAACAATAAAGACAGGAAAAATTACATCCCTCTTCCTGTTCTCCCCCATCCTCCCTATCTCCCCCCTCTCCCTCGCCTCCCTCCTCTCGCCGTTCACCTAAACCCTGTGGCTCGACTTTCTGTTGAATTGCATCGCTATTTTTTTGAAGAAGAACGTTCTGAAGGCGTAATTTTAGCGGATATTATCCTGCTGGCTGGAGAACGCATTTTTGGATTTTTGTTTGTATTCTTGGCGTTACCTTCAGCCTTACCCGTACCTGCGCCAGGATACTCGACTCCATTTGGAATTGTTATTTGTATCCTGGCGGTTCAGCTAATTGCTGGCGCTCAACGTCCTTGGATGCCTAAGCGAGTGATGAATCACCCGATCGCCTTGTCAAAGGTCCAAGGCATTTTAAAAGCCGGGATTCCCTGGTTGGAAAAAATTGAGTTGCTCTCTCGTCCCCGGTTGACCTATATCTGCAAAAGTTTACCGGGTCGAGTGGTCATTGGCAGTGCGATCGCCCTGATGGCAATTTCCATGATGATTCCCATCCCCGGGACCAATACCTTACCAGCGATGGGCATTTTCGTGACCGGCTTTGGCTTACTTGATGACGATGGAGCCATTACCCTGGCTGGGTTAGTGCTTTGTGTGATGGGATTTATTCTCTCGGCTTCTATTTTGATGGCTCTTTGGTTTGGGGGTTCCAGCTTGCTGGACATCATCCAAAACTGGCGGGCACAGTAACTCAGTTTAATTCAAAATTGGAATGGGAGGGACGCCCGCTTAATCGGTGTCCCTCTCTTTTTTTTATTGGAAGTAAGTCTATTTACTTATTTCCTGAAATTTTAGATAGACAATGGCTTGTTCACCCAGACATTTTGAATGGCATCAGAATTTATCCTTAAGCACAAACACTTATTAATTGACAACAATTGGGGTGTTCCTGTACCCGACCCCTCCTAAACTTAAGAATTTTTCCAGATTGTTGTCAACTGAGTCTTGTTAAAATCCCTAGAACAACCCTGTGGCAATGCTTCTCGGGATAAAGTGGCTGCCTCAATCCCCATGAAAATTAGAACAGATTGGGTCACTCACCGCCTAAAACCCCTGATATTCGTGGGTTTCGAGGCTGTAAATTCCCCCTTGACACCTACCCTAAGATAGATTCAAAAAGCGAGTTTTGAAGAAATTTTATTTTTCTGTCAATTTTGTAACAAATTTTGTCTTTTTTACCAAACCTTGACCAAAAAAGGTTAGTCTAAATAAAAATACAAGCATATAAGGAGAATTTTATGGTTGCTGTCACAATTGGATTTGACAAGGACTTAGAACAAGAAGAAGCGGTGGTTTTTCACCCTGGACAGCAGGTACAGTTCAAGGACCGGCCCGGAGTTGTTGATACCATTGCTGCCTATGACCCCATGATGGTCCCCCCGATTTGGTTAGAAAACGACCCCCAGCCGAGATATCCTGAAGAGTTAAGAATTGTAAAGCAAACGGCCCTAAGCATGGGTTCAGTGCGGGTATCCGCGAACTCGAATGTGCACTATGTAGATTTTTGGGGACGCTTCAGATTAGTTAGCAAAAGTTCTTAAAATCCTGTGATTATAAAAATAAACAAGCGATCGCTGCTCAGAACAAAGGGCGATCGCTTTTAGTTTGTAGACCCCCTGTGAATCAGATAAACACCCTCAACACCCCACCAGGCGACAATCGGATCGAGTTGATCCACTTCTTTTCCAGTATCAAACGGCATCAAACTCCCACGCTGGTGCGATTTCGATAGGTTATATTCTATAATGGTTAAAACTCAATTCCATTCAATTTAAAGATTAGTGACTGATTCAATTAAATTTATTGACTTATTTGCTGGAATTGGAGGATTCCGTCTTGCCTTTGAAAAAGCAGGCTATCATTGTGTTTACTCCTGTGAAATTAATGAAGCTTGCCAGAAAGTTTATTATCAAAATTTTGGGGATGTACCCGAAAAAGACATTACTACTTTAGATATTCAAAATATTCCCAATCATGCTGTTTTAACAGCGGGTTTTCCTTGTCAGCCTTTTAGTATATCCGGAAAACGTAATGGCTTTAAGGACACGCGAGGAACCCTATTTTTTCATTTATGCAAAATTATTGAAATAAAAAAACCTCAAGTGATTGTCTTGGAAAATGTTAAGCATCTCCTGCATCTTGACCAAGGCCAGGTTTTAGAGACGATTCTTTATTCCTTAGAAGACTTAGGATATTGTGTCAGTTATAATTTATTGAATTCTAAAGATTTCCAATTGCCCCAAAATCGAGAGCGGGTGATTATTATTGGCACTTTAAATCAACAATTTAATTTTGATTTAATTACGCCAAAACTTTCTCCTCCTAGTCTTGAACAATTCTTAGATAAGGAAGGACCGTTTGAATATTTAAAGCCTGAAGAATACACGCTAATCGACAATCCTAAACCCCAAATTTCAGGTTTAATTTTTGTCGGATATCGTAATAAAAATATTTGGAAAACCGGGATTAGACCGAATACAGAACATCTGTCGAGAGTTCATAGACAACCGAATCGGATTTATTCTGTTAAAGGGGTTCATCCGACTTTACCCTCTCAGGAAACATCAGGCCGCTTTTTTATCTATATCCCTGAAGAAAATGCTGTGCGGAAATTAACTCTGAATGAATGTTATAGAATTATGGGGTTTCCCGATAATTTCACAAGACATTCTAGTATTGGAGAATGCTATAAACAGATTGGTAATTCCGTTTGTATTTCAATGATTCATGAATTAGCTGTTCAAATTAAACAGCAAAATTTATTATAAGAATAGCCTCGATTGAAATCCACAATGTCAAACATTTCGCAAAATAAAAGTTAACAACGCCCTGGGGTAATCCAAGGAGGTTAATGCCCGGAAACGACTGAAGTCGTTACTACGAACGAAGAAATTTATCTGCTGTTTGTAGTAACGACTTCAGTCGTTCTCTTTTGTTCATAATAATGACTTCAGTCGTTTCTTTCTCCTTTTATGTGCCGATCGCCCGGAAACGACTGAAGTTGTTACTACGAACGAAGAAATTTATCTGCTGTTTGTAGTAACGACTTCAGTCGTTCTCTTTTGTTCATAATAATGACTTCAGTCGTTTCTTTCTCCTTTTATGTGCCGATCGCCCGTCCGTGTTGGCAGAGTCTAGGGCATCCGTACAGTATTAAATCAGCTAGAACAAGAAACCCGGTTCCTTCACCAAATCTTTTACTAATCACCAATATTTTGGTTAAGAAACCTGGTTTCTAACCTTTACTCTACCGCCATTCTAGGCACCGCGCAAGGCGACAATCGGATCAAGTTGGGCAGCTTTTTTGGCGGGAATCACCCCAAAGAATAATCCGGTTGCACCAGATACTCCAGTTGCTAAGGCGATCGCCATCATAGAAATCCCCGCATCAAACGGCGTCAAACTCCCAATCAGAAAAATTCCCCCAACTCCCACAAATATTCCGATTAAACCCCCGGCAACGGATAAAATCACTGCCTCAATCACAAACTGCATTAAAATATCCTGCTGAGACGCCCCGATCGCCTTTCTTAATCCAATTTCCTTCGTCCGTTCCGTCACCGACACCAACATAATATTCATAATTCCAATTCCCCCGACAAACAGGGAAATACTGGCGATCGCTGCCAACAACATGGTCAAGGCCCCCGTAATCGCCCCCATCGTCGCCTGCAAATCCTTTTGATTGCGAACCGTAAAATCATCTTCATCAATAATCTGATGTCGCAGGCGCAGCAAATTCTCAATTTGGAACTGCGCCGCACTCATACTTTCCTCATTCTCCACCGCCACCGAAATAAAATTAATTCTCGTCCCATAAGGTGAACTATTCCCCGTAATTCGATTCGCCATCGTCGTCAACGGCACCAACACCACATCGTCCTGATTTTGCCCAAAGGTAGAACCCTTGGGTTGCATCACCCCAATCACAGAAAACGATACATTTTTAATCCGGATTTGTTTCCCGATCGGGTCCGTATTTCCAAATAAGGTTTCCGCCACATCTGCACCCAATGCCACCACCTGTTCATTGCGCCTCAAATCCAAGTTAGTAATAAATCGACCTTGCGCTACATCAAAACTCCGAACCGTCAAAAACTCCGGCGTTACCCCCGCAACCGTTGTGGATTGATTGGCATTGCCGTAGGTAATCCGTTGCATTCCCGTGATTTGGGGCGCAACCTCCTTCAGGGAAGGAACTTGAGAGGCGATCGCTTCCGCATCCGCCAACACCAACGTCTGAGGAGGACTCACCGGACGAGTTTGAGCCTTTGGACTTCCCGGCACAATAAATAACAAATTCGTTCCCAAAGATTCCACCTGCTGACCCACAAAATTCTGAGCCCCCTCACCCATCCCAATCGTCGCAATCACCGAGGCATTACCAATAATAATCCCTAGCATCGTTAGACTGCTTCGCATCTTATTAGCAACCAAGGTTTTGGATGCCATCTTTACGCTTTCTAAGAAATTCATAGTTTTAGGAGTAGGAAGATTCTGGAGATGGGGAGGATGGGGCAGATGGGGGAAATAGGTGATATACCTCGTTATACCTCGTTACAGGGCAGAGCCATGTAACGCCCCGTTGGAGGCTCTGCTTCCTGTCCCGTACTAGGCGTTAAACTGCCAATTGTCCGGATCACGACAGAGCTACTCCCTTACTTTAAAATATCCTCCAACTTTTGCCCTTCCGGAAGACCAATAAACACGCGATCGCCTGGATTCAACCCCTCCAGAATTTGAATTTGATTTCCCAAAGTTGGTCCGATCGTCACCGACCGAAATTCCGCTTTCCCTTCAGCATTGGGAATCAAAACCCCAGTTTCCCCTCGATTAGTAACGATCGCCACCGTCGGGACCACCAAGGCATTATCCAATTGCTCCCCTAAAAACGTCACATCCACATTCATTCCTGATTGCAACGTCTCCGTCCCAGATTCCAAATCCACTCGCACCTCAAACAAGGTCACATCCTGTTGCCGAATCGCTTCAGGAGCAATTAAATTCACCTTTCCTTGGAACTGTTCATCGGGATAGGCATCCGCCCGAATTTCCACCTGTTGACCCGAACGAATCCGACTGATATCCGCTTCCGGGACTTGGGCTAAAATTTCTAACCCTCTCGCCAGGGCCACAATCGAGGTGGATGTCGCACTTCCCGCACTTGATGCCGCTGTGGTTGGGGCGACAAATGAGCCTTCTGTGGCATATCGCTGGGTAATCTGACCGGCGAAGGGGGCGCGAATGATAGTATCTTCCACCTGCACTTCTACGGCTTTCAGTTGCGCTTCCGCTTCTCGCACTTCCGCTTCCACCCGCAGGAGTTCTTCGGGTCTGGCACCGCTTTGTTGCACCGATAAGGCTTGCTGCGCTTCCATCACTTCCGCTTCGGCGCGGGTGATTTCTTCCGGTCTAGCACCGCTTTCTTGGAGGTCCACCCCTTGTCGCGCTTCGGCAACTTCGGCTTCAGCACGGGTGATTTCTTCCGGTCTGGCCCCGATTTCTTGCATTTCCAAGGCAAGACGCGCTTCGGCAACTTCGGCTTCGGCGCGGGTGATTTCTTCCGGTCTGGCCCCACTGGCTTGCAGTTCTAAGGCTTGACGGGCTTCGGTGACTTGAGCTTCGGCTTCGATAATTGCTTCTTGGCGAGAGCGAATCAGTTGTTCTAACCGTTGTTGCGATCGCTCTAAACTGGTTTGTGCCCGACGGTTTTCGGTCACCACTTCATCAAAGCGATCGCGAGAAATTGCCCCCTCATTCACCAATTCCTGATTCCGGCGCACCCGTTCTGCCGTCAGAGACAAGGTTGCCTCAGCTTCTTCAATTTGAGTTTCCGCTTGAGCAATCTCATCTTGCCGACTCCCGGAACGCAGTGCATCTAACCGCGCTTGTGCTTGGGTGAGTCTCGCCCGCGCTTGCGCCACTTCCTGGGAGCGATTTCCGGCCCGCAGTTGCGCCAGTCCGGCTTCGGCTTGAGCCAGTCTCGCCCGCGCTTGAGCGACTTCTTGGGAGCGATTTCCGGCCTGGAGTTGGTCGAGTCGGGCTTCGGCTTGGGCCAGTCTCGCCCGCGCTTGGAGTATCTCCTGGGGCCGATTTCCGGCGCGTAGTTGGTCGAGTCGCGCTTCGGCTTGAGCCAGTCTCGCCCGCGCTTGGGCTATCTCCTGGGGCCGATTTCCGGCGCGCAGTTGAGCGAGTCGAGCTTGGGCTTGTTCTAATCGCGCTGTAGCTTGGAGTCGTTGGGCTTCTACGTCCTGACTTTCCATGCGGGCGATGATAGCACCAGCTTCTACTTGGTCCCCTTGTTCGACATATAATTGAGCAATCCGGCCAGTGCTTTTGGGGGAGAGGTTGACACTCTGAATCGGTCGGACAGTGCCACTGGCTTGGATGCGGACGGTCAGGGTTTGGGTGTCTACGGGGACAGTTATTTCGGCGATCGCATCGGTGCGCGGTTGGGCGTTTTGGTAGGTTCTATAGGCAAAGGTGCTGACGCCTAATAATCCAGCGGCGATCAGCGCAATAATCACCCGTTTGTACCGCCGTTTCCCCTCGGGTTTAAAGTCCGGTTTAGGGGGAGGTAACGGGGGTTTTTTATGGTTATTTTGAGATTCAGTAACTTGCTCTATACTAGATGGCCGTTGCATTGGGGTACTCCTGTTTCCCGATGGAGAGGTGCCGGGATTAATGATGTTTTTAAAAAATTTAGGCTGACAGATGGATGGAGGATTGAGGGGGCGATCGCAGGGTTAAGGCTGCTTCACCTCTCGTTCCCGTTCCCAGCGTTGGACTAACCGAGGCAGTTCTCCTTCAAAAAAAGCGTGAAAATTTCGCATTTCCTCCAGTCGTTGCCGACGTTCGTCTGGTTCTCCTTCCAGTAACCCCAGTCCCCGTTCAGCTATTTCGCGCACCGCTTTAATTTGGGCGGTTTTTTGTTGAATTAATTCGGTCCAAGCACCTAATTTGATACAAAAATAATCTCGGCGATCGCCCGGTAAACTGATGCGATCGACGATTCCCGCTTGAATCAACAACCGAGACATGGTGCTAATTGACCCTTTAGAAGCCTGTAACGCTTCCGCCAGTTGACTCAAGGACTGATGCGGAGGGTCTGCAATCAACAACCACCCGAGAATTCGTCCCGCCATCCTCGGCATCCCGCTCAGTTCAAACAATAGGCCCACTTCTTCCACAAAGCGCCTCAGTTCAAACTGTTGCGCCTCTTTATCGACTCTGGACATACTTGCCCTAGATGAATTGCTTTATTCACAATTGTAGCAAAGTTTTGACTGTTTAGTAAAGACTGAACGAAATGAATTTTTACAGCAGCCACCCCTCTGTAGGGGCCATTCGCGAATGGCCCCCAATCTAATCAGGGAGAGGTCAGAAAAACTTGATAAAATTTTTGATAACCGCTCAATTTTGTACAGTTTAAGAGTCTTCCGTTGTTGTTTAGGCTGTTCTAAAAAAATAATTTCTACCGTATCTCCCGCATGAAAAGGCAAACCTGTTAATTCCAATCAACCATCTTTACTGAATGCAATCGTGAGTTTGTGAGCATTTTGTGAGCATTTATTGATGTAGTTTTAAATAATTAATAACGGTAAATTATCAATTATCAATTATCAATTATCAATGACCCTAATTCACAAAAGAAGTGGCATCTAAATAGTCAATGCGGGCGAGGGGACTGAGGGCGGATAAGACTT
The DNA here is from genome assembly GCF_025370875.1 of Laspinema palackyanum D2c. Taxonomy (NCBI): domain Bacteria; kingdom Bacillati; phylum Cyanobacteriota; class Cyanophyceae; order Oscillatoriales; family Laspinemataceae; genus Laspinema; species Laspinema palackyanum. The sequence continues at coordinate 28,687 of NZ_JAMXFD010000004.1, forward strand.
GAGTGCCATAGCTGCGGTAGAGGACGCGACTATCCAAAAGGGCGACGATGCCTTGGCGTTGCCGAACGGGTGCAGTCGCCCGTTGGAGTTCTCGCAAGGCTGTTGGTAACAGATACAATCTAAACCAGTCTTGCCGTTCGCGTTTGTAGTGAGCAACACGACCCGCAACTAAAGGATTTTCTAGAGACGGAATCGGCAAAGTGGCGATCGCCAGCAACTTGGGTGCGGGTAATGTGCCTTGATGTTCTCGCCAAAACTCCCAACCCGTAATTAAAATACTCTGTTCATCGACTTGAGTCTTCTCCACCTGCACCCGAGATCCAAACTCTGCCGCCAAAATTGACCCTAAGCGGGGTTTGAGAGGCATATCTCCGACTAAGATGACAATCGGTCCGGGAGTGGTTGCCGCAATACACAGAAGGGTTCTAAGTTGTTCTAATAATGCGGGTTCAAACTGAGGGGTATTCGGCATGGGAATCCCCTCGGGTAAATAGAGTTGAATCATCTCATTTTGGCGATCGGGAGAGAATTTCAGGGTGGTAACATCTCCCAATCCCAATTGCTGGCGATAAATTGGCGCTGAGGTTTCTAAATCTAACGCCCCCCCAATCAACACAACCGGCTGCTGGTCCCAGATGGGCGCTAAGGCTGAAGCTACTTCCACCGGGGTTGCAGATAGGGTAAATTGGCCTAACTGTCGGTCAATGGCGGCCCAAAGGAGTCGATTCCCGCTATGAAACTGCTGCCAAAAGTGAATCCAGCGATCGGGCAGTTCTGGGGATGGAGGATGACTGGAGACGGTGGTAGTCCCGTTGCGCTGTTGCAGGGTGTGATAGAGCCCCTGTAAGATTCCTTCTTCCTCCGACTCCAGCATTGAACATCCGTAGGGGTTGGCGGGATGTTGGAACAAGGCACGAGTCAGTTGCACTCTGACATCGCGAATGATGGCAGCACAATTGGGACGGGAGACCATCAATTGATTCCAGTCCCAAGATTGGAGGGTGATGCTGAGTTGCTCACTGGCCCAGGATTCTAGGTCATCGGCCCCGTCAATAATCGTGGGAATTCCTGGGGGGATTTGGGTGCGATCGCCCAGAACATCTTCCAACCACAATCTCGGGGAAATAATCAGCAATCCTTGAAAATCCGCACCGGGCCACCGCCAACCCCCCGAGGCCCCATCGGTAACCGTGCGAATGGTCTTATTTGTCTCAATCCACTGCTGCATCTGGGGGATTTCCACCAACAGTAACCGCTGTTGAATTGCTTCTGGGGCGACTAAAATCGCGGGTCCGGGCCAAATCAGGATCGGGGTCAAGTAACTGAGGCGATGTCCGCCATGAGCGCCCACTGATGGGATGCCGGTTTGAATCACCGCACTCCGACCCACCCGAAACGCACGGGCCACTAACCGCGCCATCGACAAATGATGCGGCCAATAGGGTTCACCTTGCGATCGCAGGAATGCTCTGAGTTGTTGGTGGACTTCTAATTCAATCACAACAGGACGATATCGGATCGGCATTAATCCGGACAAGATGTAATCGTGAGGTGGGATGGGGAGGTTGTTCGTAGTAACGACTTCAGTCGTTATCCATGTTCGTAGTAACGACTTCAGTCGTTATCCATGTTTGTAGTAACGACTTCAGTCGTTATCCATGTTCGTAGTAACGACTTCAGTCGTATCATGGCTGAAGCCGTGAGACGGACCATGAGCGGCTTAAGCGCCTGTAAAGGAACTGGAAGATCGGGACAGGGGTGCGTTACTTGGCGTAAAGCCAAGTAACGCGGAAACGACTGAAGTCGTTACTACAAACGAAGAGTACGACTGAAGTCGTGACGTTGAACGGGGAACTTCATCTCCCCCATTCCCCCATCCAAGCTAGAGCCTCAATATAGCGTAGGGTGGGCATTGCCCACCCTACAGATAGCTAAATTTAACGGCGGCGTCTTGTGCCACCGCCTGAGCGACGGGGGGCCGATCGCGTGGGAGAGGAGGAACCCCCACTGCCAAAACTGCCACGACGAGGAGTAGAACTGCCGGATGAGTTGGAGGCAGGGCGTTGTAGGTTGCTGCCACCCACACCGGACCCAGTAGGCCGAGAGTTCGTGCTTCCCGTGGCGGGACGATTGACATTACTGGGATTCGACCGAACTCGACCCGTTGTCCGCAATGAGTTCTGGCGATTTTTAACCGCTGGGGGTGGAGATTGGTAGCGGTTGCTATATTGCTGGACCGCTTGCTGATATGAGTTGCCATACCCGCCATAACCCGTCATGACTACCCCAGGTTGATACATCGGGGGAACGTAATAGCGGGGGGTAAACAGCGCATTGGCAACCATTTGTCCGGCGATCGCACCGGCAAAGGGAGTCCAGAAGCTAGATTGCTGGCGAACAATTACCGTTTCCGGTTGGCCGGTTTGCGGGTTGGGTTGGGTTTCGGTTACCGCGTGAATATATTCAATTTTGAAGTCTTCGGTCAAATGCAGGGAAGCTTGACCGGACTCCACCTGAAGGTAACTTTTTTGACCGGCAGAAATTTCTTCGGGAGTTAAACTCGCCATTGGCAAGTCATCGGTGTTATAGACCGAGGGGGATGCATTGAGCAGAAACAGGCTATATTCCCCGTTGGCATCGTTATAGCTGGCCTGCTGGACGGGATAGCGACCGTCAGCCATTCTTGTTGGGGTAACGGAGGTGCTGGGGTTGGATCCGCTGGAGGAAGACGAACCTGTGCTGGTGCTACAGGCGGTGGTGGTCCAACAGAGCATGAATACCATTAAGACTGGGATTAGTTTGCGGAACATGGCGGAGGTACTGCATGAAATTGATTCAAGTCAAGATTCACCGGACCGAGTTGCTCAGTCCGGTTGCTCTTTTCTTGATTGTAAGAGAAGACTATTTTGGATGACAGGTGGGGTTTTACAGAGGGATGAGTTCGGGAAAATACTCAAGGATTTGGTCTTCGGTGAGTTCTTCCCCGATCGCCGCCGGTGAAAAGTGGATTTGAATGCCACGGAGTCGCTCTTGGTAATGCAGGGCGATCGCGGCTTTCAGACCCGCTTGTAACGCTGCCACATTAGAGAGGTCGGTTTCCAGTTCCGGGACTTCTCCCTCTGCCGCTAAGGTGATCATGACGACGACATTGCGAGTCACCGGGAGAGATAAGGTTTCTTCGGCAGAATCTGCTAACCGGACTTCACTGCCATATCGAGCAGCCGAGTCGGTAAATAGCTCGGTCCAATAGTCCCCTGCTTCCCCTTCGTCCCAGACCACATCCCCTTCATTGGCGGCAGACTTCCAATAGTCATCGTACCGCAAGAGACTTTCGGTGATTTCTACCAGGGCCTCCCCGAGGGTTTCCAGGTCTCCATCGCTATCGAGAACGGGTCGGATGCCTTGGTTGAGTACACCCAACAGGGGAGCCACGTCATTCCCGGCGAGATGGAGAAAGATTCGGGAGACGACAAACCGGGAACGGCCCATCATTTTTTTAAAGCGATCGCGCATAAGTCTCGATTGGCAAATAAACTCAGAAAAGTAGGGTGTAAAAACTCGACTCCCTTCCGGTTGTCAGGTTTTTTCTTAAAAATTATATACCCATTCTATTTTACGAAAAAAACGAGCGATTAACTATCGAGATAGTAAAATCCATCAATAAATTCCACTAAATGATTAATGCTGGGTAAAGCAAATTTGGTGGCTTTCATCGTGGTTCCTGTGGCGGTTTTGACCGAACCCGACGGCCCGATGTTGCGTTTTCCAAAACTGCCATCATAATAGACTTGAAGACTTTGGTCGCTGGAATTAGTCAGCAACACTTGGGTGGGGGATTCAAAAAAGTTGTAGGTGTCGCTGGGGGTGAGGGTAACCGGAGGGATTTGAAGGTCATTGACCCCATGAATGGTTTGACTGAGGGCGGTACTCAGTTGTTTAATTTGTTTAATCGCCTCCATGCTGTGACTGTTAATCGCATAGGCTTGCAGCATTTTCATTAAGGTGATGATATTTTTCTGAGTAGAGATGGCATTTTTAAAGGGGATAATGCCAATATAAGCGATGGGAAAAATATCGCGATCGCTATCAATTTTAAAAACCAATTCGGTGCGACGGTAGCCTACATTAATACTGGGAGGATGAGGCATCATTTCCCCTTGACTGGCAATTTGATGGTAAACCTGAGCTAAGGTTTGATTGGCCTCATGAGTTAAGGGAGCATCAATGATAATCCGAACCGTTGGGGGGGTTTGATTAAAAAATTTTTTAGCTTCTTCGGCGGAAAAGCGATAGATTTGAGTGCGATCGCCATGAGGACTCAAGTCAACCCACTCGCAAGTAATCCCTTCAGTTTTGAGGTTGTAGCGGGAAACGCCGTAGAGTTTTGCGCCGGTGAGAGTCGCGCCACTGAGGTCCGCACCCACCCACTCCACCCGGATTAAATTAGATTGGGTCAAATCCGCATGGACGAAACTGGAATTAATCAGGTTTGCGTTACTTAAGTCCCCTCCAAGCAAGTTAGCTCCGCTGAGTTTTGCCTCACTTAAGTCAGCCCATCGCAGATTGGCTCCACTTAAATCCGCCCAACGGAGATTGGCCCCACTGAGATTGGCCCCACTGAGATTGACCCGACTGAGGTTCGCGTGGCGGAGTTCTGCCTCGGTCAGGTCGGAGCCACTGAGTTCGGACCGGCTCAGGTCCGTCCCGCTTAATGTTGCCCGTTCCAGATTGGAGCTTGTCAGGTTCGTTCCCCGCATATCGGCTTCACTTAAGTTAGAACCACTCAAGTTCACTTGTCGGAGTTTGGCCTCTCGTAAATCGGCTCCGCTGAGGTTAGCCTCGCTTAAGTTGGCTCGACTGAGTTCAGCGCGGACTAATTCGGCGCGAATCAAAGCCGCTTGAATCAACTCCGCACCGCTGAGGTTAGCGCGGACCAGATTTGCGACATTGAGAATGGCACCATTGAGCTTGGCCTTACTGAGATTGGCCCCACTCATGCGAGCCACATTAAGTTTTGCGCCGGTGAGGTCCGCCTCACTGAGATTAGCTCCGCTGAGATTTGCAATACTGAGGGTGGCGTTACTGAAGTTTGCGCCACTGAGATTGGCTCGACTGAGATTAATTTCGGTCAGATCCATCCCAGAAAAGTCTCTTTCTCCTGCTGCATATTTTTTGATAATATCCTCGGCTTGCATAGATGGTATTCCTGTGAAGAAAGTGTTGATGGGTTAGTGGGGTACGCGCTCAGGGGATCCTGGAGGCCAAAATTAGGAAAAAAAGGAGAGGAAAGAGGGTAGACAATAGAGAATGGAGGAAGATATTTTATTTCTGAGAGATGGCATTCGAGGAAAAGTGCAAGCCTTTGATAAAATTAACCAGCAAGTTGACTGGGGGTAGAGAAAAATTTGGACTAGAAACAACGGGTCCAGTAGGCACTCCGTTGTTGCCGAGGGCGATATTAACCAGCCGTTTCCCAAAATGGGGATTGTGATGGACATCTAAGGTGCGATCGCCGGAATTAGTCAACACCGTTTGCGTGGGAGATTGGAAGAACTTTCCCCGTTGCACAATTCGAGAAAAAGTCTGGGAGTTTTTAATTTCCTTGACCTTTTCTCGGGCATCATTGAGTAACCCAGAAATTTCTTCTGATTCAATCATATCCACTAAATGTTCCAGATTTTCTTGGGTCACCCCGGCATCTTTAAAGGGGAGAATTGCCACATAAGCTGTAGAGAACAATAACAGATCATTGCCGATTTTAAAGCTGAGTTTGGTGCGCCGGGAACTCACTTCAATATTGGGCGGTTCGATTAAGTCAGGATAGCGATGGGCGATTTGATGGTAGGCCAAGGCTAAGGCTAAATGAGCATCTTGGTCGAGGGCCGCATCAATCAGCAGGTCCACCGTGGGTAGAGTTTGATGAAAAAAGGTTTCCGAGGTTTCTGGGGTAAAGCGGTAGACTTGAGTGCGATCGCCATTGGGACTCAGATCCAGCCACTCGCAGATAATCCCTTCCGTTTTCAAACCAAACCGAGACACCCCATGCAGTTTGGCTCCGGTTAAGGTTGCACCGGAAATATCTGCTCCCGTCCAGTCCACTTGGATCATATTGGCGTAGGTCAAATCCGCATACACCAAACTCGCATCCAATAAATTGGCTTGACTCAAGTCTGCACCTCGGAGGTTAGCGCCGCTCAATTTAGCGCCACTGAGGTCCGCACCTCGCAAGTTCGCCTCACTTAAATCAGCCCAGCGCAAATTAGCTCCAGAAAGGTCTACTCCCATGAGCTTGGTATGAGACAGATCCGCTTGGCGCAACTCACAATTTCTGAGGTTGGCTCCACTGAGGTCCGCACCACTGAGGTTCGTCTCTCTTAAATTAGCCTGTTCCAGATTAGCCCCCATTAAAGAGGCTCCTCTCATGTCCGCTTCACTGACATTAGCGCTGACTAGATAGGCTTGTCGGAGTTTTGCTTCGCGGAGGTTGGCCCCATTGAGGTCCGCTTGGGTGAGGTTCGCACCGCTGAGTTCGGCACGCATGAGTTCGGCACGGATCAACGAGGCTTGAATTAACAGGGTTCCGCGTAGATCCGCCCGAACTAAGTTGGCAACATTGAGGTCCGCTCCATTGAGATTGGCTCCACTCAGGTGAGCGCTGTTAAGTTTCGCAACATTGAGCTTGGCATGGCTGAGATTGGCTCCAGTGAGGTCAGCACCGCTAAGATTGGCAATACTCAGGTTGGACCCACTTAGGTTGACTTCGCTAAGATTAACTTGACTGAGATTGACTTCAGTCAGCATAACCCCAGGAAAGTCTCTGGCACCAGCTAGATATTTTTTGATTAGTTCTTCAGCTTCCATCGGGGCACCCTGAGAACAGCGGGACTTTACGGAGATAGCAGGCTTGCATTACCATCCTAGCGGAAGAGCGATCGCCATATAGGAAAGTCCCCGCTTGTGGTACTGCTGAGTCGTTGGGAATCGTTCCCGGGATTGAAAACCACGGGAGGGATTGTTCCATGCAATTGCTAAGGGTTAGGCGATCGCCATCCATCACAAAATCACCAAACGCACCAAGGGGGATAACTTCCACCAGAACACCGGGAGATCGACTCACTCTAACATTTTCTGACCCTCAATCTTCCTAATTTTTCCCAGGGCGATCGACAAGGTTAACCCCCATCGGTTATCGGGGCCTTCCACTAACGGTCAACTAACTGTTGAAGAAGGAAAAGATGAAACCGGCGACAAGTCAAAACAAGTAGGAATTGCTGGGTACCGATTTTTAAAGTGCCAATAGGTGAATTATTCCCCGTTAGGGGCAAGGCGCTCGCCCACTGCAACTTGGATGAGTTTTAGCAGTTTCCCTTGTCACGGACTGGAGTAATTTGGTTCCCCTCGGGTCTGGGGAATGGCGATGGGATTCGCAAGGAGCCAACTGGGGTCATAATAAATCGGAATTAGGTATTTAAAAGAGCCGATGAACGTTGGAATTGTGGGTCTGGGTTTAATTGGAGGTTCCTTGGCGTTGGATTTGCGATCGCAGGGTCACCGCATTTTAGGGGTGTCCCGTCGCCCACAAACTTGCCAGGAAGCGGTAACGCGCCAAATCGTGGATGAGGCAGATGTAGAGATGACCCTGATGGCAAACGCCGAAGTGGTATTTATATGCACGCCGATCGCGGCGATCGCTTGGACCGTAGAACGACTTATCCCCCATCTCAACCCTACCGCTATCATAACGGATGTGGGGTCCGTGAAAATGCCTGTGGTCGAAGCGGTTACTCCCTTATGGGCGAACTTTGTCCCAGCGCATCCAATGGCGGGGACGGCAGAAAGCGGACTGGATGCGGCAGTGCCTGATTTATTTGTCGGACGTTCTTATGTGATTACTCCCACAGAGGATACCCCTGCTGCCGCAGTAGAAACCGTTACCGAGTTGGCACGTTCTCTGGGGTCCCAGGTCTACATAAGCAGCCCTGAAGACCATGATTGTGCCGTTGCTTGGATTTCTCATTTGCCGGTGTTCGTTTCCGCCAGTTTAATATCCGCCTGTCTGGGGGAACCTGTGGGGAATCGCCTGAAATTAGCCCAACAGATTGCCAGTAGTGGCTTTCGGGATACCAGCCGAGTCGGTGGGGGTAATCCCGAGTTAGGGGCGATGATGGCGCAGTACAACCGAAAGGAAGTGTTGCGATCGCTCTATGCTTATCGGGAGCAACTGGACCAGTTCATCGGGGCGATCGAGACCGAAGACTGGAATGCCTTGACCCAGGCCCTAGAACAGACCCAACACCATCGTCCGTTCTTTGTGGGAACCCCAGACAGCCAGAAGCATTCGCCATAACTAGACTCAGGTTCAAACCTAGACCGTTAAGGACCCGAGTGCAGTGGAAATTCCCGGTTCTTTCTTTGAGGGAGTTGTCTCAGAATGGCTGAAAATCGGTACAATAGGAAAAAGAAGCTACCTAATTATTCGAGTTGATTAAAGCGTCCAGGCACCAAGTTAGGGGTCAGTTACCCAAGTCAGTCCCGCGAACTGACCCGAACGGGCCAGCCTTGAGGCCCAACCTGCCTAACTTGAGCGAGTTCCTAACGGGGCGATCGCAACAGGATGGGGAGAGACGGCAACCATACCAGCCCCTAAAAACCGTCGGACGATCCTTCAATCCTTAGTTAAAATCCCCTTGTCCACCTAACTTTTGTTCGCACCCTGTTCAGAATCCCAGCTTTTGTCCATTTCTCGCTACGATATCCCCCCTCGGCGAGGGCGACATTTAATTTGGATTGGTACATTGCGAGCAATATTGACGGGTTTTCAAGCTACACTGTCAAATTAAATCGGTAGCCATCAACCCCGAGGTGGAACAGTTCAACTCAAGCCATGCATTATGGAAACAATCGGAACCCCATCCCGGTCCCACCTTCACTTTGGGGAACTGGTGCGATCGCCGGGGCATTCTCGCTTTGGTGAGAAATACGATTTAGCAATTGAAAAATTATTTGCTCAGGAGAAGCCACCTATGCTACACCGCAAGATTTATCAATTCTGTTGCGATGGTCGTGAAGTCAGTATTTTCTTGCGGGATCAGCAACGTTGGATTGACGGTGTTCGCATTCTTGACATCGAAGGAGATTTAGTCACGATCCGCTATGAAACCGATGAAGAAGATGAACTCTCTTCCTGGGAAGAGATGTTTCGCCTCGAAAGCATCGGTGCCGTTAGCCAAAAAATTGCCTGCGTTTCGCGAGGTAATGTGGAGCCTTTGGTATCAGATGACTGTCCCGAAGCCGAACAAATTCCCAAACGCTCTCCCGACTTGAATCAAGAATAATGGAAAAAGTCGGTTTTGCCTTGAATCCTACAGTGTTTCCAGGTCAACCGGCGATCGCTTATGTTCAGAAGTACAATAAACCGGGTTTCTGTACAACCAGAATTGAAGTCAGACCCATTAACGGGTAGGAAACCGGGTTTTTTCTCCCCTCCCCTCTGCTCAACTGAGGCGATCGTTAAAAACCCTTAGAACAACAAATCCAAAATCATAGCCTTGAGTGCCACTGCGGTACTTAAGGCTATGATTTTGTAGTAGTGGCGACACCCGGCGGGGGTTTAAACCCCCGCCTAACAGCTAAAGTCGGTTAAAAACCGACTAAAAACACTACGGCATCAGACTTCCAGTGGGTTTCAACTGACATCTTGCACCAGGCGACACCCGGCGGGGGTTTAAACCCCCGCCTAACAGAATCAAGTCGGTTGAAACCGACTGAAAACACCAGGGGATAAGACTTGCAGTCGGTTTTTAACCGACTTTAGCTATTAGGCGGGGGATTTATCCCCCGCAGGTTGTGGCTTAAGTTGTTAGTCCGCCAACGTTTAAACCCCCGCCGGTTGTTGCAACTTTTTTCAAGAGTAAATTAGGTCTTTAACAACCGGATGCAATAGCCTTATGCATCAGGCGGCGCGACAGGTGGAACCAGCGCCGCTTCAAACGCGGGACAATAACCATCGGGAGTCACCTTAAACCCAAACAAAGGGGAAACCTGATTCCAACAACGCTGTCCTCGATAATACCGACAGTTTCCGCAACATTCTATATTCGCGCTGACCCGGGCGGCACTCCCTTGAGAAAGCAATTCTCGTTGAGAAACCCCACGCACCACTAATTCCTCACCCTGCCAACGCGCTTCAATTAATCCAGTATCTGAAAACTTCTGCCACCGGGGATCCAAGGCCAAAGTTTGGGACAGAGAAAGGGTAACGCTGCTTTGATGTTCCGTGAGTTCTCCCGGATAAATTTCCGCCGGGGTAGCTGGTTGCAAAATTGTCTCCCCGATCGGGAGTTCTACGAGATTCCCCGCTTCTGGAGTATGTAAATGATAACGGTTGCGGAGTTCATCTAAGTTGGTTAAGTCCGCTAGATAGGCAGGGGAACCGTGGATAAAGACGACGTGCTGGGGATGTAAGTTATGAATGAGTTGAGTGGTGCTATTGCCGTCACAATGTTGGGCGAGGAGATAGGTTTCTAGGGTAAAGCGGGACTTGGGGAGATGGGCAAATAACGAATCTGGGTTATAGCGCTGAGGTTGTCCAGGATATTCGGGAAGCAAAATCAACCAGGGTTGGCGATCGCCTCCCTCAAAATTTTTAAGATTGCTATTTAATTCCGTAAGCAGGACACAAGGACCGTTTGCCAGTTCCGAATGGTGTTCGGGGAATAAGCGACGCACCCTCGGACGGATTCGTTCGTCCCAAAATAGGGGTTGATGGCGGGCAAAGTTTTGGACTGAGGCGGGGAGTTGAGGGAGGAGTTCTAAATAAATATCACAAGCATCGGCAACGGTTCCCTCGACCCAAATATCCAAGTCTCGCCCGGTGAATTGGTGATGACTCCGTAGAAGCATCAGGATTTCTTGACCTAAACCAACCGTAGGGGTAGGAAGCAGGACGGATTGACCCTGGGCGATCGCCCGTTCGATGCGTTCAGCGAGTTGGTTTTCCTGCGATCGGCGATGAGGAAACCGCGAGGTCCCATAACTGCCTTCGACAATCAGCACATCTGGATCTAATCCCCTCAGTTCATCTAAGGGCAATCCTTCCACTAAGCGAGAATTGGAGAGGAAAAAATCTCCGGTATAAAGCAGGGTATAGGGTCGGGGCGGTTGAGGCGATCGCCCGGAGGGGGTGGGGGTATAGCTCAATAAAATAGCCGCTGCCCCTGGGAGATGTCCAGCGGGAAATAATTCAGCGGTCAATCCATCCAGAAATTCAACCGGGGTGCGCCAGGGTAAGGCTTGACAAAATCTTAAGCGATCGCGTTCTCCCTCGGGCCAGTTCAGGGGAAGTAGTTCCGTGGTGACTTCGCTGGCATAAATCGGTAATTGGGGAAAGGCTTGATGCAGGGACCATAAACCCCGGGCATGATCAGCATGAGCATGAGAAACCAGCACTAAATCTGCCGGTAAGGAGCCAGGGCCACTGCCTTTGTTCTCCAAACCCGCTTGCAAGGGTGAGATATCTCTGATGCCACAGTCGAGGAGGATGCGATAGGGTCCCATCCGCACCTGTAAGGAGACTCCCTCATCTCCATGACCGACACTATAGGGTAAACATTCAAGCTGATCCATTTACGCTGAGCATACCTGAACATCGCGACTCAAGTCTGGAATGATAGCGGATGAAGGGGTTGGGATTCTTCTACCCCAGGTACTCTGTCCCAAGCGGTTGCCGTTCCATGCGGGGGATACCGGAATCTTTGGGACCTTTCTCGGGTTGGATGGATCGAGGCGATCGCCCTGACCCATTTTGCCGGTCAATCCTTCCGGACCTTGCAACCTTACAGCATCTTGTTTCCTGCCCGGTTTTGGCTTGCTTTTAGAATAAATTCTCATAATGGAAAACCCAGATGAGGCAAGTGCTTTGCTCACCGGGCTAGGGGATAAGGCTAGATTCTGTTCTATCGAGATAGATCTGTTACTCAGGGGAATCGCCTCCTGGAAGCAATTGAATTTCTGGATGTTCATCCACTGACCGAATTCGATGACTTAGATTTGATGCTACCAAGGAAGGGGATCATCCTCAAATCCTTTTTTGCTCCCCTCCTTAGCTAATGGGGTCTCTCCATCAGGTTTTCCCGGGACAGAGGGGGCAACCGGGAGGCGATCGCTCCCTTTGCCCTCCATCGGTCAGGGTTTTGTCAAGAAATCCTATCCTAGGGCATCGGTACAGTAGAGATGAAAAACTGGGTTGCTTGACTCAATCTCTCGGAAAAAAGCAATTTTCTTAGGGACAGAACCCGCTTTGGGGTCCCCTTGATCTGATCTCTCCCGGGAAGGCCCAGACCAGTGAAACTGAAAGATTAAGTAAAGTTTGGCAACAAAAGTGAGCAACCGGCTATGAAATCAAGTTAATATTCAACAGGGTTGCTATCAGACCCTCATCCTTCTCGGCACGAAGACTCGCAACGGGCCGGTTTCTTTCGATGGCAACGGGGAATGAAATCATCGGCTTAACCGGGATGCTTTGCATGAGGAAGGGGGATTTCCCACTGGATCCGTTAGCTCAATTGAAATTCTAGCATTTCTACTTTCTTTACTATGGGTGAAGCAAAACGTCGCAAGTCAACGCTCGGAGATCAGTATGGCAAAGAGCCCAGAATCGTGCCTTGGTTGCCGATTACTAAAAGTCAATCAGAACAGTTTGTGAAGTGGACCGTCCAAGGAAGTTGGCTAGGGATTGGGTTTTTGATTGTAGCTTGGTTAACCGTTCGCTTCATTGGCCCTGCAATGGGTTGGTGGGAAGTGAACTAAATTGGCCTTTTTAAGCTAATTCAGGGGCGATGTAACGCTGAATTTCTTTACCGAGTGGCATTCTGGGATGCCGATTGGTATCGAGGCTAACGGGGTCCTTACCCCGCTTAGACAATCCAAGTATTGACAATCTCTCAAACAATTTTCTAATCACTCTGATAAGAATTTCCTATTCTTATGGGCGATCGTCGTAGGCTAACCAGCCTCCATAGGTTTTAGGGAATTGGGGGTCAATCTAGACAGGGAAAAGCACTCCGGAAACCCCCGGAATTCTCTTGAATCTATGACCTATCCAACTATCAAGTGTCGTCACGGATACCTCCTGTGAACGATGAATCACGTTAACTTAGTGGCATCCCTTCCGTGGGACGTTTACAATTGGACTACCATTGGACAGGTGAAGCCCTAGATATTATATCGACTCCAGGAGGAGGTCAAATCTAAAAAAAACATTAAAAAGTTCTAAAATGTGGTGTGGTGATAGGAGAAAGTAAGTGTTTATCAGACTCGCCGAACAGCACCGTCAATTTGTCAAGGATCTGGTCATGAACCTACAGGCCCTAGCGATCGTGCTAGAGCGTCGGGGTTACCTGGCATCTTGCTATACCTGCGGGGGCCAAATGAATAGCGCCTCCTTTATGGTGAGCCTAGGAGAAGATCACTTGATTCGGTTTTTGGTGTCGGATTATGGGATTACCTGGACAGAAATGCGCGACGATCGCGAATTAATGAAATTAGAGGGCGCAGAAGCGATCGCCCAGCTTCAGGAACTCGCCAACCTGGTCAAATGTCAGATGAAAGCTATTCCAGACCAGCCCGATCTGGCAGTGGAAGACGTCAATGAGCAACTCGTGTAGCAACACGGGTCTGAGGCTCGCCCTTGAAGGGAACCCGATATCTCAATCTCCTGGTGGTCGATCAGGAGAACATCGGGTTTACGATAAGAGAGCGGGCTAATTTTTTTGGGGCTGAAAAATGTTAGGCTGAAAGAACGGAACGACAAACGCCACGGTAACGAGCGCTCCTGGGGTTTATCTGGCTTCAATTGGCGTTTCGGGATCCACACAGCCAGCTTGCAAAAAAAATATGACTGCCCTAGAAGCTAATTGGGAACATCATTATATTGAAACGAACCGGATCCGCTTGCACTGTGTCTCTCAAGGAGAAGGAGAACTCGTTCTCCTGTTGCACGGATTTCCGGAGTTTTGGTATTCCTGGCGCTATCAAATCCCAGCGCTTTCTCGATATTTTAAAGTAGTCGTCCCGGATCTGCGCGGCTATAACGATTCGGATAAGCCAGACAGTGGCTACGATCTGGATACGTTAAGTGCAGATATCAAAGGTTTAATTGAAAGTTTAGGATATGTCAAGGCCCATATCGTGGGTCATGATTGGGGAGGGGCGATCGCCTGGCATCTGGCTGAACGTTTTCCCAATTGCTTGGATCGCTTGGCAATTTTGAATGCACCCCACCCCCAACAATGGTTACAGGCAATGGGGAGCAACGTAGATCAACTACGCCGCAGTTGGTATGTCCTGGCATTTCAGGTTCCAGGAGTCCCGGAGTGGCTGATCCAGCAGAACTTAAAGGATTTTGTTAAAAAGGTATTCCAGGAACAAGCAATCCGCAAAGGGGCGTTTACATCGGAACTGACTAAGATTTATCAGGAAGCATTAGAAAAACCTGGAGTCCTCTCTTCGGCGATTAATTATTATCGACAACTGATGTCTCCCTTGAATTGGGTCCAGAATTTGGGGCGATCGCCTCATTATGTCACCGCACCCACCCTGGTATTGTGGGGGGAAGAAGATTCGTTTTTGAGCAATAAGTTAACCGATGGATTCGATCGGTTAATTAAAGCGCCGTTTCAACTCAAGTTAGTTCCCCACTGCGGTCACTGGATCCAGCAGGAAGTCCCCCATCTCGTGAATCGAGAATTGCTCTCCTTCTTGCGCGCAACATCCCATCGGGGACGGTTGATTAAGAAGGGGGAAGAATGATTGGGGGAGTATGGGGGAGATTGGGTCCATGTTTGTAGTAACGACTTCAGTCGTTGCTCTCGTGTGATGGCTGTCGCCATCACACGAGCAATCCGAGGGTCTAGCACCTGCTTCGGAACTGGAGGACGAGCCTAAGCTGAGGGCGTGACTTGGCTTTATGCCAAGTCACGCGGTAACGACTGAAGTCGTTACTACAAACAAAAGAGGAGAACGACTTCAGTCGGGACGTTGAACATCCCCCCATCCTTCCCATCTCCCCTATCTCCCCTATCTCCCCTATCTCCCCATGCACAGTTTCATCCCACCTGAGCGTTTTTTTCCCTATCTGAGTTGGACGGATATCGCGGCGATGCCCGATAAAGGGAATGTTGTAATCATTCAACCCTTGGGGGCGATCGAACAACATGGTCCTCATTTGCCTGTGATTGTCGATAGTGCGATTAGTATGGCGGTTTTAGGAAAAGCTTTAGAACAATTAAGTCCTGAGATTCCAGCCTATGCTTTGCCGCCTTTATATTATGGAAAATCTAATGAGCATGGGAATTTTCCGGGGACGATTAGCTTAAGTATTCAGACCCTTTTATCGACCTTAATGGAGATTGGGGAGAGCCTTTATCGGGCAGGATTTAGAAAATTAGTTTTCATGAATTCTCATGGCGGTCAACCGCAAGTGGTGGAAATCGCGGCTCAGGATTTAACGGCAAAGTATCCAGATTTGATGGTCTTTCCACTATTTACTTGGCGAGTTCCCAATGAAAGTAAAGCGCTCATTTCGGAAAAAGAGCGGAGGTTGGGAATGCACGCGGGGGATGCAGAAACGAGCTTAATGTTAGCAGTTTTGCCCGACTGGGTGAAGATGGAAAAAGCCGTGGAGGAATATCCCCCGGAACGTCCAGAAGGGAGTTTGTTAGGAACTAAAGGACCATTAACTTTTGCCTGGTTAACCCATCATATTAGTAACAGTGGGGTGGTCGGGGATGGGACTGCGGCGACGAAAGAGAAGGGCGATCGCATTTGGGAATCCTTAGCCCAGGGTTGGGTGCGCGTGATTCAAGAGGTGTATGAATTTCGCTCTCCAGGAGGGCTTCATTCTAACTGTGGGTGAATGCATAAGTGAAACCCTCGTCAAATCCGCCTAACTTGTTCTCAAAATCTCTAAACTCCGAATAGATTCGCCTACAGAAATCCTCAATACCCCCTTAACAAGGCCCGTGGGTTTTTTAGGGATGGGCCAGAGATGGACTAACTGGAGTTTTTGAAAGGCTTGACTTGAACAAAAAGTGATGTTCGAGAGTACCTCTAAGGGTGGCTTTGATGCGGGTCAGATGGCAGCCGATAAAACAGATAAAGACAAAAAAGTTTGTCTATTGTTCCCTTCTTATAATTTTTAAAATAAAGATGGACAGTTGGCCCAGTATAAGTCAAAATCAATGGGCGGACTTTTAGAGGAGAATTATGCGGATTTTGCTGGGTGGACTATTAGCCAGCTTTGTATTATGGGCATTTCCAGTATGGGGACAAATCTCGGATTCCCAAGTAGTGGCGCTGGTGGAAGCGCTGCGCTTGGTTACATCCAATTCATCGGGGAGGGATGATGGACTTGAGAGTGCCTGGAATATCAAACCGGCAAATATTAGAAGGTGGTCAAGGCTCTGTATTGGGGAGGAATTAACCCCGGAACAATTTAATTCCGATCGCATGAAGGCTCAAAATATTTTAGTGTGCGTGATGGAGGACGTATTGCGGGCGGAGTATCCACTCAGTGGGGACGATGAAGAAATCGCTGTGCGTCGTGCGGCGGCTTGGTGGGTGTCCGGTGATGGGAACTTGTACGATCGCGGTGAGTTTGATGACTATACTCAGCAGGTCCTTGAACTCTATCAAAATCTTCGTGCCCAGCCCAGTGATTTTCTCCCCACTCGCACTGCTAAAACCCTCAAAGCGAGCAACGGTTTCTGACCAGGATCGCCGATCGCCCGAACTCCTCACACACCTAAAACCGCGATCCGAAACAGAACCCCTGCGGGAAGAGGGTCCCTCTTAGTCCCTCCCTCAAACAACACCGCTGAAAACTTAGCCCCTCAACCCCAATCTACAACGCTATGAACTGAGTACCCAACTCGGCAAACAGTTTAGAACTTCCTCACTCTGGACTTCGAGGGGTTGTTTGAGGGGAATGATGATGGCGAATTCTGTGCCTTTTCCGGGTTCTGAAAAACAGAGCAGCTGTCCCCCATGCTTTTCGACAACGATCTGGTAACTAATCGACAATCCCAGTCCAGTCCCTTTACCCACAGGTTTGGTGGTAAAGAATGGGTCAAAGAGTTGCTTTTGTAAGTCTTCTGGGATGCCGTACCCATTATCCCGAATCCGAATCATCACGAAGGAGGGACGGGGGATTGTTCCCGGTATCGCTGCACAAACATCGGAGGGGTGGGGGGTGATGCCAGGGCAGGATTTGAAAGCCTTGTAGCGATCGCCCCGAGATAAATCCCTGCCTTGCTCCAGATTTGGCGTTCCCAGGCTCCTGCGGGCGATCGCCCGTTTCCAGTCTCCTGTGATCAGTTCGGTCCTAATCTCTATTTTCCCCACTGTGTCCGGCCCTTCTTCCACCGCATCGATCGCATTACTGAGGATATTCATAAACACTTGATTAAGAGAAGACGCATAGCATTCTATCGGGGGCAGCTCATTATACTCTTTGACAATTTCGATGGGAAATGCTCCCGAGCTAGACTTTAAGCGATGTTGTAAAATCAATAGGGTACTGTCAATCCCTTCATGAATATCTACAGGTTTCATCTGCGCTTCATCAAGTCGAGAAAAATTTCGCAGACTCTGCACAATTTCGTGAATCCGTTCGGTTCCCACCAGCATTGAAGAGAGCAAACTGGGAAAATCTGACCGGATAAAGTCGAGTTCGATCGCTTCGATTCGTTTGAGAATGGCTGGGTTAGGCTCCGGGTAATGCTCTTGATACAAATCAATCAAACTGAGTAAAGCGTCGCTATATTGGTGGGCATATTCCAGATTGCCATGAATAAAGTTAACCGGGTTATTCACCTCATGGGCAATCCCCGCTACCATCTGCCCAAGACCGGACATTTTTTCACTTTGAATCAATTGGGTTTGAGTATATTGCAGTTCTTCCAGGGTGCATTGGAGTTGTTGGGCTTGGGTTTGAGCTTCTAGGGCAACCGTCTGACTGGTTTCATACATTTCAGCGTGTTCGATCGCGATCGCCAGTTGATTCGCCACCGCCTCCAACAGTTCCACCTCGCGATCGCTCCAAGGTCGCATGATGCCACAACTCCCGGCGGCGATCGCCCCGATTGCTCCCGATCGCGTCTGGATCGGTAAAGCCACAATCGAATTCAATCCTCCCTGCACACAAAACTCGCGCATTTGAGAATCTCTGGCATTCTCCACTTGATCAACTCTGACCGTTTCTCGGCCAATCAACTGTTCCCCCAAAGAACCAATGTCGTCAGCACAATAGTACCCCAACAAACTCACACATCTTGCCGTGCGGGCTTCTTTGACCACTTCCCAGGCTGGAAGTGCGGCATGGGGACGATACCACATAAAAAAGCAGCGATCGATATCCAGAAGACTCCGGATCTCGCTCACTGCCGTCTCTAAAATCGTCTCTAAATCTAGGGAGTACCGAATCTGACTCGCTAACCGGAACAATAATGCCTCCCGGCGACTTTCTTCTAACTGCGATTCGTGGAGGATGGCATTTTCTAGGGCTGAGGCAGCTTGAGACGCCAGCATGGTTAACAATTTCAAATCCCCAGCAGCATAACTATGAGCTTCCAAGGTACTTACCGAAATTGCCCCAATGACGCGATCATTCGTCCTTAGGGGAACCGCCATCAGGGATTTTACCGGGATTTCATCCGCAGCTTTTCTGGGGTCGTGACTAACTTCGTTCACAATTTCTCCCATTCCCGAGGCAATCACTTGACCGACAATCCCCTCTCCTACCTTGAGGAAGGCGAATTCCTCTCCCTGTTGTCCAAACTGGGCCAAGGTTTCCAGTTCTCCCGTACTCGAATTGAGTAATCGGATCGATCCCCTACTGGACTTGAGCAGCCTCTGGGCTTCATCCAGCACGACTTTAGCCACTTCCTTGATATCCAAGCAAGCGGTTAATTTTTGAGAAATATTGTACAGCAGGGTAATTTCTCGATATTTATCTAACGCTTCATGAGCCAGTTGCTTTTTCTCTTGCTCTTTTTTCGCCAAATACCCCAGTAACTTCCCGACTGATTCGGCTTCCTCCCCTCCTCGCACCCAGCCCAAGACTTCCCCAGATAGCTCAATCGGATAGCTTTCTACTTGTTCCTCCCTGGGGGTGCCCAGGAGGATCTGCCCTGCTGAATCCCAGATCGTGCAGGCTTGAGATTGAATCGCGCTCAACAGTGGGGTCAAAATCTCTCTAACCTCCGGCTTCACCAAAAGCCGCCTGAGATTAATTTTAAAAATTTGAGTGCTTCCTTTCATCTGCGTTCCCTCTAGCTATCTAATTTTATAAAAGATTGGACGCTTATTATTGTATTGATCTGATTCCCTAAAAATTTATTTCACTCTCTGAAGGAAAATCTTTTTCCTCCCCTAGCTTTCCCCTGCCCTTGAGGAAGCCGTCTATTTTTCGTGGATCCTGATGCTCGACGTTGTAGCTCGCTTTCGGTTCGGCCTCATTGGATATCTATTTCTTAGACCTTCCATCTTGGCATCTACCATGAGGTAGAGATGTCTCATGAGTTAGTCCACCCCTACTCTCCCTAAAGTGCGGAGGGGGATTTTTTATGTTCTTTCTCGACCTGGGATCGCAGGCTTTTAAGGTTCTAACTAGAGAGTTAACTTTTTAACCGGATCACGCTTGAAAACCCCCTCTATTTTTTTGAATTTTATCTCCCGATCGCCCCACTTTGCTCAGAATGCCCAATCCTGATTGTGCTTATACACTAACCTGGGTTTAAAAAAAGTGCCAACGGTTGAATTACCGAGATTTTTTGAAAAACCCTCCGTATAAATACGGAAGGGGGAGGCCAGAGGATACGGAGAGTTATGGACCAAAGAAACCTCAAAGGTAAATAGAATCGGGGGTTTTCCGATAAAAGCGATAGAGAGTGAGGATAAACCCGTTAAAACTTTACGGAGTAAGGGGAGGGCAAAATATAAATCATTCAAACGTTCAACGTCCCCCCTTGACGGGGTTTCTTTAAAAATGACTCCATCAAGGAGTCACTACGAACGTTTTGGAGGTTTTATTTTTTTGGAGTTCCCTAAGTCGTATTTTTTTATACAAACCAAGATAAAATGGACCAAAAGTTCACTGTAAACAGAATCAAGGAACAAGGCTCAATCCCATGAACCCACAGTATAAACAATTTCAAATTCGGTCCTGGCAACCGGGCGATCGCACCGATGCAGCAGCAGTCATTGAGTCAGTTTTAGCAGAATACGGCCTAAATTGGGACCCCCTGGAGGCCGATCGCGATGTTCTGGAAGTTGAAACAGCTTATCACAATACTGGAGGTGAATTCTGGATTATAGCACAATCTGATAAAATTGTGGGGACAGCCGGATACTATCCAGTTCCCCGTGGGAACAATGCCGTAGAAATTCGCAAAATGTACTTGTTACCCGAGGTGCGAGGTCAAGGTTTAGGAACATTTATCCTCAAACAACTCGAAGATGCGATCGCCACCCGCCATTTCTCGGAAATCTGGATAGAAACCGCCAGCGTTCTCACCGAAGCGGTGCAACTCTACGAACGCAACGGCTATCAACCCGCAACCGGCGTGGAAACCGCTAGGTGCGATCGCATCTATGTCAAGCACCTTCCAGCATAACGCAAACCGGGAAACGATTTTCTCACACTGGCCTTGGTTAACGCCGGTTGGATGCGATCGCTCGCCATCCTCGCCCCGGATAAATTCCGCGCCACCGGACCCACCTGCAACGCCGCCAACCCACCCATAATAAACAATTCACAACCGGGCCAGCGTAAATGCTCATCCAGAACCGGCAATCCGTTGACAATCGGAATCGGATGTGCTATCATACCTTGATTAAATAAGGGATCGGTGGTTACATCTACCTTTGTCCCCGTCGCTAACCCAATGCGATCGCAGGTATAGCTTGTCCCATCATTGCAAACAATCTGCCATTCTCCCAAGTTCCAACCCGCCCGCACCACCTGACATTCCTCCTGAATCGTCAAGTTACCATTGCGACGTTCTCGGCGCAAGCGAGTCCCCACCTCCGGCGTCATTGACCCCCCATCCCGCGCCTGTTGGATCAACTGCCAACGCCGACCCCAGTCTGATTCTGCCGTAAATCCCTTCAAATATTTAGGACCCAACCAACCGGGTTCGGCATCAAACAGTTTTTCTTGGAGTCGCCGCTTAATCATCAGGGTGACCTTGGCCCCCCGGGATATGGCCCCAGTTGCCAGATGTCCACTGGTTAACCCACCGCCAATGATCAAGATGCGATCGCCCTTTAACTGCAACTGCCGTAAATCCACAGACTGAGAATGACAGAGGCGATCGCCCGGGTAGTCCGTCTCAATCTGCTGCACCCAGTCCGGAACAAAGGGCCTGCCTCCCCCCTTTGCCATCACCACTCGTCGCGCTATCACCGGAGAGTCTCCCTCTCTCTCTAAGGGATTTCCAGAAAATAAATTCTGCAACGCCGTGATAAAATAAGCATTAACCCCCTGCGCAAGGAGAACGCAGATGGAATTAACAGATTCGGTGAAAAATTTATTAATTGAGACAGCAAAGCAATTGAAAGGAGCCGCGAGACGTCGTTTCATGGCTCTGACGGTTAAGGACTTAGGCTTTGGGGGTCAGAGTCGAGCTAACAAAGAACTGGGATGGGATAGGGATACAGTAAGGAAAGGAGTACGGGAACTAGAGACCGGCATAACTTGTGTAGATAATTATAAAGGCCGAGGTCGCAAAAAATCTGAAAAACATTTGCCGCATCTATTAATAGATATTCAATCGATAGTAGATAGTCAAAGTCAAACGGACCCTACATTTAAAAGTAGCCGCTTATATACCCGATTGAGCGCAGAATTCGTAAGAAAGCAACTAATTGTCCAAAAAAACTATAGGTCAGAAGAGTTGCCCACGACAGAAACCATTCGACGGAAACTTAACCACTTAGGTTATTACCCGCAAAAAGTGAAAAAAAGTAAACCTCAAAAAAAAATTCCCGAAACCGATGAAATTTTTGAGCAGATGGAAGTGATTAATCAAGAAGCTTTACTCTCTCCTACCACGTTAGAAATCTCAATGGACGGCAAAGCTGCAGTTAACATTGGGCCTTTTTCCCGAAAAGGAAAAACTCGCGTCCCAACGTTCGCTTGCGATCATGATTTTAATTCAAACAGTAAAGTCATACCTTATGGGATTTTTTTTACCTCAGTCAGATGACTTATTTTTATATTTTATAGAATCCCAAGTGACTAGAGAAAAGCATAGTTGATATTTTAGAACAGTGGTGGCAAGAGTTTGGCTCCAAGTTTGAGGGATGTAGGACTCTGCTAATCAAACAAGATAATGGGCCAGAGAATCATTCACGAAGAACTCAATTTATGAACCGCATTGTCGAGTTTGTCGAAACTTATACAATCAACGTGCGTATGGCATACTATCCGCCCTATCACAGTAAATATAATCCAGTTGAGCGGACTTGGGTCCTGTTAGAAAATCATTGGAATGGCACCATTCTTGAGGATATCAAAACCGCTTTACAGTGGGCAAAACCCATGACTTGGAAAGGCAATAATCCCGTGGTAAAACTCGTAAATAAGACATCTCAAACAGGAGTCAAGTTAACTTGTAAAGCAATGGAAAAGCTAGAAACCAAGCTCACTCGTTTTATAAACATAGAGCCAGAAAATCAGTACAACTTGGGTAAATGGTTTGTAGACATCTTCTATAATGCCCGTGAACTTTGCAGGTTTTATTTTGTGGAACTCCCGAATACAACATCCAACCCAGTCTCTGAATTATATTTACCCAAACGAGGAATGCCCGTCACGATTATTACGGGCTTTTTGGGCAGTGGTAAAACTACTCTGCTGAATCAAATTCTCAAGAATAAGCAGGATTTAAAAGTGGCGGTTCTCGTCAATGAGTTTGGGGATATTAATATTGATTCCCAACTTTTGGTTTCCCTGGACCAGGATATGGTGGAGTTGAGCAATGGCTGTATTTGCTGCACGATTAATGATGGTTTGTTTGATGCTGTCTACCGCATCCTAGAACGGCAAGATAAAATTGATTATTGGGTGATAGAAACTACGGGCATTGCCGACCCTTTGCCGATTATCCTCACCTTTGTGGGAAGTGAGTTACGAGACCTGACTCGACTGGATTCGGTCTTAACCTTGGTGGATACTTCCACTTTTACCCCAGAGCATTTTGACAGTGAAGCGGCTTTAAAACAAGTCGCTTTTGGGGATATTGTGCTGTTAAACAAAACGGATTTAACTCCCCCTGAAAAAATTGAGGAATTAGAATCTTACATTCGCACAGTGAAAGTCGGGGCGAGAATGTTGCGATCGCAATATGGAGAAGTACCATTACCCTTGATTTTGGATGTGGAATTGACGGAACCAGGAGCCTATCAAGAGTATGAATCAGCGCCAGAGGAACATGAGCATCATGAGCATCATAACCATCATGACCATGAGCATCATGAACATCATGAGCATGAGCATGAACATCATCACCATGAGCATCATCACCATCATTCTGACCATTTACAAAATGATGGGTTTATCTCCGTCTCATTTCAGAGCGATCGCCCCTTTGCCGTCAAGAAATTTGAAACCTTTTTAACGGAAAAAGTCTCAAACTCTGTATTTCGAGCCAAAGGCATTTTATGGTTTGCAGAAAGTGAAGCCCGCCATGTCTTTCAACTGAGCGGCCCTCGCTACGATTTGAACCAAGAGGATTGGCTAGAACCTCCTAAAAATCAACTGGTTTTAATCGGACGCAATTTAGACCCAGACCAACTTAAAGCAGAGTTAACCGCTTGCTTGGTCTAATTTTAGGAAAAAAATATTAAGGAACTGTTGTTGATTCTCGAAAAAATAACGCCCCAATTCTTAAATAAAACCGGCTTGTTATAGAAGGGTGTCGGACTCAAGGGACTAGAGGAGTGGGAGCATCTTGCTCCCTTGTTGTAGTAGGGAGCAAGATGCTCCCACTCCTAGGAAAAAGTCTCGAATTTTTGCCCCGGTTCGCTATACTCAAAAAATAGTCTGAACATCAGACCAAATCTTGGAGGGAACCGATGACAGAAAGCCTGGACCCCTATATTGTTCCACCTGCCTTTCCCGACCATACGCAATTACCCGAGTCCGATGGTACATTTGTTCATAACTTTTATGCCCATCCCCAAAGCATTCTCCTCACGGATTCGATTGGTCCAGTATTAGAAAGAATCCATCCCGATGGAGAATATGCGATCGGACAAGACTGCGGCATTTACTGGCGAGAAACTGAACCTCCAGAACAAGGCGCAGAGGCACCGGATTGGTTTTACGTTCCGAATGTTCCGCCCAAATTAGACGGTGAAATTCGCCGGTCCTATGTGTATTGGAGAGAATATGTCTCCCCCTTAATTGCTCTCGAATTTGCCTCGGGGACTGGGGAGGAAGAACGCGATCGCACCCCACTCAACAGAAGCGCAGATGCACCCCGACAAAAACCCGGTAAGTTTTGGGTGTATGAAAAAATCATCAAAATTCCTTTATTTACTGAGGGGGTACTTGTATCAAAAACTAGAACCGAACGAGCGCGGACATTATCCCATCCCCGAATTAGGCATAGAATTGGGACTGTGGCAAGGCAGTTACCAAAATCAAACTCAACTCTGGTTAAGGTGGTGGGATGAAGAAGGAAATTTGTTGCTGACTGGAGCAGAACGCGCAGAACTTGCACAGCAACGAGAAGAATCTGAACGCCAACGAGCGGAATCTGAACGCCAACGAGCCGATCGCGCCGAGCGTTCCCAACGAGAATCTATCCCCCGTTTGTTAGGCATGGGTTTGACTCCAGAACAGGTGGCCGAAGCCCTGAATTTGACCTTAGAACAAGTCCGGGAAATGAGTTAAAAGTAAATCATTTTATTCATAAATTGAGAGTGCGTTTTATTAAAATAAACGCACTTTCTTCTGTATTTGGGATATAATAGCCACAAACAAATGACCAGCAACCAATCACAAAAAACAAATGACAAATCTAACTGAAATTGGCGGAACGGTACAAGAGTATCTGTGGAAGTATGACAACCAGGCGATCGCCGTTGCTTATGAAACCCGAGGACAGGGGATGCCTCTGTTATTACTGCCCGCTTTCAGTACCGTGTCCAGTCGCGATGAGATGCGGGGGATGGCGGAACGGTTGTGCGATCGCTTTGAAGTCGTGGCACTCGATTGGCCCGGATTTGGAGACTCGGACCGCCCGGGGGTACAGTATGGACCAGAATTTTACCATCTGTTTCTGGCGGATTTCGTGAGTTCTGTCTTCCCGGGACCCGTCGCCATTGTGGCAGCAGGACATGGGGCCGGATATGCTATGAAGTTGGCAAAAACCCACCCCGAACGGGTTTCTAAGGTAGTGTTAGTAGCTCCCACTTGGCTGGGACCCCTGCGGATTATGGGGGTGCCGGAACCTGTAAGGGATTTTGTGAGAGAAACTGTGCGGACTCCGGGAATTGGTGAGTTTCTTTACGATTTGAATACTCACCCGGCATTTTTGGAATTTATGTATAAACAGCACGTTTTTGTGGATCCGGCCAAGTTGACCCCGGAATTCATTGCTCAAAAGCGCGACAGCACCCAACACCCTGGCGGCAGATTTGCCCCGGTTGCCTTTGTCACGGGGACTCTGGACCCGGCAGGCGATCGCCAGGAAATATTAGCCCAATTTCAGCCCTTACTTGTGCCGGTGAAGGTGATTATTGGCACCTTGGCCCCCTCGGGTTCCCAGTCGGTGATGGAGGCAGTCGCCCAATTGCCTGGGGTGGAATCGGCGCGGGTGGCCGGTTCTCTGGGAATGCATGAAGAATTTCCGACTGCGGTTGTTGAGGCAGTCGGTGACTTTTTATAATCGCCTGGGGTGGGGGATGGACCCGAGCGTATAGAGTCGAGTCTATACCCGATTTTATACGTTCGGGTTTATTTTAATCTACAAAGTTAATAATTATTAGCGGGATCCGGTTCCCGGTGTTCTATGTCCAATCCTTGACATTCCGGTTTGTGGTCACGAAACCGACTCCCCATCGGCTAATTCCAACGCCTATAACTCCGGATTGCCCTGGGTTTGACTGGATTTAACTCTCAACAAGGTTAAATATTGTTACAAGAATTTTTTTCAGGATGAAAACCGTGATATAAACGATAACTATGAAGTGGAGTTATTCCCACTTCAACAACCCGGTTGTTGTGTAACTCGGGGAATTTCGTCAAAATTGGAGCGTATAGAGATGCTTTAATGCAGTCTAGGAGCTTAAATCAAGCGGTAGTGGCTGCCTAACGATCCGGCCAAAGGATGAACAGCCAGCTACTGATTTGTTGTTTTAGATACAGCGTTTATTTTTTAAATGAGAATAAGGTAGGATTTTCCTATCTCGTTATTAATAAAGATTCTCAATAGATAGAGGTAGACCATGAAAGGACTCGGGATGTTGCACAAGGCACAGGGATATCGGAATCCAAAGGATACCTGGTTTAGTTATTTTGGGGGCGCGACTCAACCCCACCGAACCGAGGAGATTTCCCCACCTTGCAATCCCCAAGATGGAACGGGGGATAGTCCTTTATCCCTTGCCCAAGCGGGCGATCGCCTGCGAGTCACGCAAATTACTGGGGGGAGTTCCCTGAAAACCTATCTGGAAGAAATGGGAGTGAGACAGGGGACAGAATTCCTCGTCATCGATCGCAGTGGCAGTGGATCAGCGATTGTCATGATGGCCGATTGCCAGATTGGGCTAGGGGCTGGGATGACCGGAAATATCCTTTGTGTGGATTCAACCCAGGGTTACCGAGAGCGCCAGAACCTGCCCAAAAAAGGGTTAAAAACCCGGTTGCGCGAGATTGCGATCGGTGCCAAAGGGCGAATTATCGGCTATGAATCCACAAATCGCAGCTATAAGCGCCGACTGCTTTCGATGGGATTAACCCCAGGAACCGAGTTTAAAATTATTCGCCACGCACCCCTAGGCGACCCCACGGAAATCAAGGTACGCGGATTTAGCCTGACCCTGCGGAAAGACGAAGCCGATGCACTCTGTATAGAAAAGGTAGACCGATGAAGTACCCCATTATTGGCCTGTTAGGGAACCCGAACTGCGGAAAAACTTGTCTGTTCAATGCTTTGACCGGATCCAACCAGCGCGTCGGCAACTGGCCGGGAGTCACGGTGGATCGCAAAGATGGCACTTATCGCGACGGGAATCGTGAGATTACCGTGGTGGATCTGCCTGGGGTATATTGCCTAGATGCGGAAGATGATGAAACGGGACTGGATGAACTGGTGGCCCGGGATTATCTGTTGTCCGGGGAAGCGACGGCGATCGTTAATATTGTAGATGCCTCGAATTTAGAGCGAAATTTGTATCTGACAACGCAATTAATCGAGATGCGTCTGCCGATGGTGATCGCCTTGAATATGATGGATGTGGCAAAAGAACGGGGGATGAATATTGATCCCGTGCTCTTGTCAGAACGCTTAGGCTGTCCGGTGATACCGATTGTCGCGACCAAAAAGGAAGGGTTGAGTGCCTTGGGGGATGCGATCGCCCAACAAGTAGACCGTCCCACCCTGCCTCAAGCTTACGTCCCCTATCCAGCGATTCTGGAACAAGCCTTTTTAGACATTGAAACCGCGATCGCCGACCGGAAAATCACCGTTGCACCGCGATGGGCCGCCCTCAAACTGTTGGAATACGACGATCGCGGCGCATCGGTTTCCACGGATACCGAACTGGACCGGATCATTGTCACCTACCGGCGCAAAATTCATCAGGTTCTGGAGGAAGACCTGGATATTATTATTGCTGACAGTCGGTATAGTTACATTCACCAAATTACCCAAGGAGTCACCGAACGCCAGGGAGAAGTGAGTGCAAGTATGACCGAAAAACTTGATCGCATTGTCCTGGATCGCTGGTTAGGGATTCCCATCTTTTTAGGGGTGATGTATCTGATGTTTTTGTTTACCATCAACATCAGCAGCGCCTTTATTGACTTTTTTGAGATTCTCACTGGGGCTATCTTTGTGGACGGATTGGGCCGATTCCTAGCCAATATTGGTACTCCAGGATGGTTGGTGGCCCTGCTGGCCGATGGCGCAGGAGGCGGGATTCAAACGGTTTCCACCTTTATTCCCGTGATTGGATTCTTGTTTTTGTTCCTGTCGGTTTTGGAAGATTCTGGATATATGGCCCGGGCCGCCTTTGTTATGGATCGGTTCATGCGATTTGTGGGACTGCCAGGGAAATCCTTTGTGCCGATGTTGGTGGGATTTGGCTGTAATGTGCCGGGGATCATGTCCAGTCGCACCTTGGAAAATCCGCGCGATCGCCTCCTCACCATCGCCATGAATCCCTTTATGTCCTGTGGGGCTAGATTACCTGTGTATGCCTTATTTGCCGCTGCCTTTTTCCCCGTCGCCGGTCAAAATATTGTCTTCGGATTATATATTATTGGCGTACTCGCTGCGGTGGTGACGGGGTTAGTGTTGAAGCAGACCCTGTTGCAGGGAAAACCCTCCACCTTTGTTATGGAACTCCCTCCCTATCACCTGCCCAGCTTGCGCGGGGTGGCGATTCATACCTGGGACCGCCTCCAAGGGTTTATCTTGAAAGCGGGTCAAATTATCATCATTATGGTGATGGTTCTGGGGTTGTTAAATTCCGTGGGGGTTGACGGGTCATTTGGGAACCAAGACAGCGATCGCTCAATTTTGAGTGTCACCAGTCAAGCGATTACCCCAGTCCTCTCCCCGATGGGAATCCAGCGCGAAAACTGGCCCGCTACCGTGGGGATTTTTACCGGGGTTTTTGCGAAAGAGGCGTTAGTGGGGACTTTGGATTCTTTGTATAGTAACATGGCGCGACAACGGGCGACTGGGCAGGATGAAGCAACGGCAGAGGAATTTGACTTTTGGGGACAAGTCCAAGAAGCATTTGCCTCAATTCCGGCCAATTTAGCCAAAGTTCCGGCAGCGTTGCTTGATCCCCTCGGTTTAAATATCCAAGACTCCTTGGACCGTGAGGAGAGGGGCGCACAAACGGGAATTGTCGCGGGTACGTTTGGGGAAATGAACGCGCGTTTTCAGGGCCAAGCCAGTGCTTTTGCTTATCTGTTGTTCGTTCTTTTATATTCTCCCTGTGTTTCTGCCATTGCGGCGATTCATCGCGAAACCAGTCTGCGATGGACCTTGTTTGTGGCCTTCTGGTGCACTGGGTTGGCTTATGGTAGTGCGGTGATGTTCTATCAAGTGGCAACATTCTCACAACACGCGATCGCCTCCCTCTTGTGGATTGTGGGGGTGGTGCTATTTGCTGTTGCCAGTGTTGTCTTGATGAAACTCTCTCGACCCGTTGTGCCGGTTAAGGGATGAAGGCGATCGGCAGCAGAAATAACCGGATGAGCGAGGGTTTAGAATTGAGGCAAATCTGTTTACCCCATCCCTTAATTATAATGAACTCGATCACGGTTTTAAAAGGATGCGTTCCCTCTTCCAGATGAGTCAGGAAAGATGATATTAACGGAAATTCAAACCTATTTATCTCAACAGGGTCAAGCCTCCCTGGGACAACTGGAACAGCATTTTCATGTTAGTTCTAATGCCTTGAGTCCCATGTTAGAGAAACTGATTCGGAAAGGGCGGGTGCAAAAGATAGTTTCCTCGAATCGTTGTGGCAGTTGTGGCAGTTGCGCCCCAGAGACCTTGATTATTTATTACTGGGTAAAAGGTGATTGCTTCTCCACTGAACCCCTCTCTCCCGCTTGTCCTCATTCGGGATAAAGGAATTTATTGAGAGGGTTTGTCAAGCGGACATGACAAACCCTCTCAATAAACTCCAGGACCCACAGGACAAGAAACCGGGTTTCTGACCCTTATTTGGTGCGAATTACCAGAAATGCTGCTAAGAAACCCGCTTTCTAACCATTGCTGTATCACTCAAACTAGGACTACACCTCCAGGACAAGAAACCGGGTTTCTGGCCTAGATTGGGTGTGAATTGCCAGAAATGTTGCTAAGAAACCCGGTTTCTAACCATTGCTGTATCACCCGACTCGATTGAGTAACCTGGCAACGATAAAAAATTACTGGTATTTGTTCTCAATAAACAAAATTGAGCTGATTTAATGGTATCAGAAAATCGGACAGAAGTGCTGGTATTAAAGTTTTGTTAACAATCCCGAAAACCCTTGCTAAAATCCAGACAAAGTTTTATTCTAAGACTAAAGAGTTTTATCCAGGGTGAACTTTTAGTCCTCAAGCCATCGGCGATAACGGATTGAAAAATACCCGGGGCTAGGGGAGGAAAGGGAATGGTCAGTCAAACGGCAACCACTGGAACCGGAACTGTTAAATTAGTTCAGGCAGTTGAGGGCTGTGTGCAATTGCGCGCAGGGGATAGCACGGGTATTCTTTACCTGAATCTGCTCGGGCAACAGGTGGGACAAGAACCGGGAATCGTGGCGGTTTCTACGGAGGAAAAAACGGGGGATTTAATTATTGTCTTCAATCCTCATGTTATTCCCCTGATTCAGGTGATAGAAATGCTGCAAGGGTGGGGAATTTCTGGGATAAAAAGCGACCAGGACCCGGTAAAGCAAGTGGGGAATTTTCTACTCCATCATCAAGAATTGGAGACATTAGCCCCGATGATTGCCGGGATGTTGGTGACTCAGACGCTGAAACTGCGGGGGGGATGGGCGTTACTGGGGAATGTGATAGCGGCGAGTGTGACACGACAGGCGATCGCCCAATTGGAGCAAAACTCCACCGATGCTGCTGTGGTAAGGGTTCCCTCCGTGGCAACTCCGGCAGCAACTGCCCCTCAATCAGCGGTGAAAGCGCCATCCGGGATGGGAGTCGAAATCGTTCATGCCATTCCAGGACGAGTGCGGTTGCGCCTGCCCAAAATTGCCCAGGATAGCACTTGTGCCAGTCGCCTCCAAACTGCGATATCCGCCCAACCCGAAGTTACCGAAATCCGCCTCAATCCTCTCACCGCCTCGATTGTGGTTCAGTATGAAATTGCTGCCGGATTAGATGAATCCTGGCGATCGCACCTAGTGGAGATGATTCAAGAGGCGATCGCCGATTCCTTACCCCAGGAAACCCCCACCCTAGAACGCAATTCCCTGGAAGAACCTGACTATCCCGAAGAAACCCCAGGCGTCGCCGAAGTAGAACCTGAGAGGATTCTAGCCCAGGATGCAGACGAGGATGCCTTGAATTATTTTAACCCTTGTTTTGCTCGGGCCTTTGTGAATGCCATGATGAATCGGTTTATGGGGGCGTCGGTGTAATCGCACAGGTTAGAAACCGGGTTTCTTCACAAAAACTGTGGCAATTC
Source organism: Laspinema palackyanum D2c (assembly GCF_025370875.1). NCBI lineage: Bacteria > Bacillati > Cyanobacteriota > Cyanophyceae > Oscillatoriales > Laspinemataceae > Laspinema > Laspinema palackyanum. The sequence continues at coordinate 60,130 of NZ_JAMXFD010000004.1, forward strand.
ACAACAATTTACGCCAGAAAGCCAGTTTCTTGTCCTGTCGTGCTCGCTGTAATCGCACCTAGGAGAACAAAAATGAGAGCAGATATAGAAATTTGGAACAAACCAGGCAATCCCCTCGCCGAAGTGACCCAGACTTGGGTTGCTTGTACCTTGGTTCATGCCATCCCCGGACGAGTCAGGTTTAGAGTCCCTCGCCTCGCGCGCGATCGCCCCTACGCCGATCGCCTGGAACAAGCAATGGCAAGTCAACCCGGGGTGATACAAGTACGCGTGAATCTCACTGCTGCCTCCATCGCTATTCATTACCAAACCCAGGGAATGAGCGATGAAAGAATGCGATCGCAATTGGTGAAAGTGATTCAACAAACCGGGCAACTCCAGCAGTCCCCGGGACGTGAGAGCAACCCCGTCATTCCTGAACTTCCGGCAACGGAACCCGAGAGTCATGATATCATATTGCCTGCCATTGCCACCCTATTGGCGATTCTAGGCGGTCCCCTAGGATTGCCGATTCCGCGAACCCTCATGGGGGGAAGCGTTGCCTGGGCTGCTTTACCCGTGGCTAAACGGGCGATCGCCAGTATTGTAGCCGAACGCCGACTGAATATCGACTGCTTGGATTTGATGGCGATCGCCCTGTCATCCCTGCGCGGAAATTTGCTCACCCCTGCCTTAGTCATGACCCTGCATGAAGTCGGGGATACCATCCGCGATCGCACCGCCCGGTCCTCTGCCGCCCGCACTGCGGACCTCATGGACACCATCGGACGCTTTGCCTGGGTGGAACGCCACGGGGAAAAACAGCAAATTCCCGCCACCGACGTGGAAATTGGGGAAACCGTCATAGTCTATCCTGGGGAACAAATTCCCGTGGATGGGATTGTCTTACAGGGAACCGCCACCATTGATCGCCAGAAACTCACCGGCGAATCCATGCCGATTGTTGCTGAAAAGGGAACTCAGGTTTATGCCTCCACCCTCCTGCGGTCCGGGGAATTGTATATCCAAGCGGAACGAGTCGGGGCCGCCACCCGGGCAGCAGCGAGTTTGGAATTAGTGAGAAAAGCTCCAGTCCATGATACTCGCATGGAAAATTACGCCGCCAACATCGCCGATCGCGCTGTCTTACCTGCGGGAATCTGGGCCGCTCTGGTGTGGGCCCTGACTCGGGACCCGGGACGGGCGGCAGCGATTCTCACTTTAGACTTTGTGACGGGAATTCGCGTTTCCGTCCCCACCAGCTTTATGGCAGCCCTAACTCATGCCACAAGACATGGGATTTTAATCCGCAGTGGACGCGCCTTGGAACAATTAGCCGAAGTCGATACGGTGGTATTTGACAAAACCGGCACCCTCACTCAAGGGAATCTGTCTGTAGTTCGGATTACCACCGCATCGGAAGCAATTTCCGAGGAGGAAGTGCTAGAACTGGCTGCGGCAGCGGAACAACGGATTTCTCACCCGGTAGCTGAGGCGATTGTGGCGGAGGCTCAGAACCGGGGAGTGAGACTCTTGTCTCGGGGAGAATGGCACTATGAGGTGGGTTTGGGCATTCAGGCGGAGATTGAAGGGCGCAGGGTGTTAGTCGGTAGCGATCGCTTCTTGCGCCAGTCTGGAGTGACGGTGGACTGTCTGACGGATCAGGAACGGCGATGCGATCGGGGATTGGACTGTGAGCAATCAGATTGTGCGCTCAATGTCAACTGTTCTTTAATTTACGTTGCTTGTGAGGGCAAATTCCAAGGCGTCATCGAATATGCGGACCCCCTGCGCCGGGAAACGCCCACAGTGATTCAACGGTTGCAGTCAGAATATCACATTCAGGTGCAGATGCTCACCGGAGATGAACGTCCCCGCGCCCTTGCTGTTGCCGAAAAACTGGGGATTCCCGCCTGTCATACCCATGCCGAAGCCTTTCCCGAACAAAAAGCCGCCCTCGTGCGTGAATTACATGAATCGGGGAAAACCGTTGCCTTTGTGGGGGATGGGTTAAATGATTCCGTTGCCTTAGCTTATGCGGATCTGTCCGTGTCCTTTGCCAACGGATCCGATGTAGCCCGAGAAACCGCTGATGTGGTGTTGATGGAGAACAATTTATCTGGGTTGCTAGATGCGATCGCGATCGCCAAGGAAACCCAGCATATTATACAGCAAAATACCACCTTAGTAGTCGGACCGAATTTAGCCGCCTTGGTTTTAGCATCCACCTTCGGACTGCACCCCTTAGCTGCCACCGTCGTACACAACGGTTCAGCGATCGCCGCTGGATTAAACGGGTTACGTCCTCTGATGCACAGAGATCCCCCGCGATCGGCATCAGAAAAGACCGAACCCAATCGGAATTAATACCCCTTACCCTTACTGGAGGAATTGTATCATGGGACTCATTCATTGGAAACAAGCCGGAATCCAACAACATCTCACGGAAATGATGGAAGCGGGAAAAGGAGGACGAGCGATCGCCTTGGGAATCGGTGCAGTAGTCCTTGCGCCCATTTTATTACCTGCGATCGGCAAAGTCGCTAAACCCATCGCCAAAGCGACCCTAAAAAATGGCATTACCCTCTATGAAAAAGGCAAAGTTGCTGTTGCGGAAGCCAACGAAGTCTGGGAAGATATTTTAGCAGAAGCTAAAGCCGAAGCAATGGCTCAATCCCATCAAATGCCCAACTCTGAACCGCCCAATAAAGGATAACCTCAAATCCGCCGGGGGTTTAAACTAAAGTCGGTTAAAACTGAGATCTTGCACCATTCTCAACACCGCCGGGGGTTTGAACCTTTTAGCCTCTACGGCGGGGGATAAATCCCCCGCCTCATAGCTAAAGTCGGTTAAAAACCGACTGCAAGTCGGATACAGTGGTGTTTTTAGTCGGTTTCAACCGACTTGAGCTGTTAGGCGGGGGATTTATCCCCCGCCGGTTGTTGCAACTTCAGTCGTTCTCTTAGTTCGTAGTAACGACTTCAGTCGTTCTCTTAATTCCCCATCACAACCTCAATCATTCCCACCCCCATCAAATCCCACAAAACCCTTTAATTGCCTCCCAAATCTCCGGCATCACATTTCCCAACCCATGATCGCTATCCAATTCTACCTGCTTCACCCAAGGACGAGAAGTGACAAATCGACGACTTGCCTCAACCGGAATCACCTCATCTTTAACCCCATGTAAAATCAAAGTCGGTAGCTGTCGCTGCAACTGATTCTCAACGTAACCTTGAGCATCTAAGATAAATTGATAACTCAGGGGAATTTCCCGCTTTTCCCCATAATGATAAATTGGCAAATACCCCTGTTCTTGCCAAAATTCAAGCCGTTTAGGACCTAAACTCGCCATCCAATGACTCAGGAATTCAAAGGCAGGGGCTAATAAAACCAGGCGATCGACTTGGGGATATCGTTCCGCTAACCAGGCAGAAGTCAGTCCCCCAAAACTTGAGCCAATTAGGGTAACTGTAGCCGGTTCCGGGGGAAATTCCCTCGCTACTTGTTCCAGTTGGCGGGTCAGAGTCAGATGGGAAAAATCCCCGTGATTGAGATTGGGAATCGTCAGAGGAATTGATATTTCAGTAAAGCGACGCCGGAGATAATTTGCCTTGAATGAATCAGGACTTGATGCAAATCCATGTAAATAAATGTAAGTTCGCGGTAATGGTTGAGTCATGCTTAAATATCCTTTGCAAACGTTCGTAGTGAATCCTTGATGGAGTCATTTTAAGATAACCCCTTCAGGGGTTACTACAAACGTTCGTAGTGAATCCTTGATGGAGTCATTTTAAGATAACCCTTGAAGGGGTTACTACAAACGTTCGTAGTGAATCCTTGATGGAGTCATTTTAAGATAACCCCTTCAGGGGTTACTACAAACGTTTGTTAATCGCCCCTACCGGGTTAAATTTAATCGATTCCTAAAATTTCCATTGATTTTTCTAGGACTTCATCGGGGTCAAAGGGCTTCGTCATGTACAAATCGGCCCCGGAATCACTGCCTTTTTGCTTGTCAAACTCTTGACCTTTGGCAGTCAGCATGATAATATAAACATCTTTGATGCCCAGTTCATTTTTAACCGCATTACAAACTTCAAAGCCGCTCATTTTGGGCATCATCACATCCAGAAAAACTAATTCGGGTTTTTCTGCTTTGATGGTATTGAGCGCATCTTCTCCATTGATGGCCGTTAGCAATTCGACCCCCTCATCTTCGAGTTCTTCTAGGGTTTGTTCCATGAGAATGCGGATATGGGGTTCATCATCCACAATTAAGATTTTTTTCGCCATATAACCTCCTATAGGGGTGAACAGAAAAAGGCGCAATTCAAACGGTAAAAAGTATCTTTCTCCCGTCTGAATTGCTGGATTTTCCGGGGGATTATCCTCAGTGCGGTTACCCGAGAGAACCGGAACCATCATCATCTAGCACGAGAAATAAGACATTTTCCAGTCCTTTTTCAAACCGCAAGGTTTTGACGATTTCATGATGCTCGGATAGCACAGAATTGAGAACAATCATATCAGGTCCGATCGCCATTGCCTTTTCAATGCATTCTTGACCCGTCGCTGCCTCGACAACGCTATACCCCTTCGCCTCTAGGACATCGACTAAGGTTTTAATGGCACCGGCATCTTCATCCACGACGATCACGTTCTTTTTTGAGGCCCCCTTGGACAGTAAGGCCCCGATATTTTCAAACAGTTTTTCGGTATCGATGGGTTTGGTTAAGTAGCGATCGATGCCTAACCGATATCCCCGTTGTTTATCCTCAATGATGGAGAGGATGATAATGGGGATATCCATCGTTTCTGGGTCATGTTTGAGCACCGCTGCCACATCAAATCCACTAATTTGCGGCATCATTACATCGAGTAAGATTAGGTCCGGTTTGAGGGATTTGACTTCGGCGATAGCCTCCATGCCATCTTTTGCTTCCCGGACTTGATATCCACAGCTTTCTAATTCTTGGCGCAACAAGGACCGAATGTGAGTATCATCATCAACCACGAGAATGGTTTTAACGGAATCCGTCTCCCGTTGCGGAGTGATCACAATTCGTTCTTTGAGTTGCTTGACAAAGCTATCCAAGTTGAGTTTTTCGAGTTCAGGGGTGACGGTAGACCCCAGGGACGGTAAGCTAAAGGAGAAGCTACTGCCTTGACCCGGTGTACTTTCGACCCAAATTTTGCCGCCGTGATGTTCGATAATTTGTTTACAGATCGGCAGTCCCAGTCCAGTTCCTCGGGGTTTATCCGTGAGGGTATCTCCCACTTGTTTAAATTTCTCGAACACTGTATCTTGAAACTCCGGGGGGATGCCGATGCCAGTGTCGATAATACTCACCACCACCTGTTCCTCGTTTTGGGTGGCGCGGAGGGTGACGGTCCCGGTATCGGTGAATTTGGCGGCATTGGAGATGAGATTAATTAGCACTTGTAATAACCGATCGCGATCGCCGCTGACTTGTGGCAGTTGGGGTTCAATCTCCACCTGCACCTGTAACTGACTGGTTTGAAATAGACTAGAAGTCGAGGCGATCGCCCGTTCCATGAGTTCACTCAGGGAAATCGGTTGCATTTGCCACTCCACTTTCCCCGCTTCCATCTTGGCAATATCTAGCACATCATTAATCAGATTCGTCAACCGTTCCCCTTCAGAAATAATAATCTCAATGTTGTCCATGACTTGCTGCAACGCCCGCTGCGTCTTCTTGTCCGCGTTTTCGAGTGCGCCGACAATCTTATCATGGAGTTTTTTGTTGACAATTTTGGCAAATCCCACCACGGAGGTGAGAGGGGTTCGCAGTTCGTGAGACACCGTAGAGATAAAGTCCGTTTTCATGCGATCGACTTCTTTCTCGGCGGTGATATCCCGGATTAAGGTGACGGTCCCGATACAGCTAGGACCCTGTTCTTCTCCGGTGGAGTCAGTAACAATGGAGGTAGCGACTGCTTTACCGACGCGATTGTTCGTTAAAGGAATTTCCGCCGATAGCACATCGCTGAGGTGTTCCCGGGATTGTGCGACTAAGGTAGCGAGTTCGGTACTCAGTCCCTCCTGGCAATCCCGACCCTCCAGTTCCGTGGCGGGTAATCCAAACATCTGTAATAAGGCGGGGTTCAAGCGGGAAATGCGATCGCGCATATCCGTCACCAGCAACCCATCGGCGATATTGTTGACGATCGCATTCAAATAAGCCACCGTATCTTGCAACTCGTTCACGGTTCGCGCTAAATCAATGGAAATCGCCGCTTGTCCCGAGAGGAGTCGTAACACTTCCAGGCGATCGCGCGTAAAAGCGCTACGGGTGAGATTATTCTCTAAATAAACAATCCCCACCAGTTTCCCTTGATTGACAAACGGTGCACATAACAGCGACTTCACCTGATGGGTACTGACATAGCGATCGTTCGTAAATAATCCCTCCCGGATGGCATCATTTAAGACTACATTGGTTTGAGTCCGTCGGACATAATGAATAATCGACCAAGGCAAGTCAGCCTTAGCATCTAAGGCATCAAATCGTAGCTTGACCCCCTGAATTTTTTTGTCCAGACCCACTTCCGCCGCCAGAATTAGTTTTTCCTTTTCCGCTAACACCAGAAATCCTTTCTGCGCCCCGGCATTTTCAATGAGAATATTCATTAACTTCTCAACCAGCTTCTCAATTTGCAGTTCAGAAGAAATGGCTTGAGAAGCTTTAATCACCGTGGCTAAATCCAAGGCAGCAGAACTCCCAAAAGTTGTTGCCGTTGTCATTTGAGCTATTGCGGTCCCACTCCGGGAAATGGCAGGCTTGCGTAGCTTTAACTGGGGATATTTAGCTTCTAATTGCTCTACCTTAATTTTAGCCCCCCATTTGGTATAAATAGCCGAGGCTTCAGTCAGGTAAGTGTCGGCGAATTTATCCTGATGGCGATGGCGATAAAAATTCGAGGCCAGTTCGTAGGCTAAGGCTTCTTCAGGCAGATAGCCATTTTCTTTCGCCCCCGTAATGGCCCGTTCGTAGCCATCGATCGCCTCTAAACTCCGCCCTAAAACTCGCGCTTTCTCCGCTTCGACTAATTCATACTTATGCTGATAATTCATCGGACCGAGTTCCGCCCATTTCCGCATCTTGTCTTGATTGCACTCCACTTGTTGCAAATACTTTTGCTGGTCTGCAGCAGCAGCAGCAGGATAGATGGATAGCAACACTAAAGAATAGTAAAAGTTGTGAACCGCCATTGTAAAAGCCCCGCTGACGGAACCGGAATATTCAGCGGCTAGGGTTGCATAAGTTAGGGCAACTTGTCCTTGTTTTAACAAAAAGTTGAGGATGGTTTTGGCGAGATAAACATTAAACAAAGACCATCCATCGTTCGCCTCTTTAAGTTTAGGCAAAATCAGGTTTTCGTTAAAAACCTCCCCGACTAACCGATACTTATCCGGGGCTAAGCCTTGTAAATTCGCCACCAGTTGTCGCCAGGTACTGCCGTCATAGAGGGCAATTTCATACTTGAGTTTTTGGAGTAATTCAATATAGGGAGTTTGCTTGCGGGCAACAGTTTCCAGGGATTCTCCACTTAAAAACAAGTAACTGCAATATTTACAAGCGCAGTAACTGGCATATTCTAAATCCCCCACTTCCAAGCCACTCTGGAGCCCTTCTTGTAACGCCTCAACCGCGACTTTAACCGGCTGCTTCCAATGTTGAACGAAGGCAAACACCATATTATAAACTTGGCATTTGAGAGTTTTTGCTTGAAACCGTTCTAACAATTTGACTGAAATTTGTGCCGCATAATAGCCCCGGTTGATATCTCCGGACCCACAGAGAAGCGTGGCATACCAACTGTAAGTAAATGCCGCAATCGCAGAATGTCCTTTTTCCAGACAGCGTTCTAAAGCAGTCAAAACCAATTGGAACCAGAGCTCTAACTGGCTACTATGTAAAGCCGGGGCCACTAAATTCATCAGAATTCGCATTACCGCCAGTTCATAAGGGTCGGTCATTTCTGGCAGTTCGGCGATGCGGTCAATCTCCGGCAATTGTAGGGATTGACTCCGTTCTTCCGAGGCAACCGCTAGGGAAATTCCCATCAAATTTAAGGCTGCCAATCCCGTTTCAATTGCTAGGCTAATATGATGTTGTGCGGCATACATTTGCATTTGAATTTCATACACCTTCACCCGATCCAAAACCGCCTTCGCCTGGGCCAGAATCAGGTCGCCGAGGGTTCGCGCCGCCTCGAAATTGCCATTTAAGTATTCCGCCTCCAAGGTAGAGACATAGAGGGAAAGAGTTAACTCGTAATGGCTGTTCCAGGAATCCTCGCCTAAGAGTCCGATGCCGACTTTCAAATAACGTAAAGCTGCTTCATAAGCCGTGGAGGCTTTGGCTTTATTTCCGGCGATCGCATTCAACTGGGCGAGTTCATATTTTTCTCCTTGGGTTTCCAGGAGCTCACAACCATAGTTGAGTTGATTAACCAGGGCAAAAATGGTTTCTTCTCGTTCCTCCGGGGGAATATTATTCAGCAGCAGTTTCCCGATTTTTAGGTGAGTTTCTTTCTTATGGTCTTCTTGAATCAGGGAATAAGCCGCCTGTTGAACTCGGTCATGCAAAAACTTATAAGAAATAGACTGGGTTCCTAACAAGTCAGAGAGGGTAAGCCCCGTTTGCTTGTCTACGAATTGCTCTCCCTCATTCCCAATCAGCAGGGGAATTTTATATCCCGAACTCAAGGGCAAAATCAAGCCAGATTGCAACGCGGACCAGAGGGAGGCAGCGGTTGCCATCGGGGAACTTTCACTGACGATCGCCAGGACTTCTAAGGTGAAAGTATTGCCCACACAAGCAGCTAATTGTAAGATATTTTGGGTAGATTCCGGGAGTTTTTGAATATTGCGGGCCATTAATTCGACCACATTGCGATCGGCAATCCCCACGGCTAAAATTCGGTCCAGATCCCACTGCCAGACCCCCCCACTGAAGTCATAACTTAAGAGTTTTTCATCCCACAGGGTTTTGATGAGTTGGGTCAGGAAAAAGGGATTGCCCTGGGTTTTATTGTAAAGCAGTTCCGCCAAGGGACGCGACTTCTCGGGTTCATCCAGGGTAGCCGCAATCAACTCGTTGACATGAACCATCTCTAACGGTTGTAACACCATTTGATTCACCGTCGCCCCCATTGATTGCAGGGCATCCCGAGTTTGAATCAAAGGATGAACCGCATTCACTTCGTTATCCCGATAAGCCCCAATCAGTAAAAAATACTGTTGGTCTAGGCCATTAATCAGTTGATAAATTAAGTGTAAAGACGCCGTATCAGCCCATTGTAAATCATCCAGAAAAATCACCAGGGGATGGTCTTTTTTGCAAAAAGTCTGCAAAAATTGTTGAAACACCCGATTAAAGCGATTCTGGGATTCAATGGGCCCGAGTTCAGCAATGGGGGGTTGGGGTCCAACAATGGCTTCAACCTTGGGAATCACCTCGACGATCGCCTGTCCATTACTCCCCAAAGCTTTGCTGAGTTGTTCTTGCCAGAAGGTAATGCGATCGGGACTTTCCGTCAAGAGGCGATCGATTAATTCAGAAAAGGCTTGAATCAGTCCCGCATAAGGAATATTGCGTTTATATTGGTCATATTTACCTGAAATAAAATAGCCTCGCGCCCCGACAATCGGTTTATGAACTTCTGCCACCAACGCCGATTTACCAATGCCGGAATAGCCAGAAACCAGCATCATTTCGCTGCTACCTTCCGCAACTCGATGGAAGGTTTCCATTAAGGTTTCTACTTCTTTTTCCCGCCCATAGAGCTTTTGGGGAATCAGCAATTGACTGGCGCGATCGCGTTCTCCCACCGCAAACGCTGGAATGCTTCCCCTAGCTTCTAATTCGGTTAAACAGGTTTCCAAATCAAACAACAGACCCTGACTGGTTTGATAGCGGTCTTCAGCGGTTTTCGCCATCAATTTCATGACAATATCCGCCACCGCTTGCGGAATTTCCGGGTTCATTTCATGAGGAGAAACGGCGATTTTCGCAATATGACAATAAATTAACTCTAAGGCATCAACCGCCTCAAAGGGTAACCGTCCCGTCAGCATTTCATAGAACGTCACCCCCAAGGAATAAAAATCCGTGCGATAATCCACCGCCCGATTCATCCGTCCGGTTTGTTCCGGAGACATATAGGATAAAGTTCCTTCCAAAACCGTCTCTTGACTCCAAGACGATTCAGAAGAGAGTCGCATCGCGATACTAAAATCAGTAATTTTAATTTCCCCTGTTCGGGGATTAATAATCAGATTTTGAGGCTTAATATCTTTATGAACAATCTGATGGTGATGGAGTTGTCCTAGACTGGTCGTGAGTTGAATCCCTAGGTGTAAAAACTCTGCCAGAGTGAGGGGCTTTTTATCCATGCTCTTTTTCAAAGACTGGCCGCCAAAATCCTCCAAAACCAAGGCTAAACTATTTTGATAATCGGTCAAGGCTAAGGGCTTGACAATCCCAGGAATATCCAGATTTTTACAAATTTCATATTCATTCCTAAATTTAATCAGGTCTTCAATCGTCGGCGAAGGAGAGGCCAATATTTTGAAAATGGCTGTAGTCCCATCTGTCGCATTATAGCCCCGATAAATGATAGTATTGAGGCCGGTTTCCATCGGTTCAGCCAGTTCATACCCAAGAATATTCATAGTTGTTTTTCTACTCGTAAGTCGTGCGGTTACAGGGCGGCAACCGTCGGGAATTTAAACCGACGACGGTTTCAGGGCTTTACGGGGCGTTATTTACCTCCGTTAGTTTGTCCCTGGATCAGGTTCTCGATTTTCAGCAAGTAACAAGAAAAAGACATTTTCTAGGCCCTTCTCAAATCGCAAGGTTTTGGCGATATCATGTCTTTCGGAAAATAAAGAATCTACTATAATCATATCAGGTTTTACCGCTCGTGCTTTCTCAATGCATTCCGGACCGCTGGAGGCTTCGGTAACGATATAGCCTTTCGCTTCTAAGACATCGGCTAAAAGTTTGACCGCCGAAACATCCTCATCCACGACCAAAACTTTCTTTTTGGAGGTTTCTTGGGAGAGGAGGAAGCCAATTTGGTTGAGTAAGTCCTCTCGATCAATGGGTTTGGTTAAATAGCGATCAACCCCGAGACGATAACCCCGCTGCTTATCTTCGATAATGGAGAGGATGGCGATGGGAATATGCATCGTATTGGGGTCATTTTTGAGAACGGCTGCTACGTCAAATCCACTAATTTGCGGCATCATTACATCCAGGAGAATCAAGTCCGGGGGGGTGGCTTTCACCTGAGCGATCGCCTCCATGCCGTCTTTGGCTTCTCGCACAGAATAGCCCGAGGCTTCTAATTCCTGGCGCAGCAAGGAGCGAATGTGAGCCTCGTCATCCACCACTAGGATGGTTTTGGGGCGATCGCTACGCGGATGTTCTGGATGCTGGACGATGGTTTGTTTCAACTGCTGGACTAGGGTCTGGAAGTTGAGTTTTTCCGGGGTCGGCAATCCACTCTCTGGGCTCAGAGGCAGGGTAAAGGAAAAGGTTGTCCCGGATTTTTCCTCACTTTCCACCCAAATCTGACCCTGGTGATGTTCGACAATTTGTTTACAAATCGGTAATCCCAGTCCGGTCCCTTTGGGTTTGTCCGTCAGGGTATCCCCGACTTGCTTAAATTTCTCGAACACCGTTTCTTGATGTTCCGGGGGAATGCCGATGCCGGTATCAATGACAGAGATTTTGAGTTGCTCGTTCTGGAGTTGCGCCTGGACGGTTACGGATCCAGTCCGGGTAAATTTGACGGCATTGGAGATGAGATTAATTAGCACTTGTAATAAGCGATCGCGATCGCCAATGACCTCGGGCAATCCGGTTTCAATCTCTTGGATTTGTGCTAATCCACTATTTTCAAACAGGCTGGATGTAGCGGAAAAAGCCCGTTCTACCAGTTCGGATACCGCCACCGGCTGCATTTGCCAATCCACTTTTCCCGCTTCCATTTTGGCGATATCCAGAACATCGTTAATCAAATGGGTCAACCGTTCCCCTTCAGAAATAATAATATTGATGTTATCTCCCACTTGGGCGATCGCCTTCTGGGTTTTGCGATCGGACTCCTGGAAACTGGGTAAAATCTTGTCTTGGAGTTTTTTCTGAATCAGTTTCGCAAAACCAACCACGGAAGTGAGAGGAGTTCGCAATTCGTGAGATACGGTGGAGATAAAATCGGTCTTCATGCGATCAACTTCTTTCTCCGTGGTGATATCGCGAATTAGGATCACGGTGCCAATACAGTTGGCCCCATCCGCTTCGGATAACTCACTGGGTAAAATCGAAGTCGCCACAGCTTTGCCGACACGATCAAAGGCGAGATCGACTTCGGCGGTGATCACTTCGTTGGGAGAATTGACACTCTGGGCGATCGCTTGGGCGAGGTCTAGGGGCAGAAGTTCGGAACAATGTTTCCCCACCGTCTGACCTTCGGAACGGTCAAACATCTCCAGCAGGGCGGGATTGACTCGGGTAATCAGACCCTGGGCATTGGTAACCAGCAGTCCATCGGCTATATTGGTGATAATCGCACTTAAATAGGCAACGGTATCCTGCACTTGTTTAACCGCCCGGGCCAGTTCTAGGGAAATCGCCGCCTGTCCGGATAACATTCGTAAGACTTCCAGGCGATCGGGGGTAAAGGCCCCGGCTGCCCGGTTATTTTCTAAATACAGTAACCCAACGCGCTTGCCTTGATGAACAATCGGGGTACATAAAACCGATTTGACTTGATGGCGGAGGATATAGGGTTCCGTAGTAAACACTCCTGACCCAATGGCATTATTGAGCAGCAGAGGTTTCTCGGTTCGAGCCACATAATTAATCAATCCCAATGGCAAATCGGAGGAGTTTTCTAGGGGAATAGAAGGCAGTAAGGTCACTTGGTCATTCTCCACGCTTCCCTCCGCCACCCGCACAAATTTACCCTGGCGATCAAGGAGTAAATGCCCGGTTTGAGCGCCTGCATTTTCGATGAGAATATGCATTAACTTCTCTAGCAAAGTTTCTAGGACAATTTCCGAAGAAATAGTTTGAGAGGCTTTCATTACCGTCGCAATATCAAGTAAAGCCGCATGGCCGACGGTGGTGGCCTGTTCTCCCGTTGTGGTTTGACTGAAGTCTCCCGAAGGCCGGTTTTGAATGGATGCTCTTGCTAACAGGTCGGGATAAGTTTTATCAAGTTGCTGAACCTTAGCTTTTGCCCCCCAGAGACTATATTGATATCGAGCATCGGTGAGATAAGTTTTGGCAATTTTAATCCGTCCTAAGCCTCGATAAAACTTAGCTGCCAGTTCGTTGGCGATAGCTTCAATCTGCAAATATCCCTGTTCTTGGGCAGTGGCGATCGCTTGATCATACAGTTCCATTGCCTCTAACGGACGCTCGCTAATTCGGGCCACTTCCGCCTCCACCAACAGATACTTATGAAGAAAATTCTCTTTTCCCGTTTCTGCCCAAAGTTTGAGGTTTTGGCGATTTTGATTGAGGATACTCCAGAGGCTGGCTTTTTCCTCCTCCTGCGCCGTTGGATACAGGGCAGTCAGAATCAATGAATAATAAAAATAATGTTGAGTCATGCTGAAAAACCCGAAATTCGTCCCAATGGTTTCATCCGCTTGACGAGCAACAATCAACGCCGCTTGATAGTCTTCCTGGAGGAACAAAACCAGACTCTTGAGCATCCAGAACCAATTCATCCCCACATAAAATTGATTGTCTGCCCAGAATTGCAGGGTAGCGGTTTCATCGTAATCCGGGCTATTTAGAGTAATCGGGCTATCCGTTAATCCCTGTAAGTTTAAAACCGTCTGTTGCAAGGTCCGATAACCAGCGATCATATTGCGATCGTTGGTTTCTTGGATAAATTTGAGGTAGTTTTGCGACTTCTCATAAACTTCAGGAAGTCGGTTTCCGATAATTAATTTCGTCCACAACTGATAGGTGACTGCCCAAACTCCAAAAATAATATCCCCCATTTCCAAACTGACCTTATAGGACTCTCGATACAAGGGTAAATTGGTTTGGAGATGTTTCCAGAAGGGATTAATGGTATGGGCGAAGATATTATTGATTTTCGGGGTGAGGGTAGGGTTTGGGAATTTCTCCCGCAATTTTAAGGCTAAATCCCCAAATTGATAAGCCGCTTGATAGTCCTGATCACCGGCTAAAATCATGCCATAAACGACATAACCAAAGGCGGAGACATCTACGGGCCCATAGTCTAAGGTGAGGCTGACCATTTTTAATCCCAGCAATTGCAGCCAGTCGGGACGATTGGCAAAATAGGTGGCGGTCCAGGAATTAACCAGCAGGTTCATCGCCACCTTTTTATCCGGGTCGGTCATTTCAGGAACGTTCAATAAATCGGGGATATTCTGGCCGATGAGCAGGGTCTGCACGCTTTCCCGTTCCGCGACAACCGCAGCGGGTAAGTCCTCTTCCTGGCTAGGAAAATAGAGTCCAAAATCTTTTAATCCTTCGATGCCTAATTCCACCGCTTGATAATAATTATCTCCTTTGGTCATGCAAGCGGCGATATAGAGAGAATAGATTTCCGCCCGGTCAAAGCGGGATTTTGCCTGAGCTAAGGCGCGGTTAAAGAGGCTTTCAGATTGGTCAAAATTGCCCACTAAATATTGACATTCTCCTAGTTCTCGGTGCAATAATAATGTCAGCTCATAATGGGTTTCCCAAGGGTTGGTATTTAACAGGTCTAGGGCTAGACTAAAGTGAACGATCGCACTGTGGTAGGCATTGGAAGCTTTGGACTTTTTCCCGGCGATCGCATTCAGTCGGGCAAGTTGGCATTTCTCCTCAGTCCCTTGCAGTAATTCAACCCCACTATTCAAATGATTGACCCGATCAAAGATGTGATCCTCTAGTTCAGATTCTGGGGTATTTTGGAGGAGAATCTGCCCAATTTTGAGGTGAACCGCTTTTTTCTGGGCCTCGGGAATTAAAGAATAGGCCGCTTGTTGGACGCGATCGTGCAAGAATTGATAACTGACTTCAATTCCCTCCAAATTGTCGGAAACCGTAAGAATTTTATAGGTCTCACTTAAGGGTAACACTAACCCCTCTTGTAAGGCTTCCCACAAATCTCCCGCCGTCAAAGCTGGCGATCGCTCTCGAACAATCGCCAGAATATTCAAATCAAAGCGGTTGCCAATACAAGCGGCTAATTTCAAGGCATTTTGGGAGTTTTCGCTAAATTGGCGAATCTTACCCACCATTAACTCCACCACGTTATCCGTAATCCCAATCCGGCGAATCTGCTCTATATCCCACTGCCAACCCCCTTGATTAAAATCAAAGAAAAGCAAGCCATCGCGATGGAGAGACTTGAGCAATTGCGTCAAGAAAAACGGATTTCCCTGAGTCTTTTTAAACATCAGTTCAGCTAAGGGGTTGCCTTGTTCTTGACTACAACTAAAGCTATCGGAAATCAACGCCGTGACATGAGTTACCCCTAGAGGTTCGAGTTCAATGGTGGTGATTTTAGCCCCCATCTTCTCAATTTCCTCAATGGTGAGCATTAAGGGATGGGTGGGACTGACTTCATTATCGCGATAAGCCCCAATCATTAATAAGTGATGACTTTCTGCATCGGTCATCAGCAATTCCAGCAGTTTTAAGGAAGCCGAATCCGCCCACTGTAAATCATCCAAAAAGACAACCAGGGGGTGTTCCGGTTGCGTAAACACATGAATAAACTCTTTAAACACCCGATTAAATCGGGTTTGAGATTCACTCGGTCCTAATGGAGAAATCGGCGGCTGTTTACCAATAATCGATTCCACTTCGGGAATCACATCAATAATCATTTGACCGTTTTCGCCAACTGCTGCTAAGAGTGTCTCTTGCCATTGGATGATTTGTTCGGGGGGTTCGGTGAGGAGTTGCCGAATTAAGGACTGGAAGGCTTGAATCAGAGAAGCGTAAGGAATATCCCGCTTAAACTGGTCAAATTTTCCGGCAATGAAATACCCCCGTTGCCGAACAATCGGTTTATGAACTTCATGGACAATACTGGTTTTGCCAATGCCAGAATACCCGGCAATTAAAATTAGTTCAGGGGTTCCTAATTTGACCGAAGGCGTTGGGGCATCCGGTGGATTCTCCTCGGAAACCGAGGCGATGCGATTAAAGGCTTCTAGGAGGCTGGCCACTTCACGATCGCGTCCGTAGAGTTTTTGGGACAGGACAAATTGACCACTTTTATCCCATTGTCCCGGCTGGAAATCTTTGAAAGCATCGCGATCGTTCAAGTGGCTTAAACAGTATTCTAAATCCGCTTTAATTCCGTAAGCACTTTGATAGCGGTCTTCGGCAGTTTTTGCCATTAATTTCATGACAATCTCGCTCAAAGCCCGAGGAATTTCCGGCATTAAAACCTGTAGAGAAACCGGATGCTTTGCAATGTGAGAGTGAATTAATTCTAAGGGGTCTTCGGCGACAAAGGGCAGTTGACCCGCCAGCATTTCATAAAAGGTAATCCCTAATGAATAAAAGTCCGTGCGATAGTCTAAATATCGGTTCATCCGCCCGGTTTGTTCCGGGGACATATAGGCGAGGGTTCCTTCCAGGAGGGTGGGATGGGGGTTGAGGGTTTGTGTTTCGCGGGAGAGGCGGGTGGCAATGCTAAAGTCGGTAATTCTAACGCTCAGAGGTTGAGCGTGATTCACAATAATGAGATTGGAGGGTTTAATATCTTTATGAACGATTTGAGCTTGGTGCAGTTCTCCGAGGGTTTCTGTTAACTGAATGGCAATTTGTAAAAAAGTTTCTATCCCTAGCTTTTCAGTTAGTAGGAGTTGTTTGAGGGACTGGCCCCCGCTATCCTCAAAGACCAGCATCAAGGTATTGTGAAGGGGTTCGATCGCCAAGGGTTTGATGACCCGATTGATCTCTAAATTGTAGGTAATTTCATATTCATGCTTTAACCGGGCCAATTCTTCCAGGCTGGGATATTCCGAGGCTAAAACTTTTAAAATCACGGGTTTTTGGTCGGATTTACGAATCGCTCGATAAATCAGGGTTTTGCTTCCCGCTGGAATTTCTTCGGTGATTTGATAGCCGGGAATGGAGAGAGAAATTTTCGGATGAGTCATGGGGGTTGGGTAATTTTAGAAGGATAATTCAAGCGATCGCTGGGTTTGAACTCAGCGCGATCGCCCATAAACTCCTTGTTTTGATCGCTGTGGCGATCGCCCCGGAGATAGGGACGTCGAGAACCAACAAAATACCGCCTTGTAGATGAGCGCCTCTGAACCGTCTGCGCCTTGCACCGATGGCGAGGAATTTCGTAGATGCTGGACCCCTAAGATTTTGGCGACGGATATTGATTCTTTACTATAGAACACGCAAAAAAATTTAGCAATTTTGGATGTGATGGACCACCGATTTACCATCCGTCACCCCGGTATTCCTGTCAAAAAAACTTACACTACCTTGGCTTTTAGACTGAAAAATTGGCAGCTCAATAATAAATTCGGCCCCTTGATCGGGTTCAGAAATACACTCTAAGGTTCCTCGGTGTTTCTCCACTACAATCTGATAGCTAATGGACAAGCCCAGACCCGTCCCTTTACCGACCGCTTTCGTGGTGAAAAAGGGATCAAATAGTCGCCGCCGCACGGTTTCTGTCATGCCAATGCCATTGTCAGCAATGGTGATCCGCACCCGGGGAGACCTCGAATTTTCCAAGAGTTCGCCATCGGTATCGAACTCGGGAAAATCAACCCGTTCCGTGCGAATTCGGAGGACCGGCAAGGTTTGGGATTTACTCCCCTTGCCGGACGCCATTGCTTCTTCCAAAGCGTCGATCGCATTAGCAATCAGGTTCATAAACACTTGATTCAGTTGACCCGGATAGCACTCCACCAGAGGCAGGTCCCCATCTTCAAAAATCAGTTGAATCGGCAGCCGTCCCGGTTGAGCGTTTAAACGGTGCTGCAAAATCATTAAGGTACTCTCAATCCCGTCCCGAATATTGGCCCGCTTCATGTCCGATTCATCCACCCGAGAGAAGAGTCTGAGGCTTTGGACGATCGCCCGAATTCGGTCGGTTCCTAACTTCATACTGGAGAGCAATTTGGGTAAGTCATCCATCAGGAACTCCACATCCATTTCTTCGATCGCCTCGAACAGTTCCGGTACAGGTTCGGGATAGTATTTTTGATACAAATTGAGGACGGTTAAAAGTTCTAACGTATAGTTATTCACATGAACCAGATTACCGTGAATAAAATTAACCGGATTATTAATTTCATGAGCAATTCCAGCCACTAACTGTCCGAGTCCAGACATCTTTTCACTTTGGACCAGTTGGGCCTCGGTTTGCTGTAATTCCACCAGGGTTTTTTCTAGTTCTTCGGCTTTTTCCCGGGCAACTTGGGCACTGTGGAGACTTTGTTGATACAGTTGGGCTTGGTCGATGGCGATCGCCAGTTGATTACCCACGGCTTCTAACAGTTCGATTTCATCATCACTCCAAGGCCGAATTTTGCTACTGTTGGCACAAGCCACAAACCCCCTTTTCCCCAGTCGCGTCTCGATGGGAACGGCCAAAATCGAACTGACATCTTGTTTGAGAA
This sequence comes from Laspinema palackyanum D2c, assembly GCF_025370875.1. NCBI lineage: Bacteria > Bacillati > Cyanobacteriota > Cyanophyceae > Oscillatoriales > Laspinemataceae > Laspinema > Laspinema palackyanum. The sequence continues at coordinate 78,786 of NZ_JAMXFD010000004.1, forward strand.
AAAACTGCCGCATCACGGAATCCGTTAATTTCGTCACGTCATCCACGCGCACAATCTCCATCTTCAACAGTTTCGATGCTAATCCCCCCACTTCGCTAGTCGCGTAGTCGCCGAGCACACTCGGTAAAGCGGGATGCTTGGCTTCGTTAATCACTTGCCAATAATCTGACGTATGCAGGGTTAAGTGAGAAAGATGACCCGGATGGTGTCGTAGAGACCGTTCCGAGGACGGTTCTGCCGGTCTCTCATCCGCTTCTGCTGATTCCCAGGACCTAACGTTTGATTTCGCCGGGTTATACCAGGCGAACAAACAGCGATCTACCCGTAACAGGTTGCGAATTTCGGTAACTGCTGTTTCTAAGATGGTACTTAGTTCCAGAGACTGGCGAATTTGGGTAGCCAAGCGAAATAAGATCGCCTGTCTGCGGCTTTCTTTGAGTTTGTTTTCATGGGCTAAAGCCGCGATCGCACTCGCCGCTTGGGAGGCTAAGGCGGTCAATAATTTTAAATCTTCTGCGGTATATCCAAGAGATTCCCGGTTCCCGATCGCGATCGCCCCGATGACTTTTTCCTTGGTTTTCAGGGGGACGCACATCACCGAGGCGAGACCCGGGGGTTGATGGGGGCCGGATTCTGGGGCCAACTCCCATCCAATATCATTGACAATTTCTCCGCGTCCCGTCTCCACGGACCGATTCACCAGGGTTGCCGTCGCCGCTAACTCGCTGAAACAGCCCCCTGCCGGACCGAATGTCTGAATAGATTCTAGGCGATCGCTCCCTTCCTCCCACAACATCACCGCCCCACTACTGGCTTTAATGCCCCGTTGGGCTTCTTCTAGTACAATCCCTGCGACTTCTTTAATATCTAAACTGCCGATGATTTTTTCAGAAATGTTATAAAGTAGAGTTAACTCTCGATATTTTCCCAGAACTTCTCGGGCTAACGCTTTTTTTTCGACCTCTTGGGTTGCCAAACAAGAAATCATCGAGGCGATCGCACCGACTTTTTCCCCGCCACAAACCCACCCGATCAGTTCTCCATTGACCACAACCGGGTATTTACTGAAGTTTGTCTCTTGAACCCCTACAATCACCCCCCCTCCTGCATCCAGAAGGGCGATCGGGCTATCCAGTGCAGTCACACAACCCTCAATTGCCGACCGGATTTCTTTTTTGCCATACAGTTTTTTAAGCGTGAATGTCATCGGTTTGCTCCTATAGTCCTCTGGGTCGCGCCAACTTAACCCTTAATCTTTTATTAAACTCTTTCTTTGCTGTGTCTAGCTTAACTCAGAACCCTCCATCCCAACGCCCTTGTTTAAAAAATTACACAGTTAGTTTAAATCTAGTCAATGAGACGCTTGGGAACAAAATTCGCTCCCTAACCCTCCGCGCTAAGTTTGAGGGGTGAGCAAAAATACGACACCGCCAGACCAATGATAGGTCAACAACCCGCAACCTCACTCCCGGGAGATCGGTCCTAGAGTTTCTAGGGAGGGATTAAAGAAAGGGAGTAAAAAACCCGGTTATTAACCCGTCATTCACGCAAAAAAGGCATAAAGTTTTCGTGAAGAAATCCGGTGGTCTTACCCCGAGGGAACCGATGCCCTAAGATTAGAAAAATCGCCAGTGGGCCCTCATCTTCAGAACAGAGGGACTTAGAGGCCCTACATTTAGGATAGGATTCCCCCAGTCGCCTCAGTCTCCAAACCCAAGAGTTTGAACCTTTAAATTTACCCGGGGGTCTAAACCCTCAGAATTCCCACATCCTTGAGGAAAAAGTCACAGGTGCTCACCGTGTCAGCAAAGGTAGTTACAAAGGAGCCATCCGATTCGGACCTGGTAAAGTGTTGTCAAAACAGGGATTTCCCTGGGGGCGATCGCCTCTGGTGCCAGGACTGTTTTCGTCAGCTATACCGGCGCTATCAACATCAGGTGCGATCGACCCTCTACCAACTTTGTGGTGCACCGGAGATCGATGACTTGGTACAGGAGGTGTTTTTAAAAGTCTGGAAAGGATTACCGAAACTCCGGCAACCCGCCTACTTCTCGACTTGGCTGTATCGGATTACTTGGAATGTCGCCACCGATCGCCGTCAAGGTTTTGTCAAAGAACAGGCCCAACATCGAGGATCCATCGCCTTGCTCCAAGAGGACAGCAGCAGCGATCGGCCTCCCCAGTCCGAAACCCCCGATTTGATGCACTTACATTACCAGGATTTAGTGCAACGGGGATTAGATAGTTTAAGTTTCGAGCATCGGGCGGTTTTGGTGCTTCATGACCTCGAAGATCTCCCGCAAAAGGAGGTAGCTCAAATTATGAACATCCCCGTGGGAACCGTTAAATCTAGGCTGTTTCATGCCCGAGCATCTATGCGAAAATTTCTGGAATCCGAAGGAGTGCAACTATGAACCAACACCCAGAAAAAAACGACTGTCTCGTAGATTTTTTACGTCAACATCGCCCGGATATTCCCCCGGCGAACCCGCAATTAGAAGAACGAATTCTAGCCGCCCTTGCAGGCGATCGGCCCAGGGTCAGGGGTTATTCACCGCGCCTCCTCTGGTTGGTTGTCCCCTCCATTGCCGCGAGTTTATCCCTAGCCTTTTGGGGGATTAAACCCGGGTTATTTTCCCCAACACCGACCAGCGATTCCGCTCAAATTGAAGCGTTCATGGAATATACCTGGAATGGTCTGTTACAAGATGAAATGCTAAATCATTCTAATGATTTAATTTTTATCGAACAAGAAAGTGTCTCACCCTTGGAATCAGATTAATCCTGGGGTAATTATCAAATTAATTTAGATCTTTTAATTTACCTAATTCAGGTCAAAACCCGAAACCTTTTTCTCTTGAACCCGGTCTAAAAATTTAAGTGTAAACCAACACTTCATTGCAAATTAAGTGAGGCTTTAATTATGTCTGCCTATCGTCTTTCCTTGTTAGCCGCTTTAATGCTTGCCCTGGGAACCAGCACTGCCGCTTATGCTGCACCCCAAGCCTTTGCAGAACAAACCATCGCTCAACGTCCCGGGGGTAACAATCCAGGTCGGGGTTCTGAACGGGGCGGTGAATGGGCCGGAAAAGAAGGCTGGCTCGAACAGTTAAATCTCACAGAGCAGCAACAGCAAGAAATCCAAGCCATTCGCGATCGCTACGAAACTCAGATGCAAGCCACCCGAGACCAAATGCGTCAAAACATGGAGCGCATGGGTCAAATGATGGGAGGCAATACCAGCGATAATGAGCTCCGGAATCAACACAATCAAATTCTCCAGGCGCGGCAACAAATGGGACAAATGCAGTTTGAGCAAATGTTAGCCATTCGCAACGTTCTCACCCCAGAACAACGCCAGCAGTTTGCCCAATTGATGCAAGAGCGCCGCCAAAACCGCGAGAACCGTCAGGGCCATAATGGGAACGGACAGGGAAATCGCAACCGACCCAATTCTGCCGGTTCTGGACGGTAGTCATCCCCCACAGATGGGGTCCGTAAAACTGAGACACCCGCTTTCGGGACTTCATCTGTTGTCATTAACCCTCAAGCAAGGGCCAGAAAGCCAGTTTCGCCTCCTCTCTACCCAATCCGGTATCGGCGTCCTAGGGGGATTAAATTTCCCCAGGGATGGCTGAAAATCCTCACCTTTAAATGTTCTGGAAAGGTAACCGGAAGGGATGTGAAACCATTCATCAGTTCTCATTTCCTGAGCGCCTGAAGCGTGAAGCTTGCTACTTCATTCTTCAGGCTTTTTTTTGGACCCTCTACCCACGGAGTAGGGCCAGGGGGACCTCTCCCCAGGCGATCGCCCCTGGAAAGGTCCTGGCTCAATGCTTATCCGAGGGAGGTTTTTTCTCGGAGTGACCCCGGTACTTTCCGGAAAAAAGGGTCTATAATACCTCATACTAACGGGAGAGGATATAGAGATAGATAGACGATATATTTTCTGTAGGTTCAAATTTAAAGCACAAATTTGCTAACCGATTCAGGTGGATCCATGACGCCGACCTCTGGGGGTTAACCACGGCTCATTCATCTATAGTTGAAATTTCGTTTTAGAGTGTTTTTAAAGGATTAGAAGAGTTACGGAGCTAGAATCATGGTAGATGAACTCGATAAAGAGCTGAGAAAGTGCGGAGCCTTCTTAAGTCTAGCCCTATGCCTGGTGGTAGCAAATTTCGCTGTATCCTTCAAGTTTCCCGAACTGCCGACAACGAGCGATGAGCCCTTGGAATCGGGTGTTTGTGAGAAAAGAGTGGTCGGCATTTTTCACACCGACAACCGGCTTCTTGACCAATTTTGCTTGACTCAAGTCTCCTTATAACTCGGTTAAAGGGGAGCCTGAGAGTTTGATTTAACCTTAACATCCCCGGTTTGTGCGCCGGACAGAGCAACTGCCGGGGATAAGCCCTATTTGAACCCGTTAAAATTCGTGAAAACATCCGTTCACCTCCATCGGCATCACCGGAAGAGAACGGCCTGAGCGTTACCCCCAACCCCTGCCTCCAGTTGACAGGCTTTGCCCCTCCATTTCCTTCGATTCAGAGGGCCCTCTCCAGTTGCGGATGCCAGCCCCCTCCCCGGGAAAAGAGTAGGTTTTTTTACGCTCCGGGGGGATTGGCCTCACATTTAAGCGAACTTCGGGTACCCTCCCCAAGACACAGGGGAGGGTACCCGAAGTAAAGCAAATCACGATGAGCGTAAAAAACCTACTCTTGTAAGTGTCCCCATCGAGAGTTGCGTCTACTCCCTCAAAGAGCTTGTGGAGCATTTATCTATCTCAGGAGTGAGAGATTTTATCTATCTGATGTAGCATTCTCATTTTTTTCCTTTAAAATGCCCGCTTGCATCACCGGAAAAATAAATCAATAAAATGCAACCTTAGAAAGATGAAAATTATCGGACTGTTAGATAGTATTAAACCATGACTTACTCCAATCTTATTGCAAAATTCCGAGGTGTCCTATGGTAATCATCTAACCCTTGATGAATCCAACTAAAGTGGTGAATTACAACCCTTTCAAGTGATATTTCCTGTTTTTATCCCTCAATTTTTAGCGGCTCAATCTTCCACCGGTTACGGAAAATCCATTGTCCGGGGATAAAAAATTGATAGGAAACCGGGCGTTTGCATCACTCCATTTCCAGACTTTTCCAAAAATCGTGGAAATTTTCCACTCTTTTTTACCTTAATAACAAAGTTCACCTAACAAAACAAAGAGGTTTTATGAGCGACTACAAGAGTATTGACAAAAGACGGACTGCTAATCCCGGCGATCGCATTGCCGATGAAAAGCAAACTATTGAAGAGAAATCTAAACAACTTGCGGTAGATTCTCCCGATATTACAGGAGACCATATTCAGGTTCCCACCTATTTTATCGTGGAAGATGAAGAAGGCAATCAGGAAGCACTTCATCACGTCAAAGATGCCGAAGAAATTTCTGATGTCATTCGACAAGCTCGAACCGATGACGACGGGAATCGTAAGTGGTGGTAATCTGATCCCCTCCTCATCCTAAGACTCAGATATTTTCAGAATCCTGGATGAACACCAGTCGTACCTCAACGGTACTTCTGGTGACCTATCTAATCTAACGGAGTCGATTAACATCCTTAAAATCTTTCCCCCTTTCCCTCACTCAAAAAAATGCCTGAATCTCCCTCCTTCTGTGGAGGGTCGGATCGGGGAGAGTCAGGGAGCAGGAGGAAGGGAAATTTAGAAAGCTCCTCCCTTCAAAAAAAATTTGTTGGGGGATGTCACCCAGTCGCGATGTAGGTGAAGCAGTCAATCCACTCCCCCTACTCTCGACTTGAGGTGATGGGTAAGTCCCCAATCATTGAGGTCCCCTATCAAGGGTGCCAAAATTTGATTGGGCCGCTCAATATTTTCCTAAGTCATCACTTCTTCATTACTAGAATAGTCCGGACATTCCGTAGCTTCAGTCCGCAAAACCTTATCCGGTTGGACGGCACATTTTAGATAAGGATTATTTTTAAAATATTTACAATTTGTGCAGGGTAATTGACTCACTGCGGGTAAATTAGAGAGGCGACCCCGGACGGATTTCCAAAAATTAAAGTGCATGACAAATAGCACCACCCAGACGACGGCGGCAAAGGAAAGTGGCACTAATAAAAGGTCGCCGGTAGAAAAGCTTTGCTCGGGTCTCGTCGGAGACTGATAGGCGGGAATTTCAATTTGTTCTGAAGCCTTTAAATCCCTAGGCCCTACCTGAGATAGGGTTAAGCCAGTGGTGATGTCCGGATAGTTTGGAATTTGATTCATCTTTTTTAACTCGGGATGTTTAGGATGGGTTAGCCAATATATCTGTCTTGAAACCTTTAAGAAAAAATTTTTCTAGAAGCCAGCGTATTTCTAACGAGGGACTCTCCAGATTTTATCGGAAAGAGTCTAGCACTTGTGATGGAGATGAGGTACAGCCGTCGGATTTACTCTAACCCCTAAATTCTTCCCCTGACTCCCGTTAGTCTCAAGAGGTTATGACTTGAGTTTCCCTAAAATTCGCCTGTTGGTCAGCCATTCTTTCTATCGGGTCATCCTTCAAGAAAACTGTGATACTTAGGGGGAAAGGGATTGAGGAGAATCCTTGAGGGACTTCATCCCCGCGAAAAACGCGAGCAAGACTTGTAAAAAAGAAAGCGCGTTTAAAGGGTTAATTAAAATATAACTTACAAACAAATTTGCTGATCTCTTTCTCTGGTGGGGTTTATCCCTACTGCTCAATATACCCCTAGGCTGAAGTTAGGTTTGTAGCCGATCGCCTGAATTTTTTTCGGATTAAATGTATGGCATAAAATTTTTCCGAGAGATTCCCTGAACTCCCCTTAATCTGAGTTTTTTCAAGGTGAAGCCAACGAGTCAATTGATACCTGAACTGGGATAACATTACGGTGGAGTTTCCGAAAGGTTTCTAGGGGGAACGACGAAAATTGAGCCGATCGCCCAAAGAGTAATTTAGCGGTGACTTGACTAGGGTACAGGGAGTCAACTGCCTCCTTGAGTTGTCTGACCCTAGTTTATCCCTGGGGTTAACCCCCCGAATCCCTCTGTGGATAGATTTAAAACCCGTCTTCCCCAGGGTAATAGAAACGGGGTATTTTCCCGGAAATTAGGGGGCTAAAATGGCATCCAGCAATTTCTCGGGCCCGAATCGGACCGGATCCGTGCAGGGGAGTCCGGTTTCCGCTTCAATTTGCTGAATCGCCCTTCGGGAATCCGTCTCATCCAAATCCCGAGAATTGAGGGCGACGGCTACCACCCGGGAGGGAGTCAAAGCCCCCGCCGCACTCGCCACCGCTTCATATAAGGCGATCGCCTCCGGCAAGGCGGGAATCGGCACATGGGGATGGTTTCTAATATGTGTTTGTCCCCCCCGATGCACCAGAACCAAGTGAGTCGGCTGACTGCCGCGCAACAACGGTAAAGTTGCCGTAGAACCGGGATGAAACAAAGACCCCTGTCCCTCCACCAAAATCAAGTCACAATCCGTTGCACATTGCATCACCGCTTGTTCCACCGCCCCGGCGGCAAAGTCTACGCGCACCGCATCCAGGGCTACCCCTGAACCGGCAATCATCAACCCCGCTTGACCCGTTGCCACAAATTGCGACTGCAACCCGCGCTGTTTAGCAAGGCGATGAATTTCCAAACAAGTAGACATTTTCCCGATCGCCATATCGGTCCCCACCGTCAACACCCGGGGACAAGCCAATTGTCGCGCCTGAGCACTGCCAATTTTCAGTCCCTTGGGTTCTTGTCGGACATCCCAAATCCACTGTCCCTCCCGCAGCGGAAACGGCAGTTCCGGATGATGATTTAACGGGGTATGCAATCCGTTCACAATGGATAATCCCGCCGAAACAGCGCAACGGAGTTCAGCAAACCACTCCGGAGGTAACGCACCCCCAGGCGGTGCGATCCCGATCGCCAGCACATCCGGGTTCATCCCTAGGGCCTCCTCTACTGAGGCAACAATGGGTACATCCCGGGCAATTCCCGTGAGTTTGGGTAGCGACTGTCCCGCAGATTCGCTATCGATGACGGCGACAATATTGGCTTCGCTGTATCTCAACAAAGTTAACCCGGTTTTGCCAATCGAACCCAGAATGCCTTGATGTTGCAGAATGGCGACGCGATGATTAGCTGTTATACGCACGACGTTGTACTCCTAAACCCGGTAAATTATTGGGCAGCAAACGTCCTTCCTGGACGATCGCCCCAGTAAACGGATCGTCAATTAAATTCAGATGACTATCCAAATCCAGATAATCCGCTAAGGGTGAGAGGTGAGACAGGGCGGTATTCGCCACCACACTATCGGAATAACACCCAAACATCACCTGCAATCCGCAGGCATGGGCGGTGTGAATCATCCGCATGGCTTCTGTTAATCCCCCACATTTCATTAGTTTAATATTAATTCCATGAACGCGATCGGCTAAGGGGATAATATCAGCCCGGGTAAAGCAGCTTTCATCCACGAAAATCGGTAACGGAGATTCCCGATAAAGGTGGCGTAATTCCTCTTGTGCCGCCACCGGGAGGGGTTGTTCTAAATATTTGACCCCCCGAGAGCTCAACCAGTGACTCATGGCAATGGCATCCTCTAGGGTCCATCCGCCATTGGCATCAATGCTAAACGCCGAACCCGATGGGGCTTCCTCCTGGACTGCCAAGAACATGGCGCGATCGGCAGCAATTCCAGCAGGACTGCCCAATTTTACCTTAATCGCACAACCTTGGGTTGCGGGGACTGCCTCAGTTTCAAGACTACCTGAGTCTAAATTAAACCAATGTCGAACCCGGGTTTTGGCCGCCTCTGGACTACTAATGCCAATGGTGAGGGAGGTAGGGACGATCCGAGTGCGATCGAGTCCCCACAATTGCCATAACGGGAGACCAACTTTTTTCCCCAACCAATCCTGTAAAGCCGTATCTAAACCCGCTTGCGCCGCCGAAGGGAATTTACCCGCCTTTGTGAGAGTCATTAAAAATGCTTCTATTTCCTGGCGATCGAACGGACTAAACCCCTCCAGTTTCGGGGCAACATTCTGTAAAGCCGCCACAATTTCCGAAGTCGTTTGAGGCGTACCCCCAGCAGAAAACGGTGAAGCTTCCCCCCATCCGGTTATCCCTTCAGCTTCTACTTTAACTAAAACATTCGTACTTTCAGCCGTCGTTCCCCGACTAATCGTCAGAGCAAATCGTTTATGAACAGTAAAAGTTTCTATCTCAATTTTCATAAGTTCCATCGTTTCTCCAAGTTCAACGTCCCGACTTCAGTCGTTCTCTTAAGTTCAACGTCCCGACTTCAGTCGTTCTCTTTCCGGTGTTCGTAGTAACGACTTCAGTCGTTCTCTTAAGTTCGTAGTAACGCCTTCAGTCGTTCTCCAAGTTCAACGTCCCGACTTCAGTCGTTTCTTCTTCATATTTGGAGTAACAACAACTGATGTGCGTTTAAGCTAATAGCTAAAATTGGTTAAACCTCAATTAAAATTTTTGTCCGATAAGGTTTTCAGTCGGATTTATCCGACTTTAGTTATTAGGCGGGGGTTTAAACCCCCGCCGGTGTGTTGGGGAGAACGACTGAAGTTGTTACTACGAACTTGAAGAACGGAACCACTGAAGTCGGGACGTTGAACTTGAAGAACGGAACGACTGAAGTCGTTACTACGAATTTAAGGAACGACTGAAGTCGTTACTACGAACACCGGAAAGAGAACGACTGAAGTCGTTACTACGAACACCGGAAAGAGAACGACTGAAGTCGGGACGTTGAACTTAAGTTTTTATCCCTCCTTAAATTACCGCAATCCTAACCAGGTAAATAGGTCTTGATGGGTGAATGCTTCGAGTAAGAGCAACGCGATAAAGGCAATCATGGCAACTCGACCATTGATGCGTTCGGCATATTGAGTCCATCCAAAAGCCGGTTCAGGTTCGGCGGGTAAATCTTGAACAACGGGGGGTTGAGTTGGGGTAGTTTTTTGCTGAGTCATCGAGGTTATTCTTTAGGAGCTTTCGAGGATTTAGATTCGAGTTCTTGAACGGATTCAATCAACGATCGCACTTCGTTTGTGCCTTCAGAGGGTTCAAAAGTTAAGGGCATTTTCCCCCGTTTAATCGACTGGAATCCCACCGGACCCAGGCTTAATAATCCTTTGATATCCCGGAAGAAATTACCAACGACCATTACGGCAAATTTGCGTTCATCGACCCAGCCGCCTTTTTTGACTAAATCGATTAAGACTTTGCGATGCCGAATGGAACGACTGGCTTGGTCATCGTTGCGTTCGAGGATTTCGTCCTTAATTTTACCGATTTTGTCCAGGGGTTCGACGCCCATTGGACAAACGGAATTACAGTAAAAGCAGCGAGTGCAACTCCAGACTCCGGAGTTAGCTTGGTTATAGTTTTGTAAGCGGGATTCGGTTTGGTCGTCGCGATCGTCTTCCACCATGCGATAGGCTTTGGCGAGGGCATGGGGACCGACAAAGTTGGGGTTGACTTCCACGGCGTTACATTCAGAATAGCAGGCACCGCAGAGGATACAATTGCCGCTTTCCTCTAGGCGCGATCGCTCCTCGGGAGTTTGCAGAAATTCTCGTTCGGGAATTTTCCTGGCACTATTACTCACATAGGGATCAACCGCTTCGAGATTGTTCCAAAACCGCTGCATATCCACCACCAAATCCTTGACAACGGGCATATTTCCCATTGGCGCAATGGTAATTTCTGGAATGCCTCCCGGTGCCGTCGCCCGGGGGGGTGCACCGGGTAAGGCATTCAGGGCCGAGTTTTCAGTTTTTTCGCGATCGCGGGTGGCGGAGTCGGTTTCGGTGCTCTGTTCCGAGATTTGGTTCAATCGGGCCAATTCAGCGCCGATATTCTCTTTACAGGCGAGGGCGGAACGGCCATTAATCCGCATCGAGCAACTGCCACAGATGGTGTTGCGGCAATTTTTACGAAAGGCGAGGGTTCCGTCTTGCTCCCATTTAATCCGATTCAGACAATCGAGGATGGTATTCCCCGGTTCTACATCCAGTTCATAGGTCTGGATCCGAGGGCCCGTATTTTGGCTTTGGCGAACGATTTTAAATAAAACTTGCATGATGATGGCTACCCAATCCCGTCAGGGAACTGCTTCGATTATATATTGTACGCTGATTTACTCGGATCAGGAGCGGAGATTTTTTCGGGTTCGTGGGATTGATTCGGGGTTGAAGGAGTTGTGGGGAGTGGGAATTCTAGGCAAGACAAGGGGGGTACCCAAATCGGAGGGAGTATCCCATCGGGAAATTATGGGGTTTTCATCACCCCAGGGGCCCCACTCAATCCGGTCTCAGACCGAGGGGAGGGCTATTTTTTGGGGGCGGTAGCTGTTCTATTGGGGTCGGTTTGGGGAAGCTTGAATCGGCAATCCGAGGGTAAAAGTCGTTCCCATTCCGGGCAAACTCTGACAATCCAAGGTTCCTCGATGTCCTTCTACGACAATTTGGTAAGAAATGGATAATCCTAATCCAGTGCCATATCCCACTTGTTTCGTGGTAAAAAAGGGGTCAAAGGCTTGTTGTTGTAATTCTGGGGTCATTCCGGGACCATTATCGGCGATGGAGATGGTGACGGTGTTTTCCGTGGGTTGTGCGGTGTTAATCCAGAGGGTGGGGGCAGGAGCTGCGGGGCCGATCGCACCCTCGTCATCGCTGTTGGGGAGAGAGTGGGAATGGCGAGATCCCGACTCTAGGGCATCGATCGCATTGGTGAGCAGATTCATAAAAACCTGATTGAGTTGAGCGGCATAGCAACGGACGAAGGGGAGTTGACCATAGTTTTTGATCACGGTAATTCCCGGGCGATCGCCACCAGGTTCCAGGCGATGCCCTAACATCATTAACGTGCTCTCCAATCCTTCATGGAGATCCACGGATTTGAGTTCCGCTTCATCCAGTCTGGAGAAATTTCGCAGAGATTCCACAATCGTGCGGATCCGTTCGGCTCCCCCTTGCATAGAACTCACCAATTTGGGGAAATCCTCCACTAGAAAGTCTAATTCTATGTCTTCTTCAAGTTGTTGAATTTCCTTGGGAATTGAGCCTAATGCCTGACGATACTCGTGGAGCAACCCTAATAATTGCTTTACATAAGTTTTGACATAAATCAGATTGCCAGAAATAAAATTAACCGGATTGTTGATTTCGTGGCAAACTCCGGCCACGAGTTGGCCCAAACTCACCATTTTTTCATCTTGAATAATGTGATTTTGGGCCTGTTTAAGTTCCGTTAAAGTTTGTTCTACTATCCGATTTTTATCTATTAATTCCATTTGCAGCGATCGCAACTTTAATTGATGCTCCACGCGGATTAAAACTTCGGCATCCTGAAACGGTTTGGTAATATAATCATTCCCCCCCACTTCAAAGGCTTTGATTTTGTCAAACACATCATCGAGCGCACTAATAAAAATAATCGGAACTTCCCGAGTCTGGGGATTTGCCTTGAGCTTGGAACAAACCTGATACCCATTCATCTGAGGCATATTAATATCCAGCAAAATCAAGTGAGGTAAACTGAGTTCTACAGCATTCAGTGCCAGATGAGGGGAGATAGCCTTACGAACCCGATACCCTTTGCGGGTGAGAATCATGGACAAAAGCCGGAGATTAGCGGGGGTATCATCAACAATCAGAATATCTGCGGGTTCGTCGGGGCTCGTGTTATTTTTATTCATCAGATTATAAAGGATCTCTCAATCCATAAAATTTGAAAAGCTTAATGCGCTTTAGTCTATCAAACTTTAAAAATTTTGTCGAGGAGATTATGCCCAATCCCTAAGCCTTACACTAGAGAGAAGACAACAGCATTTCTTGCTGACTCTCGGGAAATTACGCCCAATTAACGAGAAAATCACCCGAGATGAGGACTTGTTTTATTTTACAAACAACAGACTATTCTTGCGTTTTTTGGAGAAATTCACCTTGAAAATCCCCACATTTAAACGATTCTCCCTCCGATTGATGTAGGTAAGTACAATAGCAATTCCTTCCGGTTTGCTTGGCTTGATAAAGGGCTTTGTCGGCGCTCAAAATCAAGGAATCTAGGGATTTTTCCCCGGTTGGAACCATTGTACAAATTCCCAGACTGATGGTCACGATATTGCAGACATCAGATGCACAATGTTTAATATCTAGCTGCTGTATTTTATGCTGAATGTTGCGGGCGACGGATAAGGCTCCAAGGGAATTGGTATGGGGAAGAATGACAGCAAATTCTTCACCGCCATAGCGAGCCACCAAATCTGCCGGACGTTTGACTGCCTGAGAAATGGCTTGAGCAACCTGTTTTAAACACTCATCTCCGGCGGGATGGCCATAAGTATCGTTATAGGCTTTAAAATAGTCAATATCGCATAAAATTAAGGATAAAGGATGATTTTGTCGCACTAAACGAACCCATTCTTGTTTAAAATATTCATCAAATTTACGGCGATTTGAGACTTTTGTTAACCCGTCTATACAGGCTAATTTTTGTAATTTAAGATTAGCTTTTTTTAAAGCATTTTCTGCATTTTTACGCTGTTCAATTTCCGTCCTCAGTAGGATATTTTTTTCTTCTAAAATTCGATTTTTTTCTTGGAGTTCTGCTTGTAAGCGTTGAATTTTGAGTTGATTTTCAATACGAGCAATAACTTCTTCTAGCTGAAAGGGTTTGGTAATATAATCAATTCCCCCCACTTGGAAGGCTTTTACTTTATCTAAAACATTATCTAAAACACTGATAAAAATAATGGGAATATTGCGAGTTTTTTCGGATTGTTTTAAAGCGGTACAAACTTCATACCCGTTCATGGAGGGCATATTAATATCCAGGAGAATTAAATCTGGGATTAAGGCATGGGCCGCAGTAATCGCCATTTCTCCATTCAAGGCTTTACGAATATAATAGCCATGCTTGGTTAAAATAGAAGATAAGACCCGCAAATTATTAGCGTTGTCATCGACGACCAGAATGTTTCCTTTGCATGGGGTATCTAATCCTTCAATCATAATCTGTGCATCCTTTGTATGATTAAAACTGCCCAGGATTGAGCCGATTTAGTGCGGATGCCAATTGGGTGAACCCTTCTGGATTGACGGTAACTAGGATAGATAGAGCCGGTGATAGCTTACCCCTAAATTTTATTAGTTTTTTCATGCTGGCTATCTCCCCCTTTTTTAACGATTGATTGGTCCATGTGGTCAACTTAAGAAGTCATCGGTCGGAAAGGTTGAAAGGGTATGAATTGAATAGTAACTGAACCAAATGGATGCGAAGCATTACCGAATAAATCTTGAACAATCACCCTTGTCGGTTCAGGATTTTAGGGCAGGGAGGGTAAAATAAAATGAGGTCCCCTCCCCCTTAATGGAATCAAACCAGAGTCTACCCCCGTGACGTTCGACGATTTTTTTGCAGAGGGTTAACCCAATGCCGGTACCCGGATATTCATCGTAGGAATGCAGGCGATAAAATGCCTCAAAGATGCGATCGCCTTGGTCCGGGTCGATGCCAATGCCATTATCCCGGATTTCAAACTGCCATTCTTCCCGATTATTTTGATTACAGGAAACCTCAATTTGTGGAGAAACATCCGGGAGTCTAAACTTAATAGCGTTAGCCATTATATTTTGAAAGAGCTGCATCAATTGACTCTCGTTTCCCCGGACGGTGGGCAGGTGGGAATGGGTAATAATCGACCCACTTTTGGAAATTTCCCCGCTTAAATTAGCCAAAGCTTCTTCTAACACAAAATTGGAATCAATGGATTCAAAACTTTGGGGTTGGGGGGGAATGCCGACTTTAGAGTAGGTCAGTAAGTCCTGAATCAGTTGGGTCATTCTCCCAGAAGCATCAATAATATTTGTCAGATAGCGCTCGCCATCGGGACCGAGTTGCTGTTCATATTTCCAAGTTAGCAAATCCGCATTGCCTATAATCACTTGGAGGGGAGATTGTAAATCATGAGATGCCACATGAGCAAATTGCTCTAGTTCCAGATTAGACCGCACCAGTTGAGCATTTAAGGCTTGCAATTCTGCCTTTTGGACCTTGAGTTGATATTGGAGTTGTTGAATGGTTAGGTGATGTTTAACTCGGGCGAGGACCTCTTCAATTTGAAAAGGTTTGGTAATATAATCAGACCCCCCACTTTTAAAAGCTTTAACTTTATCCCATTCATCCTCCAGTGCGCTGATAAAAATGATCGGAATATCCTGAGTTTTGGGGTCCGATTTCAGCCGTTGACAAACCTCATAACCATCCATATCCGGCATCATAATATCTAGTAAAATGACATCGGGTAACAGAGTTTGACAAGCAGTCAGAGCAATTTGACCATTCAGGGCTTTGCGGACTTTATAGCCGCGATCGCTGAGTATTTTAGCCAGGACTCGGAGATTGACCGGGGTATCATCAACAATCAAAATATCTTTAGGGGTATGCTCCTGGGATGCCGAATTCATGATGTCTCCTGTTTAATAAATGCCATTACTGTTTCAAATTGAAAGTTATTGGCCAGTTCCGTCAGTGCCTTGGCGAACGCAGCATTTTCTGGGGGAATTTCCTCAATTAACTCTAAAATCATATCATCACTACATTGGCAGGCTGCATCATAAACGCGCACCACCCAATCCCGGGGCATGACTTGGAAAGATTGAGGCTCAAGAATAAAGGCTGAATCCTCCGTTGCACCTTGAATCCTGTTGGGGGAGTCTGACTCTAAGGGCTCATCATAAATATATCGTACCCCTATATGCTCAACCACCTTAGAGAGCAAAACTTCTTCCCGAAAAGGCTTGTGAATAAAATCATTGCATCCGGCAGCAAGCACCAGTTGACGGTCTTCTTCAAAAGCACTCGCAGTTAAAGCAATCACGACGGTGTTTTGCCCCTTTGGGGTGGCTTTAATTAGTCGAGTCGCTTGAAATCCATCCATGTCCGGCATCCTCATATCCATCCAAATTAAATGGGGGTCCCAGTTTTCCCAAATTTCCAGGGCCTCGCGACCCGAGGCCGCACCCCGGACGGAAAACCCTAATCCGGAGAACAGGGTAATCAGCAGTAGACGGCTTTCAAAGGCATCATCGACGGCTAAGATTCGGTATTCCGGCTGATTGGGTGCTAAGGCGATCGCCCGGGGTTTGGTGAGTCCCTGGGAACAAGGCACAGGTTCCCCTTGACCGGGGGTCAAGTCAAAGGAAAACACCGTCCCTTGATCGGGGGTACTGCGAACCTGAATCTGTCCCCCCATCAGTTCCACAAATTTCTGGCTAATCGGTAACCCCAGACCCGTGCCTTGTCCCGATTTTATCCCGCTTTCGGTTTGAGAAAAGGGTTCAAATAGCCGGTGCATCTCGTGAGCAGCAATTCCCGGACCTGTGTCTTCGATTTCAAAGTAAAGTTTCTTGAGGCGATCGCCTAGAACGGGTTCCCCCGGTGGCGTCCCCTCGTCGGTGAGAGCCCGGACCCGCAGGAAAACCCCCCCAGTTTTGGTAAATTTAATCGCATTCCCCAAAATATTGAGTAACACCTGACGCAGTTTTCCTTCATCGGTGCTGATAAACTGTGGCACTTGGGAATCAATCTCAAAATCAAGTTGTAACCCTTTAGATTTAGCCTTGAGTCGCAACATGGTTTCCAGGTTGTCCAGCAAATCCCAGAGGTCGAAACTGACTTCATGAAACCCGGTGCGGCCTGCTTCAATTTTAGACATTTCCAAAATGTCATTAATTAAATCCAGCAGATGTTCTCCAGCGCGATTAATAATCCGTAATTGCTCCGCCTGTTGGCTGTTTAAAGAAGCATCGCGGGTCATCACCTGGGAAAAGCCAAGGATAGCATTCAGGGGAGTTCGCAGTTCGTGACTCATATTCGCCAGAAACTCGCTTTTGGCACGGTTGGCGGTATCAGCAGCGATCGCCGCTTTTTGTAGGGCCTGAGCTTGCTTTTGCGTCCGTTCGAGCAGTTGCGCTTGCTGCAAGGCTACCCCTAATTGCGTGGCAATTTGGATGGCAATATTCACATCGGCTTGTTTCCAATAGCGCGGACCGCTATTTTGGTAAATCGCCAACAGTCCCCAGAGTTGATTATGGGCAAAAATCGGGACGATCACATAGGCTTGCGCTTGCAATCGAGACAGATGGGAGAGTTCGTCGGGGTTTAAAGGGGCCTGGGTGAGGTCGGGGATCACCAGCCCGGGCACATCCGACGGGTGGGGATAGAGGGGGTCGGGTTGGCGATCGCTTTGGTCCAGGGCTTCCAGGGTCAAGTTCCAGGCATTCAAAGCCGCTTCAGTATCCCTCAACCCTTGATCCCGGAGGTATTTCTCTGGGGGTTTCCCATCCGGTGCCGCCAACAGGGGGACCCATTCTTGACCCACGGACTCCCAGATCGAGTTTATATCGGGTTCAGGAGGACATCGATAGACGACGACCCGATCGCTTTCTAGGAGTTGTCGCAAATCCTCCGTTGTCGCGGCGAAAATCTGGTCTAGTTCCAAGGTTTGGCGCATCCGTTGGAACAAGATAAAAATGGCCCGATCGCGTTCCGAGCGTTCTAACAGTTCATTTTCGGCTTGTTTACGATCGCTGATATCGGAAATCGTGCCAATGTATCCTTTTAGAGTCCCGTCGGGATTGATTTCGGCGATCGTCTGACCCATGACCCAGGTAATTTTTCCATCCGGACGCAAGAACCGATACTCGGACTTAAACGGGATTTGATGTTCCGAGGCTGTATGACACTCTTGACTCACGCGACTGCGGTCTTCCGGGTGCAAGGTACTCATCCATCCCGGTCCTAGAGATTCAGCCAAGGATAGTCCCGTAATTTCACACCAGCGTTGATTCACATAGAGACAGTTGCCTGCGGCATCGGTGTGAAAAATCCCCACGGGAGAGGCTTCTGCTAAGGTTTGATAGCGCCGCACCGATGCCTGGAATGCCTGTTGGGCGATTTTCCGCTCTGTGATATCGATCCAATACCCCACGCACTCTGTAGCATTGCCGGTTTCATCTCGGACTAATCTCATGCGATCGTCAACCCAGTGATAGGTGCCGTCGGCATGGAGAAAGCGATATTCCTCGCTCACACTGCGTTGGGAGACGAGGGTGGAGATTTTACCAAAGAGGCGATCGCGGTCTTCTGGATGAATCCGATCTATCCAAAACCTGGGGTTTTCTAAAAATTCCCGCGCTTCATACCCCAGGATCATCTGGACATTTTCACTCATAAAGGTGGCGCGATAGTTAGCGAGATCCGCACTATAGATAATCGCTGGACTGGAACTGAGCAAGTATTGTAGGCGTTCTGTGGTTTGTTGTAACTGGACTTGCGCCAAAACGCGATCGCTGATATCTCGTCCTTCCGGGATCAGCAAGATTACCCTCCCCTGTTCGTCCAGAACGGGTTTTAGGGAAAAATCTAGGGTGAGAGTTATCCCTAAAACCCCTGTGGCTTCGACTTGATAGCGGATGAATTCCCCCTGGGATGCCTGGGATGTGGCCTCCCTGAGTTGCTGTTGCAGTGCCGCTGAGCGATTCCACCAAGGCAGTTCCCAGAAGGGTTGACCGACCACTTGGGCCTGTTCTAAACCGATAAAATCTAGGGCGGTTTGATTCAGTTCCAAGACAGTGCCATCGGGGTTAAGCAGGCCGATAAATTGGAACATGGAGTTGAAAATGGCCCGGAATCGTTGCTCACTTTGTTGCAGGGCTTGCTCGGATTTCAGGCGTTGGATTTCCGCAGCAGCGCGATCGGCAAAAAGTTTTAAAATGGATTCAGTGTGAGCCGTGGCAAACATGGGTTTGTCATCGAGGACTGCCAGATAGCCTAAGATTTCGCCCTGGGCCGTTTGGATGGGTAAACCCAGATAACTCTCGGCATTGAGAGTAACTAAGCCGAGATCCGAGGGAAATAGATTCTGGAGAGAGTGGGAATAATAACAGGTTTTGCCCGTTTTCAGCACCACATCACAGGGGGTTCCTGGGAGTTCATATTCGATGGGTTCACTCCAGCTACTGCCGGTCCAAAAGGCCAGGGAACGGGCCCGATTTTGGGTCGAGTTGCTATATTCCGCAAGGAGGGCATACTTGACTTGTAGCACGTTGGCGATGGAGCGAACGCAGGACCGGAAGTATTCCATGCCACCGGCGGCAGCGCTGCCTTCTACCATTGCTCGCAAGGCTTCTTCTTGCTGTCGGCGTTCGGTGATATCGATGGTGGTTCCGGTGGCCCCGCGAATCCGCCCTTCCGAGTCGCGTAAGGCGATCGCATTCACCAGGACGTAAATCTGTTTGCCGTCTTGACGCTGATAGCGGGTTTCATGTTGAAGCAGGGGTTCTCCCTCTTGCAGCAGCCGTTCCAGGAGCTTTCTTTCCTGCTTGCGGTATTCCAAGGCGACAAATTGAGTTAATTTGCAGCCGAGGGTTTCGGTGGGGGTATAACCGTAAATTTTTTCCACTGCTGGATTAACAAAGGTATAACAGCCCCGGATATCGATAGACCAAATGACATCTTGTGAGGCATCTACCAGGGCTCGATATTTCTGTTCGCTGTGCCGGAGGGCTTCTTGGGTGATGCGGCGCTCAGTGATTTCTCGTTGTAACTGGATATTTTGTTGCTCAAAGGCGAGGCGGGCTTGTTTTTCCTCTTCCAGGAGTCGGGCTTGGGCGATCGCAATTCCCAGTTGCGCCGCGATCGCCTCGATCAGTTCTACCTCTTGTGCGGTCCACTGACGAAAGCGATCGCACTGGTGCAAACTGATAATCCCATTGGCTTGACCTTGATAAAAAATCCCCACGGATAGCATCGACTTGATGGTGATTTGTCGATGCAGGGAATTGGCACTCTCCAGCCTGGGGTCGGTATTGACATCATCGTAGGCGATCGCCCGTTCCTCAAAGAGCAACCGTTCTAAGCCCGGATTGTCTGCCAGGTAAATGGTTCGGGGTTTGAGGGAGGAATGACCCGGGCTTAAATATTCACCGATTACGGGAATCATCGGCACAGGTTCCTCTACACAGGTATGAATCACGCAACGACAGACTTTAAAAGCCCGTCCGATCGCATTTGCAGCGGTCTCAAAGACTTGCTGGGTTTCGATTTCGCTGCGAATGCGCTCAGTGATTTCCCGCAGCAAATTACTCCGATGTAATTGTTGTTCGATCGCGAGTCGGTTTCGTTCGCGATCGGTGATATCTTTACTAAAGGTTAAAATGCCGGGATTCCCATCCATCTCAACGAATTCCGAACAGATCAGAAGGGTTTTGATTTCCCCGGTTTGGGTGCGAATTTGGGTTTCTATGTTGGTCAGGCTGCGTTGCTGGCGAAATTGCTCCCGAATGGCGGTAGCGGCTTCTGGATTGACAATAAAATTGAGTTCTTCAGAAGTTTTCCCCAGGATTTCTGCACGAGAATAGCCCCGTTGCTGACAAAACCCGTCGTTAACTTCTAAATACCGGCATTCGGGCCAAGAAAGGATGGCGATCGCATCAGGAGAAGCGCGAAAGGCTAAGGCAAATTTTTCTTCCGTAATCTGACGCTGGCGATCGGCCTGTTGTCGTTTGGCCCCTTGCAACGTAACCGCAGCCAGGTCCGCCAGGGACCGAATGAAGTTTTCCTCCTCCGGGGTCCAGAGGCGATCGGGGGTGAACCTGGCACTTTCTAAGAGTCCAATGGTTTGACCGTCCTGGCGGATCGGGGCCAGGGAAAGGCCACCGATTAGCCCGGGTTGCTGGGGAGAGTTGGTGGGGTTCTCCAAGTCGCAGTGGCAGACAAAAGTGAGGGAGTCTGTGGAGGCGGTTTGTAGGGAGACTAAATACTCTCCGAGGAGATCGGGATTGACTGCCTCAATTCCTTCTAAATTCTTTTCAAAGTGGGCGAATCGTTCCAGTCTTGTTCCCCGTTCGTCATACAACCACACCCCCGCGCGATCGAGGTTTAAATAGTTGACAGCCGCAGCAATAAGTTTGTGAAAGGCGGCTGTCTTATCTCCCTGATAGAGGTCGGGACTTCTGGCGAGGTCGGTTAAGAGGGTATTTTGGATGCGAAGTTCTTCGGCCCGGTCTAGGAGGGCAGTTTCTGCTAATAGACGATTTTGGATTTCTTGTTGGAGGTGATTATTTTGAGTTTCCAGTTCTTTTTGCAGCGATCGCAAGCGCAGTTGATTCTCAATTCGGGCAATGACCTCAATGACCTCAAAGGGTTTGGTAATATAATCAACTGCCCCCAGGGAAAAGGCTTTGACTTTATCCAGGGCATCACTTAAAGCCGTTAGAAAAATAATCGGAATATCCCGAGTCCTGGGGTCAGATTTCAGGAGTTGGCACACTTCATAGCCATCGGGTTGGGTCATCAAAATATCCAGCAAAATTAGGTCCGGGGGATGCACGAGGGCAGCGGCGATCGCGGAAAGACCCTCTAGGACTGGCCGAACCACATACCCCCGCTGGGATAAGACTTGGGTTAACAGGCGCAGATTCTCCGGGGTATCGTCTACGACTAATATATTATCGGCAGGTTTAGGGCTGTTCATTTTTATAATTGACTCTGACGAATAAATGACAAAATACTCGGATAATCAAATTCATCGACCCACTGTTTCAGGGCCTTTGCGATCGCGGCATTTTCCTCGGGGGGATGGAGGGCAATTTGGGCGATCGCCTGGTTCATTGCCGCCACATCAATACAGACTACTGCCCGTTCCAGTTCTTCGAGAATCCCTGAAGGCCAGTCCGACAGCAATCCTGGATTGAGTAACATCGGGGGCGTGAAGAAAGAGGGCTCTGGATGGGATTTTTCTTCATAAATAAAGCGCACACCGATATAGTTCTGTATTGTCTCAAAGATAACGGATTCATCCAAGGGTTTGCGAATCCAATCATCGCATCCTGCCGAAAGGATACTGGCTGTTTCTGAGGGGAGGATACTCGCGGTAACCGCAATAATCACAGTTTCCTGATCCGAGGCCATCTCTTTAATCTGCTGGGTGGCTTGATAACCATCCAGGACCGGCATCTGCATATCTATAAACATCAGATGGGGATACCACTCTGACCACAGGGCGATCGCCTCTTGCCCATTCCTCGCTTCCCGCAGTTCAAAGCCGAAGGGAGACAACAACGCAACTAACAGTTGCCGATTATCTAATTGATCATCCACAATCGCAATCCGATACCGGGGTTGGTTCGGGGCCAGGGCCACTGGACAGGTTGCCCTCTCTGGAGTCGCCTCGGGAATTTCCGAGACTTCCTTCACCGGCAGATAAACCGTGAAGCAACTACCCCTTCCCAGTTCAGATTCTAGGGTGATCTCCCCTCCCATCAGTTGGACGAACTTGCGCGAGATCGGTAATCCCAGTCCCGTTCCTTCCGCAGAGATAGATCCGCTTTTGGTTTGTACGAAGGCATCAAAGAGATTCTCGATATCTTCCTTGGCAATTCCCGGTCCGGTATCTCTCACTTCAAAGGCCAACATATTCCCAGGAAGCCGGGAAATCACCCCCCCTTGATGGTCCAAAACCGTCCCCGATTCCTGATCCGCACTCCATCGTCTCACCCATAAACCCACCCCCCCGGTTTGGGTAAACTTTATGGCATTTCCCAATAAATTAATCAACACCTGTCGCAGTTTCATTTCATCGGTCTGTAAATATCGGGGAACCTCGGGACCGTAGTCTACAGAAATCTGCAATCTTTTTTCCTGGGCTTTAAAGCAAAACATCGATTTCACATCATCGAGTAAGCCATACAAATCAAAACGGGTTTCCGTGACACTGATGCGTCCCGATTCAATCTTCGCCATATCTAAAACATCATTAATCAGGGTTAACAGATGTTGACCACTGCGCCGAATAATCTCAGTCTGTTCTCGACATTCCGCCGGTAAGGAGGGATGGCGTCCAATCAAGTGAGTAAAACCGAGAATCGCATTTAGGGGGGTTCGCAATTCATGGCTCATATTGGCTAAAAAGCGGCTTTTCGCCCGATTCGCAATTTCCGCCGCTTCTTTGGCCGCCACTAATTCAGCCGTTCGTTCTTCAATTTGTTGTTTTAACACTCGATTATAATCGTTTAGAACGGCTTTCGCTTGCTGGATTTCTCCAATATTTTCATAGGCATTAATAGAATAAATAATCTCTCCTTCGGAGTTATAAATCGGAATTGAATAAACTTTCAAAGGAACAGTCTGCCCCTCATCAAAGCGAATTTCTAAATCATCAACCATCACGGTTTCCCCCTGTAATGCCCGGATGCCCGGGAGTTGTTCTGTGGGGTAAAGTTGATCCGTCCCGGTCCGATAGACTTGATAGGTTTTCGATAAATCTTTGGCGGTGATATCGGCAACAATTCCCTTTCTAAACAAGCATTTTCCCGTGGGATTAACATAGGCCAGACTGCCATCGGGATTCATCACCGTCACCCCCACAGGCAAGGCTTCCAGAAAGTCATGCAAGCGGCGTTCACTCTGGGAAAGGGCGTGATTTAAGGTTTGCAGTTCCGCTAAGGAGTTTTGGAGTTGGAGTGCCATTTGATTAAAGGAAAGGGCTAATTCTCCCACTTCATGAATCTCAGAGATTTTGACGGGTTTGTGCCGTTCTCCTTTAGCTATATCTTTCGCGGCTAAATTGAGGGATAAAATCGGTTCGGTGATCCAGGCGGAGGTCATCAGTCCGCAGCCGATCGCCCCAAAGAGGGCCAGAATACAAAGAAAAACCATCAGACGAGTGTTCTCCTCAATGTCCTGCATAAAATCCTCCGCAGGAATCACCACGGCAATCAGCCAATCTAACCCCAAGTCATCCTGTAGGGGAACCAGTTGTAAATAATGAAGATTTCCCTCGATGCGAAACTCTAAGTGTTCAGGTTTCTTCAGGGTCTGCCAATTGGTCCAGTGCGATCGCAAATATTCACTGGTTTTTTGAACCAAAGGGTCTTGACTCTCTATCCCCTGAAGTCGTTGCAACCGTTGAGTTTGATGGTCCTCCCGGATGCGATAGGGGAGTTCCAAGCTGGAACTGCCGACGAGCAAACCATTCCGTTCCATGATAAACACTCGTCCCTTTTTCCCAACCCTCAACTTGGCGAGGAATTCAGGAATCAACGAAAGATCAGAGGCGGCAGAAAACACCCCTAGCAGTTCCCCACTCTGAGGATCATAGAGGGGATAACTCGCATTGAGGGAGAGGTCCGAACCATTCCCTACCTCAAAAATAGGCACCCAAGTGGGTTGACCTGCCTCCACGGCTTGACGATACCAGGGACGCTGCTGGACTGGCGGTTGCCTCCAGGAGTCAATCAAGTAAGTTTTTTTACCATCCTGCCCCAGGCGATAATAATAGATTAAGTTCTGTTCGAGGGGATCTGACATCAGCATTCCCCAGACGGGATACGAAGAGGCAATTCGCAATACTCCCTGTTCTGTGCCCACTAAAATGTGGCTGACCTCTTTAAACACCTGGATCTGTTGAAAGAGATGGCGTTCAAGGTTCTCAGGATCCGCCAGATTGAGTTGACCGTTGCGAACCGTTTCGGCATTGATGCGATTGATTTGGTGGGGAATGGCCAGATGTTGGGTGAGTTGTTGTTTGAGGCGATCGCTGACTTCATCCATCAACTGGTAAGCGAGTTGGGCGATCGCCTCTTGACTGTTCCGATAAGAGAGATATCCCGTCAACCCCACCGCCAACACAATTTGCAGCACAAAAGGAATAATTAAAACCCGACGTAGAGGGACCTGTTTGACCCAGTGCATCACCATAGTGGCGATCGCGTTCTTGAACATAAATCATCAAGATAACGGGATAAAGAATCTCTACTTATTGTATCCCGGAATACGATTTCTCCGACGAATTGAATCGGAATTTCCTCGGCCATTTAAGAATGATTCATAACTCCCCCAAACTGACAGTCCTCCCCAATCATAGAACCCCTCAATCCCCCACCCTTAGCCTCTGGATTCATCCGGGCTATACTTCCTCCCCAGTTCACCTCCAGTTAGATTTAAAATAACCTCTCACACCACCGCTTCACCGACCTGAATGCTCACGGAATTTCTCACTGGATAATCAGCGCGATCGGCCTTCGGATGCAGCCTCCACTCATCAGGAAATCCGGGCAATCTCGCCCCTGACCTTTATGACCCACCGCAGGTAAGAGAAGGCTATAGCGAGGGAAGCTTCGTTCCCACACAAGCGACTCCCGCCCCATTCAGAAATAGACTATCCGGATTGGCGGGTGAGGGCTTGAAACAGGGGAGGATCTCAAGAATGAAAAGAAACCTAACCCCCCAGCCCCCGAACCACCTCTCTATAGAAGAGAGGGCCTTAAAAGAGGTGGGGAGGGGGGAGAGGTTCGATCGGTTTTTAGGCAAAATTGAGATGCTCCCGGAAACATGAAACATCGGCTAGGCATGAGCCTTAATTGCTGCTACAAAACAACAGAATTACGATGAAATTTAACCCATTTAAGCTCAAAATAACCTCGTTTTGGATTGGATTATTAACGTTTTTACTCGCCGTCAGTTTCTCCCATCCCGGAAACGCCGTTCCCGCCGATATCCAAACCTTTGTAAATCGATTGACCCCGCAGATGGAACGGCTTTTACAACAGCAACTCCATCGCCGACAAGTCTTTTTTGATATTGCTCCTCAACAATCGGGAACGATTACCCGATTAGAACCTTATGCTCGCATTGAGCGAGATACAGTCTTCCAGGTTAGTATTACTTCTCGTGGCAACATCCCGGTGTTGAATGGGAAAGTTTTAACGGCCCCAGAACGGGATTTAATTGAAAAATTAGCTCTCGAAACTTTTCCCAATGGGGCGGAATCCCATTTAGCAATTTTCCCCTATTCTGATATTGATTTAGATTATGGCATTACGGTCAAAACTTTTAGCAATCTCTATACCAAACCGACCCTAGAAATTCGCGACTTAGCCACCCAAGTGCGGATGGGAACTGCACTCAGGCTATTAGATTATAGTGCTGATGGTAAATTTGTGCGAGTCAGAGTAGAAGATGATGGATATCTGGCTTGGATTCAACGGCAAGATTTGCTGGAATGCGATCGCCCGACCTTTGAGGCTTGGATCAATGCCCCGAAAGTGCAACTCACCGAGACGATTTCTCAACCCCAACCCCTGTATTTAGGAACTCGCCTCCCTGTAGTTCCTCAAGAAACTTCCGGGGATAAAATCACCGTTAGATTACCGGATAATCACACCCTGCAATTGTCAAATTCCCAGGTAATTTCTCCTCAATTGCTTTGGGATAAAACTCCCCTGATTCAACTTGCCCAACAATTTATGCCGCAGAAAAAATATGGAGGTGGGTCTTACTTATGGGGGGGAACCGTCGGCAATCGTCTCGACTGTAGCGGCTTCGTCCAGACGGTTTTTCGCGAGGGAAATTTTTACTTACCTCGGGATGCCTATCAGCAACAATTCTATTCTCAACCTGTGGCGGCAACGTTGCAAAACCTGGATGAATTACAACCTGGGGATTTAGTTTTTTTCAGTGAAAATCGCCGGTTAGCCACTCATGTGGGGATTTATATTGGTAATTCCCAATTCATTCATTCTACTCCCCGAGGCGGTTACAGTGGCGTGAAAATTAATCGCCTCAGAAATGGGACTCAGTACGATCGCTATTTTCAGCGGATTTATTTTGGGGGGGGACGAGTCCCTCAGATTCCCATCGGCGATCGCACCTTCACCCTTCCTGCCTAATGCGGTACCCGATTGGTAGGGACTGAACCCTCTGATTCCGCCCTCTTCAGATAACCCCTGAAGGGGTTACTACAAACGTTCGTAGTGACCCCTTCACCCCCGTCATCTTGATGTAACCGCCTGGATAGGGCTAGGGGTTAAACCCCTCATCGGAGGATTACCTCCTTCATTTGTAAATGTCAATGATCGAGATCTCCGAGATGATCTGATCAAATTCATGGGTTTTGTATGCGGGCGATCGCAACCCCCCGCTTCCAGAAACTTGATACTTGAAACTGTCGAGTTTTTCTAAATAACTATGACTTACGGGGAAACCCTGCATACAACCAACCAGAGAACGCCCATATCAACCGATGAAATCCTCGAAAGAATTTTTAAATTTCGTCAGATTACTCGGTTGGATCAACAACTGTTGATGTCGGGCTTGCTATCCCCAGAGGCGATCGGCGAGGCCGAGTGGTATAAAATCAACCAGGTATTCGACCTCATCCACCAGGGTTTAATTCGAGTGGTGGATTAAGCCATCGACGTTGCGAGGTTTGATGTAAAAAAAAACAATGAACTCTAAACGGAGTCAAATTATCAACTTTTTGTTCACTATTTTTGATGCTATTTCAGTCAATAATTTAGCAAAAAAGCCGGTTTATGGCAACATAAACCGGCTTTTTGCAGACCCCTAATAGCTGGGGAATACCGATGGGACCGATCTGAAGGAGTCCAATAGGCTGTGGGTATTGCCCGAGGAAAGGTAGAGAGGAGTGGGAATGGCTTCCCGACGCCATGTAATTGTAGGGAAATCCGGACTCATTAAAGTCAGAGGTCATTACACCCCAATCCCGTCAAACAGTCAGTGGATTGCCGGATTCCGAGGGCTTCATCCTGGAAATGGGTTGCTAGACTAAGATTTCAGCTTCTTATAGTTGAATAGTCGCCACTTGTCAGTGATTGGGATCACCGAAGTTCTGCCAAATGATCGCTGTTTCTAGGTTTCTGCATCACACAACATCCCCGCAAAATCACGGATATTGACCATAAGTCAGGGGAAATCATTCGTGTTTTTACGCAGAGTCAGGAATGGGCGTGAACCAGTGCACTCTCGCCGATTCTAAAGATACAGACCCATCACCAGAGGAAATTTGTATGAACGTAGTCCTTCAGCCCCAAGGAAATTTAGACTTAAAAGCATCGGCGATGCTTCAACAAAATATTGCTCGTTTAGCCTGGGAAAAATACAATCGCTGGTTCATTGATTTAGGGGAAGTCACCACGGTGAGTCATTCCGGATTAATGGCATTAATCTCCGCTAATCAACTGGCTAAAAAAACAGGCCGCCGTTTAAGTTTGTGTAACCTGAAAGGATCAGTGATGTATCTGTTGGAAATTACTGAACTGGATGGGTTACTGGATATTTTATCCGATGACGATGAACCGATGGAGGTTGTGGATAAAATTGTATTTTGAAAAGTGGCGATCGCCCTGTTTATAGGGTGTCTCAGGGTGATATTGCGATCGCCGGCTTTTCGGGTCATTGCGCCAAATTCTCCTCACTCGGCACAAAATTCAGGTTCCAGCTTACACTTCCAGGGTTTCTTTTTCCAGTTCGGGGAGATGATAGTCCCCTCGTCCATCAATTTCAATTAACATTTTGGCCTCTTCTCCGGTAATTAATCGCGCCCCTCGTTTCCGAGTAAAATAGTTCCAACCCCACTGAATCATCACCACTAATTTATTGTCAAATTCAATCAAGAAGTAGATATGCACAAACACCCAAAATAGCCATGCAATAAAGCCGGAAAATTGAATAAATCCTAAATCCACAACCGCTGCATGACGTCCAATCACCGCTAAACTGCCAAAATCTACATAATGAAAGGGCGGATATTCCTTCTGTTTGAAGCGGTGTTGAATCACCTTGGCGACATATTCCCCTTCCTGCATGGCAACCGGCGCAACCCCGGGTAAAGGTTTGCCATCTTGATGAGCAAAATGGGCCAAATCCCCGATCGCAAAAATATTCGGATATCCCGGTAAACTTAAATCAGGTTCAACAATCACTCGTCCAACGCGATCGCGTTCAACTCCCGTCCGTTGGGCCAAAATTTCACCCATTCCCGACGCTTTCACCCCTGCCGCCCATAATAACGTGCGCGTGGGAATGATTTCCTCCCCATCTTTACGTCGGACGGTGACTGCATCTTCTGTGACATTGGTGACCAAACTATTGGTTTGTACCGTCACCCCTAATTCATGTAAAGATTTTTCCGCTTTCACGGACAATTCTGGGGGATAGGGCGGTAGAATTCTATCCATCCCTTCTAACAGCAAAATTTTCGCTTCTGTGGTGTCAATATTGCGAAAATCTTCTTTTAAGGTATTATGCGCCAATTCTGCGATCGCCCCGGCTAATTCCACCCCCGTCGGTCCTCCGCCTGCGATCGCAAAAGTTAACCAAGCTTGACGTTTTTGCGGGTCTGTTTCCTTTTCTGCCGCTTCAAATGCCATGAAAATTCGCCGCCGCATTTCTAAGGCATCTTCGACGGTTTTTAACCCCGGCGCTTTGTCTTCCCAGTGGTCATTGCCAAAATAATGATGACTCACCCCCGTGGCAACAATTAACGTATCATATCTAATTTCTTCCCCTACCAACTTCAATTTCTGCTGTTTTGGGTCAATATCCACCGCTTCTTCCAGCAGCACTTTGGTATTCTTATTTTTACTGAGTACCCCACGCAAGGGAGAGGCAATATCTGCCGGGGAAAGGGTTCCTGTTGCCACTTGATAAAGCAGGGGTTGAAATAAATGAAAATTCCGTTTATCAATTAGGGTGACTTGGACAGGAGCACGACCCAGGGACTGGGCAGCATACAGCCCCCCAAATCCACCCCCCACAATCACAACCTGATGAATCGGTGTCGTCGATTTTACATCTACCATGAGTTATATATTTCTAGTTTTAGAGAGAATTTATCCCCACTTTCCACCCCGAACTCCCGCAAGAACCAGGGGGAGAGTGAGGACTGCTTCCACTTTAAAAGAAATTCTTAACAATGGTAGTAGTGACGGTTACAGACTGTGAGCATTAGGAGTCCAGTGGGCCATTAATTTGACCATTAAACCCATACACCTGACGACTGCCGACAAAGGGAACTAATTCCACCTCTCGCTCATCTCCCGGTTCAAACCGCACCGCAGTTCCGGCGGGAATATCTAGGTGCATTCCTCGGGCGGCATCTCGGTCAAAACTCAAGGCTTCATTGACCTCAAAAAAATGATAATGTGAGCCAACTTGAATGGGGCGATCGCCAGCATTAGCGACTTGCAACCGGACGGTTTTTCGCCCCGCATTTAACTCGATTTCTCCAGTTTTAACAATAATTTCTCCGGGAATCATCATCACCTCTTACCTGTAGGATTTCAGATTAAATCGGTTCAACTTATCGAATCGGATTGTGAACCGTAACCAATTTTGTGCCATCAGGAAACGTCGCTTCCACCTGCACTTCTGCCACCATTTCCGGGACGCCTTCCATCACTTCCTCCCGGGTGAGTAAGGTTGCACCATAGCTCATCAAATCGGCAACGGTTCTGCCATCTCTCGCCCCTTCTAAAATAGCAGCAGAAATATAGGCCACAGCTTCTGGATAATTTAAAAGTAAGCCCCGATTTTTACGGCGTTCGGCAACTAACGCTGCGGTAAAAATCAATAATTTGTCTTTTTCTTGGGGAGAAAGTTGCATAATAAGTCCTTCAAATCGGCCAAACTCGCGGAGGACAACTCGGACGGCCTATAAAACTCAGGCGCAGGAGTTGCCAAACTTCACTAAACCAGTTTCGCACTTCTGGGGTCGAAGATCCACGATATCGACATAATAATCCGTGAGTGAGCCGGGTGACCCCAGCTTCGCCTTGGGAGAAACTTGAACGCGCTTCCCACAGCGATCGCGCTTCTTGGACCAGTTCCGGGGTCACCGGGTCCGCAATCCAGGCGAGAGTTGCCACAATGGGGAAACCGGCTAAAGCGGAGTTCGAGGCAACTGCGGATTCACTCCCCTGGAGATGTTGGCGATCGATCCACAGGGGACGACCCTGTTGCCAAATTTCCGTCTGCGATCGCCACGAGCCCTGAACAAACGTTTCCCCCCGGGCACTCCGTCCAAATCGGTTAATTTCCCACAACAAAAATCGGGCATCCGGTGCTAATTCAATCCGTAAATCTTGGCGATAAATTGCCCCATTAAAAATAATACTTTCCTGGGGAAGCCATTCACAATAAGCCCCAGAATCGACATGAATCTGAATAGTTTGCCGTGCAACTTCACCCAGACTGCGATAAATTTTAGCCGCCGCTGCGGTGGTAATTAAAGCATGAGCATTTTCCTGGAGATGAATCGATTGTCCCAGGGAATCACCGCCTACAATTCCCCCAGCGGTATGCAAAATTACACTATGACAAACTCCTTCCCCTTCGGGATAAAAGGGTCGCTGCATCTTGAGAGGGGCCGTCGCCTTAGCCGATACCATTTGGGTAGCTGTTCCCGATTGAGCGTAGGCTAATTCTAAGCTGCCATGCCATCCTTGAACGGCTTGATTTTCAGTCTGACTATTACTCACAAATTCTCGGATTCAGGTTACATCAAATTTAACTATAGCGTGCCGTTTGACCCGAAATCCGGTTGTCATAGTCTGTAAAAACCTGACCTGTTGCACCCTCCTCAAATCCGGCGGGGGTTTAAACCCCCGCCTAACAGCTAAAGTCGGTTAAAAACCGACTGAAAACACCACTGTATCAGACTTGCAGTCGGTTTTTAACCGAATGCAAGCTATGAGGCCGCCAATCGTTTAAACCCCCGCCGGTTGTCGCCAGTGTATCAGAGTTGCAGTCGGTTTTTAACCGAGTGAGATCTTGCACCATTCTCAACAACCGGCGGGGGTTTAAACCCCCGCCTAACAGCTAAAGTCGGTTAAAAACCGACTGAAAACACCACGGGATAGGACTTGCAGTCGGTTAAAAACCGAATGCAAGCGATGAGGCCGCCAATCGTTTTAACCCCCGCCGGTTGTCGCCAGTGTATCAGAGTTGCAGTCGGTTTTTAACCGACTTGAGCTATTAGGCGGGGGTTTTAACCCCCGCCGTAGAGGCGCTTTTATAAGCGCCTCTACAGGCTAAAAGTTTTAACCCCCGCCGGTTGTTGAGAATGGTGCAAGATGTCAGTTGAAACCGACTCGCAGCTATGAGGCCGCCAATCGTTTTAACCCCCGCCGGGTGTTGCCACTTTCGGATTAAACCGCTAGGAATCGTTGAATAACTTCATTACTGAGTTCTTCAGTGGAACCCGAGGCCACAATTCCTCCTTTTTGCATGGCATAATACCAATCGGCTTCTCGGACAAAATGCAAATGCTGTTCGACTAACAGGACCGAAATGCCCTTAGATTGGATAATCCGACGCACTGCCGCTTCGATTTCTAAAATAATCGAAGGTTGGATGCCTTCCGTGGGTTCATCGAGGATGAGTAAGCGAGGATTT
Organism: Laspinema palackyanum D2c; assembly: GCF_025370875.1. Classification (NCBI taxonomy): domain Bacteria; kingdom Bacillati; phylum Cyanobacteriota; class Cyanophyceae; order Oscillatoriales; family Laspinemataceae; genus Laspinema; species Laspinema palackyanum. The sequence goes on from NZ_JAMXFD010000004.1 coordinate 111,103, forward strand.
CCCATCAAGGCGCGGGCGATCGCCAGTTGTTGTTGTTGTCCGCCACTCAAATCTCCCCCCATCCGATGCAACATTTTGTTTAAAACCGGAAATAATTCAAAGATTTCATCAGAAATTTCCAGATTTTTAGGCCGAGTGGGTCGCGCTTCTAAGCCCAAAATTAAATTTTCTTTCACCGTTAACCGGGGAATAATTTCCCGCCCTTGGGGGACATAACCGATGCCCATTTTAGCACGGCGATCGCTCGATTTATCGATGATGGGTTGACCCTCTAAATAGATTTGTCCCTTGCGAGGTTGCAGTAATCCCATAATCGTTTTTAATAGAGTGGTTTTGCCGACCCCATTCCGTCCAATCAAGCAGACCATTTGTCCCGGGGATACGTTCAAATCCACATCCCGCAAAATGTGACTTTCTCCATAATAAACATTTAGCCCGGATACTTGTAGCATCCGATGGGGTGAGGGTTCTGTTAGGTAGGGTTTTTCTAGGTTGTCAATTGAATTCATCAACTTTATTCTCAGTTCTTATCGGGTATTAATCTGGCTTATTCTTCATGTTCTTCTGTACTTCCCAAATAGACTTGAATCACTTTGGGGTCATTTTGCACTTCTTCGATACTCCCTTCACAGAGGACCGAACCCTCATGCAATACCGTGACTTTGCGGGCAATTTGTCGCACGAATTCCATATCATGTTCAATCACAATAATGGAATGACTTTGGGCCAAGGAAATCAGTAATTCCCCGGTGAGGGCGGTTTCTTCATCGGTTAAACCGGCAACGGGTTCATCAACGAGCAGTAAATCGGGAGATTGAGCCAGCAACATCCCAATTTCTAGCCATTGCTTTTCCCCGTGGGAAAGTAATCCCGAAGCAATATCTGCTTTAGCGACTAAACCAATGGTTTCCAGCAAGGTTTTGACCGTATTATGCTCCGATGCTGGGGTCGGTTTCAGTAAAGTTTGAAATACATTTTTATTCCGATTGCAGGAAATTTCTAAATTTTCCCGAGGGGTGAGATTTAGATAAACCCGTGGAGTTTGAAATTTGCGACCAATGCCAAACCGAGCAATACTATCTTCAGAATATTTCCGCAGGTTTCGTCCTTTAAAGAAAACTTTCCCTAGGGTGGGTTTGACTTTTCCGGTAATCACATCTAAAAAGGTAGTTTTTCCGGCACCATTGGGACCAATAATGACCCGCAACTCTCCCGTATTCATGGTGAATGTTAAGTTATTGAGGGCATTAAATCCGTCAAAACTAACGGTTAAATTTTCAATTTCTAAGATATTTTCGTTCACGGACTCTCTCTCTGACACTGGATGACTAGACTATTTCCCAACTCAACTCATCAGGAGTCGATGATTTTAAGGCTCCAGGGTTTCACGCTCCCGTTGAATTTCGGGGTCTTCTGCTAACTGGGGATAGGTAATCATATATCGCGGATGTCCGGTAATCCGGCGAAAGAAATTACCCGCTTCGGTCCGCAACCAGCCAACGATGCCATTGGGAAGAACTAAGACAACAATTAGGAAGAGTGCGCCTTGAAAAAACAGCCAAATTTCGGGGAATTGTTCACTTAAGAAACTTTTGCCGTAGTTGACTAATAAGGCTCCGAGGATGGCTCCGATTAAGGTGGCTCGACCGCCGACTGCAACCCATATTACCATTTCAATGGAAAAGGCAATATCCATTGCTCTGGGGGAAATGATACCTGCTCTGAGGGTAAATAGTGCGCCTCCGAGTCCAGCTAAAGCGGCAGAAATTGCAAAGACTAAGACTTTATATCCGGTGGGATTGTAACCGGAAAACCGGACGCGACTTTCATCGTCGCGAATGGCAATGAGTAAACGTCCGAAACGTCCCGAGGTTAACCAGCGACAAAGGAGATAGGAACCGGCTAATAGGATGACGGTAAGGACATAAAACCCATATTGAGTGTTTGGGTGGGAGATGGGAAATCCTAAGAGGGTTTGAAAATCTGTGAGTCCGTTGGTGCCGTTGAAGAGTTTTTGTTGTCCGTTGAAGAAGTTAAAAAAGACGATGGTAGCGGCTTGGGTAAGAATGGAGAAGTAGACGCCTCGGATGCGATTTCGGAATACGAGATATCCGAGAAAGGCGGCGAGGATGCCGGGAATTAACAGGATGGCGATCGCCGTGAAGGGAAAGGAGGAAAAGGGTCCCCAAAACCAAGGCAGTTCCGTTACTCCATAAAGTCCCATAAAATCGGGAAGTTGACTGCTGGCGGTTTCAGGAATTTGTAATTTGATATGCATGGCGATCGCATATCCCCCAAGGGCAAAAAATATCCCATGTCCCAAACTCAGCAATCCCGTATAACCCCAAATCAAATCAATCCCCAAGGCAACGATCGCCAAGGCTAAATACCGATGCAACAAATCCAAGCGAAAATCAGACAAGAGCAGAGGCATAACGGCAATCAAGATTAAAGCAATGACCCCAATCGCCGAGAGTTCAAATAATCGCGGTTTCTGCTTCGCAACCTGATTAACCTTGCCCTGTACCTGGAGCAATTGGTCAATCCAACTGTTATTATTACCGGAGCTTTCTTTCTGTTTCTTGTCTTCCCATTTCTCTGGAAATTTATCGTGGTTCATGCCGTTTTTTTTACCTCGTTTAACTGACCTCTAAACCTAGGCATCGACCGTGCGTCCTTTCTGAGGAAACAGTCCTGCTGGACGGAGTTGTAAGAACAGAATAATCAGCACAAATACCATCACTCTTGCCATGCTAGTAGTGGCAAAAAAGGTCAAAAAATTAAATAAAGCACTGTCGGGAGAAACCATTGAAATGAAAATTCCTGAACCAATAATGTAGTTCACCAATCCAATGGCAAGTGCTGCAACAACGGTTCCAATAATTTTGCCGACTCCCCCGACAACCACCACCATAAATGCATCCACAATATAGTTTTGGCCCGTATTCGGTCCAACGGAACCGAGCAAACTAATGGCACAACCGGCAATTCCAGCTAATCCGGAACCGATCGCAAAGGTTAAGGCATCTACTTTTTGGGTGGGAATTCCCAGACAAGCACTCATGCTGCGATTTTGAGTAACGGCACGAATTCGCAATCCCCAGGGCGATCGCAACAAAAATAAGTAAATTCCGACCACACAAACCACAGTTAAGGCAATAATAAATAACCGGACATAAGGCAATTGGAACGTGCCAATGGGAATCCCTCCGCGCAACCAACCCGGTGCCGTCACATCCACCCCTTGTGCGCCAAACCAGGGTTGAGTGAGGGCTAGTCCAGCAGATTTGCCTAAAATCGCACCGAGTGCCAGGGTAATTCCAGCGGAAAGAGGCAGCAAAATGGCGATCGCCCCATTACGAATCCGCTCAAAATCTGGACGCCGCTTCACCCCCCACAATCCCCCAAAAAATAGCAGACAAAACACCCCTATTTGAAGGCACATCAGCCAACTGATACTCCGGACCAATTGTTGCAAAATCAAGCTCACGCCCCAGGTTGCCAGGAGGGTTTCCAAGGGTCGTCCATACAGGTAGCGAATCACCCCCCGTTCTAGGAGAACTCCTGCTAAAGCTGCCACTAAAAAAGCCAAAGGCAGTGCAGCAATAATATAGAACCCAAACCAGGGTTCTCCAAATCCTCTAAACACATTTTGGACAACAAATGTTGTGTACGCTCCTAGCATCATCAATTCACCATGAGCGAGATTAATCACGCCCATAATGCCAAAGACAATGGCTAATCCTAATGCCGCAATTAATAAAACCGATCCAATGCTAAGGCCATTAAATAGGCTTTGTAAAAATAGTTCCATTATAGGTGAGTTAAATTATCTCCACGAAGGGTTTAATTTTCTTTTACTTGTAATGGTTTAGAGTTTAATAGGTCAAGAAAAAATACTTTGACTTATCTTTACCTTCTAAACTCTAAACATTACCGTTGCCAAGTTTTGGCAATTTTTACATCATGTACTTGCCACCTTTAGTCGGGTCTTCCCAATTGCAGGAATAGCCCTTTGTATCTGCCACATATTGATTCCAAGGAATTGGGTCAACCGGGGCCGGGGTTTCGGAGACAATTTTAAACATTCCATCATCCCCAATTTCACCGATGCGGACCGTTTTTGAGAGGTGATGGTTATTTTGGAGGGTAACCAGACCTCCTGGAGCTTGTAAAGTTTGTCCCACAGCGGCTTTACGGACGGCCTCAATATCATCCGCCGTTCCCGCTTTTTCCACCGCTTGTTTCCACAAATAAACCATAATATAAGCGGCTTCCATTGGGTCATTTGTCACCCGATTTTGGCCGTATTTTGACTTAAATGCCTGAACAAACTTTTGGTTTTCGGGGGTATTTACCGATTGAAAATAATTCCAAGCGGCATAATGACCTTTGAGATATTCAGTCCCGATCGCTCGCACTTCTTCTTCCGCAATACTCACCGACATGGTGGGATATTTGTCCGGTGTCAACCCAGCCCCTTGCATCTGTTTGAAAAAGGCCACGTTGCTGTCCCCATTGAGGGTATTAAAAATCACGCCACCATCCGGCAAAGCCGCTTGAATTTTGGTAATAATTGCGGTAACTTCCGTGCCACCGAGGGGGATATAATCTTCTCCCACGGTTTGTCCCCCTTTGGCTTCAAGTTGAGCCTTAATAATCGTATTGGCGGTACGGGGAAACACATAATCGGACCCGACTAGAAAGAATTGCTGGCCTTTATTTTCTAACAGCCAATCCACCGCCGGTTCAATCTGTTGATTGGGGGCTGCCCCGGTATAGAAAACATTCTTAGAGCATTCTTGCCCTTCATACTGCACGGGATACCATAACATATGACCACTCGACTCGAACACCGGCAAAACGGCCTTGCGCGAGGCGGATGTCCAGCAGCCAAAAACCGTCGCCACTTTATCCCGATCAATCAGTTTTCTGGCTTTTTCCGCAAAGGTGGGCCAATCCGACGCCCCATCTTCCACAACCGCCTGAATTTTCTTGCCGAGAACCCCGCCAGCGTTGTTAATTTCCTCGATCGCCAACTGTTCTGCATCAACGACACTTTGTTCGCTAATCGCCATCGTGCCACTTAAGGAATGGAGGATTCCCACCTTAATCGTATCTACGCCACCACCTGCCCCCGGAGTTGCTGCATCCGTTTCCGCTACATTGCCCTCGGTACAAGCTTTCAGCAGAATGCTGCTTCCTAGGGCAGCGGTACCATAAAGCAGAAATTTACGCCGTCCAAGTCGATGTGTCATCCTATTTTTGTACTCCTACTGGCATTGACTCGCTCCTATCAGAGCCTTGATATTAAAGCGATCTTCTCAGGAACAAATTGTATTTCTGGATACAGAAATTTTCTAGGCATTCAAGCCTTAGTCCTCTGATATTTAGTCTGAGCCAATTTGTGACAATGTTGCGATTTCTAACAATTGTGAGGTCGAGGGGTAACGGTAGCTTTATGGACCTTAACATACCCTGTAAGAACCGGATTAAGATACGCATGAGTCCCGGGATTTGCTTGCACTTGATGCGATCGCCCCCCTGAACCCCGTCTCCAATCTCGCTATAGTACCGGCACAAAAGTGCCACTTTTTAAACCAGATTAGCCTCAATAAAATCAATCACCCCTTGCAGTCCTTCTTGGGTCTTCAAATTAGTAAAGGTAAAGGGCCGACTGCCGCGCATTTTTTGGCTATCCCGTTCCATCACCCCCAAATCTGCCCCCACTAAAGGGGCCAGGTCAATTTTATTAATCACTAACAAATCAGATTTGGTAATTCCTGGCCCTCCCTTGCGGGGAATTTTATCCCCAGCGGCAACATCAATCACATAAATGGTGAGATCGACTAATTCCGGGCTAAAAGTCGCCGCTAAATTATCCCCGCCACTTTCTACAAATACCAAATCCAGGGTCAAAAACCTCCGTTCCAGTTGGGCGATCGCAGCTAAATTCAACGAGGCATCTTCTCGAATTGCTGTATGAGGACAGCCCCCCGTTTCTACCCCCATAATTCGCTCCTTTTCCAGGGCCTGCGATCGCACTAAAAATTGAGCATCTTCCTGGGTGTAAATATCATTCGTCACCACCGCCAAGTTATAGCGATCGCGCATTGCTTTACACAATGCATCCACTAACGCCGTTTTTCCTGAACCCACGGGACCCGCAATTCCGACACGAAATGAACTCATAATTAGGTTTTTTGTCATTGGTCTTATGTCATTGGTCTTAAGTCATTGGTCTTATGTCATTGGGTGTTCTGTTTTTTTGTCCTGATTATTCCACAATTGAAAGGACAAAGGACAAATGACCACCCTAGCTTCAACTTCTAAACAATCGGGAATATTGACTTTCATGCTGCATACTCGCTAAACTTAGCCCCCAAGTGCAACTGCTGAGGTCATCATCTTCTACCCTTAAAATTGTTTGAACTGCCGTCACCAAATTGGGTTGTAAATTAAATAATAGCTGTTGCCCTGCGGTTTGCCCCAGGGGAATCAGTTTCACCCCAGCCCCAATAAAATTACAAGCCCAACTCTGTAAATATCCCAATAAAGCCACATCCGAGGGAATCTGCCAATATGAAGCAGCAATCCCGAAGGCTACTGCAAAATTACAATCCTCCTCACTCAAGGCAGTGACTTCAACTCGGTCTTCTACCGGCCAAAGCGCCATCAATAACCGCAGTAACGCATTTCCCATCTGCCAACTCTGTTGCCGCAATTCTTCCGTTTCGCGGGTTGCCGATGACCAGTGATTCCACTCCTGGACCTTTCCCCAATTGCCTGTATGGGCTGCATTTGAGGCTCTCACCATCACCGCTCCATCTAAAGAAATTGACCCTTCTCGCAATTCCCAATTCATCCAATTTTGGAGAGTTTCTGCACTGTTGACGATGCCGCGTTCAACTAACATTTCCAACCCTTCAGAATAGCTATAAGCGCCTACAGGTAACGCCGGACTCGCCAGTTGCAACAAGGATAATAAGGAAAAATCAGTGAGCATAAATTCAAAAATAATATCAGTTAATTAGTTAATTAATAGGGTATTTTATTGGGTTAAATTCAAGAAGAAACAATCTATTTGGACCGCAGTCACTGACCCTGATGAGAGTGATAAGCTCCTAGTTCTGGATGAAAGGGAGCAGTTTCTTCTTGAACCGTTAATCCTAATTGTTCTATCAGGGTTTTTAAAACCGGGTCAATGGTCAAACGTAAATAATCGGGGTGAATTTCTAAAGGAACGTGACGATTTCCTAAATGATAAGCAGCGCGTAATAAATCCAGGGGAGTATGAGCCGTAACTATCAGGGTGGGTTCCGGTTTGGCGGTGACGAGAACCCTGATGTTCCCGGAGTCATCGGTGAGGCAGTCGCCATGACTTAAGACGGTCCCTCGGGGTAACTTGAGATGAACCTCTTCTCCTTCTTCGGTTTCAAATCGATGGCGACTGCGAGTGCGATCGTCTGCGGTGAGGGAAAGGGTCAAGGCGATCGCTGCCTCGGGATCCGGTGGCATACAGTGGGTTAAGGTCAACATTAGCAAGGGATCAACAGCAATCTGTGAACTTGTGGGACTGGGTTAGACCAAATCCTACCATTGAGGCGATCGCCTTTGAATCCCACCCTGATTTTTCTCAGGGATTTGCCTAAAAAAGTTCGGGATTCAACTGGGACCTTCCTTTGACGGTATCGGCGTCCTAGTCCCGGTTCAAAAAATTCCTGAAAAATATCTGCTAAACCCTCTAGCCAACTCAAAAAAAGCCTGCTACAATCATCTAATGTCAGTCATGCCGATGTAGCTCAGTGGTAGAGCACTTGATTCGTAATCAGGCGGTCGCGGGTTCAAATCCCGCCATCGGCTTTCAATGAAAATCGCTAAAATAGCATCCAAAGGCGATCGCGCGTCACCCGGGGAGGGTCTCTGAGCAGTCACCCTGGCCGGACCGAAGCAACGGACCTGAAACCCTGTAGGGGCATCCAAGGGAATTGTAACTACAGATAGAGCGGCAATGCGGAAGTCCTATCAACGCTAAAACCCTACATAATTGGGGTCAGAAACCGGGTAAAAGTTACTCAAAACTATGGCTAAGATAGGATTGCGATCGCGTTTATTTTTATCCCATCTCCTCGTCTTAATGGTTGGGGTGACCGTCCTGGTCATTACCGGCAAACTCTCCTCCCCCCGCCTGTTTATCGTTCACCTTCAACAACTTGAAGGCAAAGGATTTAACCTCCACTATGTCCGCACTTCTTTAGTCGATGTCTTTGAAACCACCTGGAATCGTGGCACATTTTGGTCCGTAATTGTGGGAACAACCGGGGCCGGTTTACTCAGTTATTTTGTTGCCAAACGAATTACTAAACCCATGACTCTCATGGAACGAGTCACCCAAAAATTTGCGGCAGGAGAACTCCATCAGCGAATGCCTGCCAGTGAAATTCCTGAACTCAATCGCCTCAGTGCCAGCTTTAACCGCATGGCAGCGAGTATCGAAAATGTGGAGCACCGACGCCGGGAATTGATTAGCGATTTGACTCACGAATTGCGAACCCCTTTAACCATTATTCGGGGCAATTTGGAACAACTCGAAGATGGCACCCTGCCACCGGACCCTGATATTTATCACCGTCTTGCCAAAGAAACTCGGCGTTTGGAACGGTTAGTCAATGACTTGCAGGAACTCTCCAAGGCAGAAGCGGGTTACTTGCCGATTGATTTGCAGCGAATGAATGTGCGTCCTTTATTGGAAACCTTAATTGAACGGTTTTCCGATTGGATTGTGGAAGAAAACTTGGTGTTGCAATTAGACTGTCCTCCTCAACTCCCGGGGGTCATGGCGGACCCCGATCGCTTAGAACAAGTGCTGGTTAATCTTCTGGGGAATGCCTTGCGTCATACGGCGACGGGTTCGATTTGTCTGCGAACCTGGACCAGTGCAGGGTATCTGTGGATTGCCGTGATTGATACAGGGTCTGGTATCCCCCCAGAGGATCTGCCTCATGTGTTCGATCGCTTCTGGCGCAGGTCCAGTGGCAGCAATGGCACCGGCATCGGTTTAGCCATTTCTCGGCGGTTAGTGGAACTCCAAGGGGGCCAGATGCAAGTCGAGAGTGAACTGGGAAAAGGCAGCCGGTTTGAGTTCTCTCTTCCTTTGGCTTGAGTCGGTGGAGTGAATTTTCTCAAAAATCCGTTTAATTACTTCTGATAAAACCCTTCAACCGGGGAGTGAAGATAACCGGCATTAGCGGCTTGTTTCAGGACTGAATACCATTAATTATAAAGGAATGTTTTAAACGGAAGTTGAGCCGTTGAAAGCGGCGAATCAGAGAAAGGTGGCTCAACGCTTTGGGAAACTTCTTGAAAAATTTGATAAAGGGGTTCCAAATATACCAACGCCTGACGGCTGCCCGAACTATGATGTTCCTATAAGGACGGAATCGGGAATCAGGCCGACAGAAATAGAATGCATAGCGTATTTTTTAAAAAATTGCATCTATCAAAGGGATGACACTCCATTTAGAGTCGAGATATAATAGAAAAGTTTAAAGGAGTCCCGCGTCATGATAATTGAGCCATCGAGAAACCTGACTTGTGTCAAGACCCCATTTTATCGAGACGATGAAGATGAGCCAGAACCCAACACCTCTCTTCTGTGGGAGGTGGAAAGGCTGCGCCTGAAACTTGATAAAGTTAAGCAGGAAAAGGCCAAACTGCTGTGTAACCAAAAGACCTTAATGCTCCATACCCAGACCCTGAGCGCTTTGGTCTCGGAGTTGACGAGAAAATTGGAAGCTGAACAGCGCGATCGCAAGCAGACTGAATCCACCTACCAGTTTCTGGTGACGAACCTGCTCCGAGAAAAGGCCGATTTAGAAATCATGCTCGATACGATCGTCCAACATTCCGATCTTATGGAAGAGTTATTGCATGAGCAGTGTATTCGCGATCCGTTAACGGGTTTATTTAACCGCCGGTATTTAGCCAAATCTTTAGAACGAGAACTGTGTCGCGCTCAACTGACCGAGCGATCGCTGGGTCTGATCATGCTGGATGTTGACCATTTTAAAGGATTCAACGATACCTACGGACATGAAGCGGGGGATGTAGTCTTAAGGGAACTAGGATGGCTACTCAAAACTGAAAGTGGTGCCCTTGATATTCCTTGTCGATACGGGGGAGAGGAGTTTATGGTCATTTTACCCGAAGCGTCTTTAGAAAAGACTCAGCAACAGGCGGAGCATCTACGCAGACAGGTTAAACGTCTAAAATTGACTTATTTAGCTCAAGACCTTCCCGGTGTAAGTATTTCTGTTGGCGTGGCTGTTTATCCCCAACATGGGTTAACAGGAAACCAGCTCATGCAAGCAGCGGATGCGGCTTTATATCAGGGGAAGACCCAAGGACGCGATCGCGTCGTTACGGCATCCGGTTAATGAGAGCGCTCTCAACCGTTTCTTTCGCTCTCTTAACCGGCGATCGCCTCTATTTAAACTTAATATTCAATGGCTTCTTACAAACACTTTTTAATGAATATCCAGCCGCTTTAAAAAAGTTGGCTCTGCTGGGAATTCTTGTAAATAGGTCCACAACAGAGCCAGATAAAAATGATTGAAATAGTAGCTGGAGTGCCAATTAATTACTCGCTTGGTTCGGGAAAGCACCCGGTTGTACTGCCAAAGTCAAGGGTTGACCATTGCGAATCACTTGCATTTGCAATTCCCCCCCGACACGAGTCCGTTCCACTTGCTGTTGTACAGCATTGGCATCCGTCATCTGTACCCCATTAATCGAAACAATCACATCACCGGCGCGGAGTCCACCACGAACCGCAGGAGAATCCGGCATAACTTGAGCAATTAAAATCCCTTTGTCTTCAGTAACCGTTAACCCGGCATTGGGATTATTGTTAATTTCATTTTTCAGTTCTGGAGTCAACTGCACCATTTGAATGCCGACATAGGGATGTTGAACTTCCCCATTAGCAATCAATTGTTGAGCAATATCTTGAGCGCGATTAATGGGAATGGCAAATCCGAGACCTTGAGCACCTTGAATAATCGCGGTGTTCATACCAATTACTTCACCGCGCTGATTCAGCAAGGGACCGCCTGAGTTACCCGGATTAATCGCCGCATCGGTTTGAATAAAATTCACCCGTTTATCGGGGACCCCGACTTGAGAACTCGATCGCCCGGTGCCGCTAATAATGCCCACAGTCACCGTATTATCTAACCCCAGGGGATTGCCGATCGCGATCGCCCATTCACCGGGTTGCAATTGCTCTGAGTCTCCCACAACTGCTGTCGGCAAATCGTTCGCCTCAATTTTCACCACCGCCACATCGGTTACCGGGTCCGTCCCCATGACTTGACCTGTAAATGAGCGACCATCTTTGAGGGTGACTTCCACCGTATCCGCACCGGCAACAACATGGGCATTGGTGAGAATTTGGCCGTCATTACTAATAATAAACCCAGAACCCGTCCCCCGCTCTACCCGCTCTTGAGGTTGAGTCGGCAATCGGGACCCAAAAAATTGCCGGAAAAATGGATCATTAAAGGCATCGGGAATTTGGGTGGTCACGGTACGGGATGCATTAATCCGGACCACAGCCGGACCCACATTTTGAACCACATCCGTAATAAAATTGGTGTCCGCGATCGGCAATCTCCCCTGAATCACTGGGGCCGCAGTCTGGACTTGAGCGGGAGAGGCCGCGTTAACCGGAGGTGAAACCAGAGTGGGTCCATTCAGAAATTGCGTAGCGGACCAGGTAGCACTCGCGCCCAGGAGGAAGATAGAAAAATAGGTGAGGGGTTTTTGCCAACCGGGGGCCGACCCTGGATGAGCCGAATTCTTCAAGGGTTCGGAGGGGGTATTGAACTGATCCTGTGTTGTTTTCATTCGGGATAACTCCTGCTGCAAAACTCCTGCATTACCTTAAAATCGAGCGTTCTTGCTTGCAGTCGGGATAATATAGCTCGTCGAAACTAATCGGGAAGAATCCAGGAAAAATCTGCCTGCTATCATCTTTGGGTTAGACCCAGAGGGAACAGAGTCAGATTTCCTCAAGGATAGAGACTCGCTATTTTATAGACCGTTCTAGCATAAAGTCAAGACCGGCATCAGCACGGGTTGAGACCGTTTCAACCGGGTTGAAGGGCTGACTATTTTTAATGTAAAAGGCAGATATGACGAGGATGTGTCGAGGATATCGCAGGATTGTGGATCGGGATGGGGGGGGCGGGGAATCCGGGGGCGACAGGGCCACAGAGCGACAATTGCGGTCCCCAGAGTTGCTAGATTTGTCAAGAGCGTCCAGACCAGACTATTCTGGAAAGCGCTATTCTGCATTCTGCTATGGAAGGGCTGGGAGAGGCTTTGTTTGACAACCTGGAATCGTTCTTTAAACCTGATTTCCTCGCACGAAAGGGCGATCGCCATCCCTATGATGGTTGGTCGTTAGACCAGCGGGACCCCCGGGTGATTCAATCGTTTATGCCCCTGTGGGAATGGGCATACCAGCACTATTTTAGCGTGCAAACCGACGGATGGCATCATGTTTTACCCGAGGGCAAAATGCTGGTGGTGGGTTCTCACAATGGGGGACTCGCGGCACCGGATATGTTTATGTTTATGTATGATTGGTTCCGTCGCCAAGGGTTCGATCGCCTGACCTACGGACTGATGCACCCGACGGTTTGGGATATCTTTCCCGAGACGGTGGTTCGGCAAGCGGCCCAATGTGGGGCGCTACGGGCGCATCCCAAAATGGCGATCGCAGCCCTGCAAAAGGGGGCAACGGTGTTAGTCTATCCTGGAGGTGCCGAGGATGTGTTTCGACCCCATCACCTCCGGGATAAAATTTATTTTGCAGGACGCCAAGGGTTTATTAAGTTAGCCTTACGCGAAAATGCCCCAATTTTACCGATTATTTCCTATGGTGCTCATGACACTCTGTTTGTGATGGCGGATATTTACAAAGAAATGCGCCAGTTGCATGAGGAGTGGGGGATGCCTTGGTTATTTGGAATTGATCCGGTGGTGTTTCCGATTTATTTGGGGTTGCCTTGGGGGATTGCTTTTGGACCTTGGCCGAATTTTCCCCTTCCGGCGAAGATTCATACCCGGGTTTGTGCACCCGTCGCCTTTGAGCGGTATGGAAGAGAGGCAGCCAGCGATCGCGACTATGTAAATGAGTGCTATCAGTTGGTTTGTACTCAGATGCAACAGTCTTTGGACCAGTTGATTGCCCAAGTGGGCGATCGGTCCTAGTTTGTCGTTGAGGTTATCGCAGTGCCAGGAAGAGACTAATTAGGGCGATCGCCACCAGGGCGATCGCGCCGGGATGTCTCCTCACCCATCGATTCACGCCGGAAAAGGACCCCGATTGAGAATAGGGGGTTTGAATCACCGGGACCAAGGGTTGAGATTTATCGTGATAAAGCGTACAGGTTTTGGCGTAGGGTCGCTGGGGATAGTTGCAGGTATCGTCCTCATGGTAAGTGCAACTCTGGCATAAAAATTCTTCTGAGTTGGCCTGATGCAGGGGAATACCGGGATGACCAAATCCTTTAAGTGGGGTTTGGCAGTAAGGACATTTAACAGCTTGGTCATCAACGGATTGATGGCACTGCGGACAGTCAGACATGATGGCAAACGGGGGTGGAATCCGGTAGGGGGCGATCGCGATTGAGTGCGGGTTTCCTCACTCATAGATTAGCCTTTTGTTTCATCCTACCCTAAGTATCTGGGGTAAAGGCAGTCTGCCTCAGAATGGAAACCCTACAACATAAGAGGTAGAACAGCCGCAGAAGCAGGATACGATATCCCACAATAGAAGAGTAGGCCAAAATAAAGCCAGCGATCGCACGCTTTAGAAGGCCCGCGCTATCGTAGATGATATTTTCATAACCCCAGTCAGAGGAAAACAATAAAACAATATGGATGCGAATAATTTGCTCAAGCAACTGCTGTTGATCGGCATTGGCACCACCTCGCTAGTCGCCGAGAAAATTAAAGAGGTCAGCGACCAGTGGGTCCAGGACGGCAAACTCAATCCGGACCAAGCGAAACATTTTGTAGACGATCTCATGCAGCAGATGAAATCGGAACAGGGGAATTTTGAAACCCAGGTGCAGCGCCAGATTCGTAACGTCATGCAAGACCTGGGAGTGCCGCGCCAAGCGGAAATGGACGAACTCAGAGGACGCCTCGATCGCCTAGAACGTCAAATTCGCGACTTAGAAAATAAGCAATGGCGGTAAGCGGGGTTACTCCCACTGTCCGATACTCAGTTCAGAAATCCGGGGCGAGCCGGGGGACATTTGGCGTTAGAGTAGGGATCAGGCTACAATCGCTGGGTTGTCAATTTCTAGCCCAACGATTGGAGCCATTACAGGCTACTCAGGAGGACTGATTTTGCGAGAAATTTTAATCAGCTTTGGGGTGATGCTGGCCTGCGTTTTGGTGCTGGTGGTCGCTCAGTTTACCGATCGCTCAAGTCAGGCGATCGCGTCCAACATTCAGCCGACTCAAACCACAACTGAAGTACCAACGCCCAGCAAATCCCTGTTGGCGCAACGGTTGACCGCTCAGACGCAAATCGCCAGCGCTGACACCACACAAAAGGAGACAACAACAACTATGGAAACGACACCTTCGGGTCTAAAATACACGGAAATCACCGAGGGAACGGGTGCAACCCCTCAAAAAGGGCAAACCGTTGTGGTTCATTACACCGGAACCTTAGAAGATGGCACCAAGTTTGACAGTTCCCGCGATCGCAACCAGCCATTTTCCTTCAAACTCGGAGTCGGTCAAGTTATCCAAGGTTGGGATGAAGGTCTCTCCACCATGAAAGTGGGCGGACGGCGCGAATTAGTGATTCCCCCAGAATTAGGCTACGGTGCACGCGGTGCCGGTGGCGTTATTCCCCCCAATGCCACCTTAATTTTTGATGTAGAACTGCTCAGAATCGCGGGATAAATTTCCCTGATTTCTGACCTTGCATCCTCAGGACACGGCTGCTGCCGTGTCCTTAATTTATATCAGATTGGATGGCAACTTTTACTGATTCAGCTACTCGATAGGCTAAAGGTGGAGGAACCGCATTGCCAATTTGTCCTAATGCCATGTACACTGCTCCCTCAATCCTCCAAGATTCGGGGAATCCTTGAATCATTCCACAGTCAGCCACCGACAATCGAAAATGACCATTTTTCGCCACAAATAAATGTGCTTGTTCTCGATTAGCGGCTACTCCGTTCGGCCAAATTTGCAGTTTTTCCCAGGTCTTTTGAGCGGAAACACTACTCAATACTGAGGTGGTATGCCGGGGTCCCGTCAGTCCACTTCTAATCGTCGGTGCTAATGCATCAAAGCCGATATCCGGTAATCCCAATGCTTCTCGAATCCCCATACATCGAGGAAGTTTGGAAGGCTCTCCCGGGGAAAATAAATCTAACTGAATGGCTTGCCCGATACTACTTGCTTCCCCCTTTTCCCAGTGGTGAGTCGGTTGAGGCGGCTGATATTTTGCTGCCATTTTATCTGTTTTAAATCCCACAAAAAAAACACGCTTGCGGATTTGCGAAATCCCAAAATCGGGGGCGGATAAAATAAATTGAGTTAAATGATAGGTTTTGCTTAGAGGTTTTTCTATCTCTTCCTCTAGATATGAATTAAACTTTTTACCCAGTAGTGCAGTCACATTTTCTGCAACAAATGCTAAAGGTTCAATTTCCAAGACAGCGCGAACAAATTCGGGGAACATATCCCGGCGATCGGCTTTTCCTTGTTGATGACCCGCCACGGAAAAAGGCTGACAAGGAGGACCGCCATGAATCAGATCAACTAACCCACGATAACTGCGCCAATCGATTTGGGTGACATCTCCTGGTTCCCCAGCAAACACAGTCCAATGGGGGCGATTTCGCGTTAAAGTTTTACCGGCATCGGGGAGAATATCATAGCTGGCAACATGAGTAAAACCAGCGCGATCAAACCCTAAATCCAGACCCCCTCCGCCACTGAATAAAGAGAGCGATCGCAATCCATGAAGTGGCAACTGCGGCATCAAGTCTTCCGGATGCAACTTCGGCACATTAATCGGATGAATCGGTTTCGGTCCTTCTCCCCGCAATGCCTTCGCCTTCGCCGCACTCGATGCCTGAGAACGGTTTCGATAAACGGCTCGTTCTGCTTCGGTGATATTCCATCCCTGCAACTTTTCCCTCGGACTTTTCACTGTTGATTTCCTAATTTACCTTGAATTTATGAGAAAAATATACCCCCTATTGTAGCAAAGTGACATTAGAATAGTGAGGAAAAACAAGAAATATTTTACTACTAAAACAGAACAAGATGCTCCTTGGCACTTGAGAAGTTATTGCATTTTTTATTCCTTCATTTTACATTAAAGCATTAAGCATCAATTTTTGAATTTATATAGTTTTACCCCCGTTATTCGCCTACAATTTTGGAGTGCCGCACAGCGTTGGCGTAGCCTGCGCGGAGTGCCCTTAGCTATGCCGAAGGCTTTGCATCTTGCTCGCTTCCTTTCTGACTGATTAAAGTTCCGTGGGTTAGCGCCCTTGCGGATGACCTCTAGCATCATCATCGCGTCTTGCCATCACCAAGAACGCTCACACCGCTGATAAATTTGTTAGGGAGATGTTAATGTTTGGATTGCCTTGATCGGGATTCTCAAGAACCCATAACCCCTAACCCAAGACAAAGGGTGCTAGTGCTGATAGAATCTAAACTAAAGATTAATTAAGTTCTCCCCGCTTACCACCATGTCTCTGAGCAATCTGCGCGACCTCTACCAGCAAGTCATTCTGGAGCGTTACAAGTCTCCCAAACATCGGGGTGTCACGGATCCGGTGCATCGCCGACAACGGGGACATAACCCCTCCTGTGGCGATACCATCGAACTGACATTGCGGCTGAATGAGGCGGGCGATCGCATTGAAGAGGTAAAATTTGACGGAGAAGGCTGCGCTATCTCGATGGCCTCCGTTGACCTGATGGCAGAAGCGTTGCGCGGCAAATCCACAGCGGAAGCCATTGAAATGGTACAGCGCTTCCAAAGCATGATGAAAGGCGAGGCGGAATTTCCGAAAGAACAGCGCAAGCTCAATGTCATGCAAGGGGTCGCCCAATTTCCTGTTCGCATCAAATGTGCTAACCTCTGCTGGCATACTCTAAAAGCGGCGATCGAATCAGCGAACCCTGACTCCGATAGCTTTGTCAGTAATGAAGCGGAATCTTAAATCTGAATGGAACTCAACCGAACTACTCCTCAATCACACCAGAAACCAATATGCTAACAACTGCAGAATTTTTCGTTGCTTTTAAGTGGGCAGGCATCCTCACCCTGGTTAGTGGAGTCCTGAGTCTGTTAGGATTTCTCTTCAAATGGGGAGTCCGCTTTCGCTTGGTGGGAATTACCGGCTTTATGGGAGTCCTCACCGGCGGTTTATTTGCCCTCAGCTTGGTCCCTCTGACTCGGGTCCAAGTCCCCGGGGCGCTGCACTATACCAGGGTCTACGACAATGGCGGCAGTCAAACCGTGATTGCTTTACCGCCGAGTATCACCGAGTCTGAACTAGAATTAACCCT
Organism: Laspinema palackyanum D2c; assembly: GCF_025370875.1. Taxonomy (NCBI): domain Bacteria; kingdom Bacillati; phylum Cyanobacteriota; class Cyanophyceae; order Oscillatoriales; family Laspinemataceae; genus Laspinema; species Laspinema palackyanum. The sequence goes on from NZ_JAMXFD010000004.1 coordinate 128,731, forward strand.
GCGTCAAGCCGCCAATGATTTGTTTTCTCAGGGTCGTTTTAGTTCCGGTGGAGAAAACCAATTAACCATCCGCGCCCGCACCATCGTCCATCCCGAACCGGGACTGTCTAAACCCCTATTTTTGGGACAGGTAAAGCGATCGCTAGGGGTTCGCGACGATGAAAATCTTGAAATCGAAATCTACGCCGATCAATTCTCGGAACTGTCTAAATTAAAACCGGCAGCTAAAGACGCCTAAACAATGAAGAATTGAAAATTGAGAAGACAGAACCCTAAAGTTTTGTCTTCTCAATTTTTATATTTTTATAATGAAACTAGAACTAACGCTTCAATACCTTAGCCAATTTAATGGTCACTGACCTCTTCTGAATGTTGATGGATACAGCCGACCGACTGGATAAGCGTTTGAAAATCTGACTCAATAAAACTGGATCAGGTTTTTCTTTAAGCAGTTTTATCGTTTCTTAAAGCATATCGATAACCTCGAAATTGACTTTTGAGGTCCAGAACTAGGTATTGTCTGGAGAGGGACGAGACAGTATCCCGCGTTGTAACACTTCAAAACGTCGAACGATCGCATCGAAGCGATCGTCCCATTCTTCGTCGTCAGCTACAGTCCTGGGAATGAGTTGTGGAATCACTGTATCCCGGTTTTCCAAGATTTCCGACAAAATTTCATTAATTTTACTGACTGTGGCATCGCGGAATATCCGCCGAATGTCTCGCCCTAGTAAGAAAGTAGGCGCAGCTAGATACTCAACTTGTCCTTCAGAAATTTCATTGACCAGTTCTTCAAAAACGCGATTTTCATAAATTCCGCTATCCGCGATTCCTTCAATCATAAAATCGATGTCTTTTAAATCTTTATTGCCTCCCCGATCTGACCAAGCAATGAGTTTAAGACCCAAAAAAGCGGGAGGCTCTACCACTGGAAGCACAAGGTCGTTGTCAAGGACTTGCTCTTTAGCGTACAGTAAAGCTTCTTCCAATCCGAGTAAATTCATTTTCAGGCCATCCTCCCATTCAATTTCCTGTCCCGGTTGACCGATTTCTCCAAAAGGTACGATGTCAACCTCTCCACCTGTTGCCAGGTGAATGAATTTATGGGGAACTTTATGAGCGCCTTTGAAGCGGGGATTTTTTCCGAGAGTCAGGCGATCGCACAGGGTTTGAAAATCTGACCAGGAATCCACAGATACAGCAAAATCCCAGTCTTTTGTCGCACGACCTTCCCTGTTATATTGTCGATCAAAAATTAATAATCTGGCTCCAGCCCCCACCATAAGCCTGGGCAGATTTAGAGAATCTAGTACAGCCTTGAGATCGACTAAAACCTGTTTTTCTTTTGGGTCAAGTATTTTCATCTCTCGTAGCTAAATAGTGCCTATAAAGGCGGTCGGCAGTTTCTTGCGATCGCTCATCGGGAATTAACCGCAACTCTGCATGAAGCAGCAATGGATCCGCGAGGGTTTCCCTCCCCTCCTCACTCCAAGTATTCTGCGTACCAAATTGCTGAACAAAGACGATGTTTCCTTTGGGACTGGGCTTAAGCCTCATTTTCGCTGCCATTGCCATCGCTTGTGATTTCACCGATGTCTGGCGATCGCTCTCAACTAAATGCAATGTAGCGCTTTGGGGGCGAAGATAATCCGTTGCGATCGCTGCCCCCAGTTCTCCGCCCAACAAAAATTTACCCTCTTTCGCTCCTTCAATCATAGTCTCTGCCACATCTGAAAAGCTCCGCTCTCCTGCCGGAGTAAAAGCTTCGACTATCAGTTTGGGGCGAAGACTTTCAGCGTAGCCCATTTCCCAACGCTCTAAAAGTTTAGGATAGTTAATAATTCGATAGTTTCCATCTCGTTGCCGTTGTAAATAGCCTAACTCATATAAATCCTGAAGACCCCGACTCACCGTGGAGGATGTAATACCAGCAGCAGCAGCGATATCGCCCACAGTTGCCTGCAAAATGTGGGGATTTTTCAATAAAATATAGATAATTTGAAAAGTCGTAATGGTGATTTTGGAACGAGACAAAGGGTTCCCCTTTGGCCGACGCTGACCGCGAATCAGAATATAAGCGGCTGAATTATTGAGATAAATATTACCTGCCGTATCGATAAACTCTATCTTTTTTTCCAGCAAAATATCAATAGCGGGGTTGGATAAGTAGCGAGTAAGCAGGAGAATTTTGTCGCCGTTATTGCGTTCAAACCGTTGAAAATAAGGGATAATGAGTTCAGCGGTAGTGCCGGTAACATCTGGCTGAATTTTGTAAGCATAATCTACCGATTTATCGCCGTTGCGGATGGTAATCCAGTTGCGATCGCCGTTTCTTGCCTCAATATCGGGTAAGGCATTCACATGGTTCAGGCACTCGCGCAACAACAGACTTTCTTGTTTCATGGATGCCAATCCTGTGGATGCTCAATTTTTAAGGAAAGGTTGTCAAAAGCCGGATTTGCTGATGGCATGGTAGCACCAATGGCAGAGAGCATGAGTCGAGGTTAAATCCGTCGGGGATGCGATCGCCAGCTTCTATCCGATAGAATAACAGCAAATTCCCTATTAACGGTCATGCGAGGTTGCATAATGTCTGTCATACCTCAAACCCCAGTTTCTGAGATAAAAATTACCTGGCCTAAACTGCCAGATGACTTTGTACTGCCTGACGATCCAGTGGATGATATAGAGCATCCTTTCTTAGCGGAGGCTTTGCGTCAATCGTTGACACCGGACTTATTCAAAGATGCCTTAATTACGACCAACTTTGGCTTATGTGTAGGGATTAATAATCGCCTCATTTTGAAAGCGCCCGATTGGATGTACGTCCGTCCGGTAGAACCTTGGCCGGATCCCTATCCCCGTCGCAGCTACACTCCCCACACCGAAGGGCCCGTTCCGTTAGTCGTGATGGAATTTCTATCCGATACCTACGGCGAAGAATACTCGGTGGAGTTTCAACAGCGCATCGGGAAATGGTATTTTTACGAGCAGGTGGTAAAGGTACCCATTTATGCGATTTTCCAAGCTCAAACTGCGACTTTAGAAGTCCATGAATTAGAGAGCGATCGCTACCAAATCCAGACGACCAATGCCGACGGTCGATATTGGATTCCCGGATTAGAACTCTTTTTAGGAGTCTGGCAGGGAAAGCGCGCTAACCGTACCGGCTATTGGTTGCGCTGGTGGAATGCCGAAGGAGAACTGCTCCTATGGCCCGAGGAACGCGCCGAACAAGAGCACCAACGCGCCGAACGACTGGCGCAACGGTTGCGGGAGTTGGGAGTGGATCCGGATAGTTAAAGGATTGGAGATGCGATCGCTTCTGAGGACTTACGCAATCGTTAACATTAAACCGTAAATTGTAGAGGCGATTCACGAATCGCCCCTACATTAAGAGGCGATCGTTTGCTTTATTCTAGTAAATCAAGCAAGTTGGGTTGACCCTAACGGTTCCTTAGCTCTTTTCGTATTTCTTCTAGCTTCTTTAGGGCAATTTTTTGGGCGTTCTCATACTTGTTCTGTGTAAGCACAAGTTTCCCTGACAATTAATGAAGCAGGCGTGCAGGTTTAGGGCGAAACAACTTAAAATCAAGATATCCCAGGGTTGATCGCCCCTGGGACCTTCACGGTGCAATCCCGAAATTTAGATGAAATCCCCGCCACAATCGGGAATCCCGGAATAAAGTAGAGTTATAAATACTCATCCCAGGAAAAGCAACCCCTCTGTAGAACTGTATGCCCCATCAGAATTTGGTTTCCTCGACACTGAACTCGAATCCAACTGCTGTACTGCCGATGCTTAATGTTGCACCCGCTCAAGTGATTCGATCGCGGGGCTGTTTGGAACAATCCGGCGCGGTGATCGCCCGATTTGGGCATCGTCCCTTGATTGTGGGGGGCGACTGCTCTAATACACTGCTGACAGAACGGTTACAACCCGCCATTGCTCAATATCAACTGGCGATCGCCTCTGCCTCCTATACCCCCGACTGTAGCGAAGCCAGTCTCACCCGACTGCAAGAAGCCGTTGCCACTCATCAAGCGGATCTGATTATCGGCACCGGAGGCGGTAAATCCCTCGATGCAGCCAAACTTTTAGCCCATCGCTGTGGATTGCCCATTATCACCATTCCCACCTCTGCCGCTACCTGCGCCGCCTGGACTGCTTTATCCAATATCTATTCTGATGGCGGTGCATTTCTCTACGATGTCCCCCTCCCCAAATGTCCCGATGTTCTGATTCTCGATTATGACTTGATTCAAACTGCGCCGCAGCGCACCTTAGTCGCTGGAATTGGGGATGCGATCGCCAAATGGTATGAAGCTTCCGTCAGTAGCGGACATTCCGAACAAACCCTCATTATCGCCGCAGTCCAACAAGCGCGGGTGTTGCGGGACCTGTTATTCCAAAAATCTGCCCAGGCAGTCGCCACTCCCGGAGGGGAAGTCTGGCAACAAGTCGTCGATGCCACGGTGTTACTCGCCGGAGTCATCGGTGGACTCGGGGGCGCTCAATGCCGCACCGTTGCCGCCCATGCGGTTCATAATGGCTTAACCCACCTGTTAGCTGCTCATGATACCCTGCATGGGGAAAAAGTCGCCTATGGTATTTTGGTGCAACTGCGCTTGGAAGAAATGCTCCAAGGGAACCAATTAGCCGCCAGTGCCAGACAGCAACTCTTAAAGTTCTATTCAGAGATTGGCTTACCCCAAAGCTTAAAGGATTTAGGCTTAGAAACGGTCACTTTGGGCGAACTGCACCATGCGGCTGAAATTGCTTGTGCACCCGATTCTGACATTCATCGGCTGCCCTTTACCGTAGTGCCGGAACAACTGATGGCAGCAATGGTTTCGACAACGGCACCCGTAGAATCTCGGCGAACTGGGGTAGATCTGGGGGGAGTCGTTAAAGAAACCTCAGAAGTGGTGGATACAGCCTCTGCCTAACTGAATTGAATGGAGGGCACTGCCAACCTTCAAGCTAGGTCCATCGGGATAGACGATTTATTTTTTAAATTCTGTATCTCTCGTGACCTTTTGGCGATTAAATGTCTATTTGTAGTTTTTTTTGCAACAAAAGGAGATCGCGGTTTTTCCGCGCACAACGCCCATGACTTTAGATTGGATCCAACCGGCTCAACGTTTGCAGCAACTTCCGGCTTATGTGTTTGCGCGTCTTGATGAACTGAAAGCCGGGGCGCGATCGCAAGGAATTGACTTAATCGACTTAGGCATGGGCAACCCCGATGGACCCACCCCCGTTGCTGTGGTGGAAACCGCGATCGCCGCCTTGCAAGATACTAAAACCCACGGCTATCCTCCCGTTGGCGGTACTGATAGCTTTCGTCAAGCCATCTGTGAATGGTACAACCGTCGCTACGATGTCTCCCTAGATGCCGAAACTGAAGCGTTGCCGGTTCTCGGTTCCAAAGAAGGGTTAACTCACTTTGCCCTCGCTTATGTCAATCCGGGGGACTTGATTTTAGTCCCCAGTCCCGGTTACCCTGCCCATTTCCGGGGTCCCTTAATTGCCGGGGGCGAGATTCATGAAATCGTGCTTTCCGAGAAAAACGACTGGTTGATTGATCTGGCGACAATTCCTGACGAGGTGGCAAAACGGGCTAAAATTCTCTATTTCAACTATCCCAACAACCCCACCACTGCCACGGCACCTCGGGAATTTTTCGAGGAAGTTGTTGCCTTTGCTCGTCGCCATGAAATTTTGCTGGTGCATGATATGTGCTATGCCGAATTAGCTTACGATGGCTATCATCCAACGAGCTTGTTAGAAATTCCCGGTGCGAAAGAGATTGGGGTTGAGTTCCATACGCTTTCTAAAACCTACAATATGGCAGGATGGCGGGTGGGTTTTGCGGTGGGTAATTCTGGCGTTATTAAGAATTTACGCCGGTTAAAAACCAATATGGATTATGGGATGTTTGCTGTCGTCCAAGCAGCGGCAGCAGCAGCGCTACATTTGCCGGATGTTTATATCCATGAAGTGCAGGCGCGGTATCGGGCGCGGCGCGATTTCTTGGTGCAAGGATTGCGCGAACTGGGATGGAGTGTGAAGAATCCGGAAGCAACATTTTATGTGTGGGCAAAATGTCCCTTTGGCAATAGTTCCGAAGAGTTTATTGAGTCGGTGTTGAATAAAACTGGGGTGGTTTTAACGCCAGGGAATGCCTTTGGATCTGGCGGTGAAGGGTATGTGCGGATTAGTTTAATTCAGGAGTGCGATCGCCTCGGTGTTGCCCTCGATCGCCTCAAACAAGCAGGGATTTGTGGGGAAATGCCCGCTTTAGTTAAGGGTAGTTAATTTTCTGGTCATTGGTCATTGGTCATTTGTGGGTTGTCATTTGTCATTTGTAATCATCAATGACCAATGACCCACGACCCATAACAAAACTAAAAGGGTCTCGTCGGCGGCGACAAGACCCTTTTAATCGGTAAATTGACGAAATTAATTTTCAGATTGGTGTACTGTGAAGTTATCGATTACTAAGGTTTACACACAACACGCAGTTAGTTTTCGGTGTTGGCATCCACTCAGTCTATACCAGACTCAAAGTTTTGGCTTCTAGTTCTAACTTTTCTTAGACAGAAGCACCACCTTTTTGTTGGGATGCTCGCCGCTGCTTTACTACGGGCAGATTAGAGCGGGATGACGCAGAACTCTAATCTAAAAAACTTGTTTGGCGTTGAAGTTTTATTTCCTGCTCGCGTCATATTTATAAGTTACCACAAATTTTTCAGAGCGCAACCCTTTGTTTAACAAACTTTACAGAGATTTACGTCTTGCAATCTTTTCTGTTACATTTGTTAGTAATTCGCCCAAAATCTGCGTTTTGATAAGCATAATTACCTCAATAAACCCCTTCCGAAAGCCCTCGCCTTGCCCAGGCGAGGGAATCGGAGATCAAGTTAAGGAAACAAAATGGACCAAGTAGAAGGGCCGACGATGCCATCGGGTTCTAAATTGTAGCGGCTTTGCAATGCTCGCACAGAAGCATCGGTTCGAGGACCAAAGACGCCGGTGGGGGAGCCTTCAAAAAAGCCCATTTGATTGAGACGCTGTTGGAGTTGCGCTACCCAATCGCTTTCCATGCCTTGTCGCAGGATGGGACGGGAGGATTGAATAAACGGAACGGACGCGGGATTACCAAAACCGGAGGCAACTGCGCCAGGAGAAGGCGGAAAGAGTCGATTCCAGGTTCCCTCTCCAACGATGCCATCGGGGGTTAACCCCGCTGCCTGCTGAAATGCAGCAACTCCTCGGACTGTGCCTTCGTTATAAATGCCATCCACGGGTCCAGTGTAAAATCCCATGAGTTTGAGGACCGCTTGCAGTTCTGTGACTTCTTGACCTCGGGTGCCCTGTTGCAAGGTCGATCGCTGCACGAAAGGGGTCTGCTGGGCGATCGCTGCGATCGGCACAGAACTCAAAACCAGAGAGAAACTGCATACCATTACCTTGGCGGTGGACCGGATCCAGCTCATTGGATTAAATACGACCTCTGTCAATGTCTCTAGCCTCCTACTCGACGGACTTATTGCTGATTTTAGCCGTTGATCAGGGGGGAATTATAACGGTTTTCAGTGCCTGGGAGAAAAGGCCCAATCAGATGGGGTGGCATCCCCAAATTCTTGTCCGTATCTGGGAGATTAATAGGTAGCCCTGTCAAGGTGGCAGTCCTCAAGAGATAACCCCTAAAGGGGTTACTACAAACGTTTGTAGTGACTCCTTGATAGAGTCATTTTAATGCAAGTCCGTTGACAGAGTTACAGATTAATAGGCAACGGATTCGCATAACGGCGCGATCGCCTCGGATGGTCCAACGAGCGAGACATAAGCTTGAGTCAGATACTGACTGGCTGCTTCCTGGGCCTCCCCTGGCGAAATTCCGGCCACCTCTTCGGTGAAGCGCTTATCAAAATCAATCCCGAGACCCAAAATTTCATACCAGCCAAAGACTTGAGCGATTTGAGCGTTGGTTTGCTTGCCCAAAGCATATTGACCGAGGAGCTTATTTTTGGCCGATTGTAACTCCTCTTCACCCAGGGTGGTATTGCTCAGACGCTCCACTTCAGTTTGGAGACATTTAAGAGCGATCGCTGTATTTTCATGAGCAGTCCCCATATAAACCACAAATGCCGCTTCCCGCAGACGAGTTGGGTAGAATGCGGAAACATCGTAGGCTAAACCCCGTTTTTCCCTCAGTTCCACAAATAACCGACTGGATAACCCATTTCCCAAATAGGTATTCAGTAACTTGAGGATGGCATAATCCCTCGGGTTGGGATTCAAGGGGTCATTTCCCAAGACTGAAGGACCCAAATACCCCGCCATCACGATGGACTGTTGAGTATCCTGGATGGAACTGAGAAAGCGGGGATTGGGTTTTAACCGGGGTAATTCCAAGGGGGGAACCGAAACAGAAGGGGCCTGCCAATCTCCAAAGATTGATTCAACCAATGCTGTTGCTTCTAAGGGGGAAATTCGACCCGTGAGACTAATGACGATGCGATCGGGGCGAAAATAGGTTTGATGATAGGTTTGTAAATCTTCCCGAGTCAACTGAGATACAGTCGCTTCCGTTCCCAGAACCGAACTAGCGTAGGGGTGATCCGGGTACATCGCTCGCCGCATCTGGTCATAACCAATGGTAAACGGTTGTTCCTGCTGAGAGCGAATTCCTTGCAGGGTCAGACGGCGTTCCAGTTCCACCTCAGACTCGGGAAAGGTGGGCGATCGCAACAGTTCAGAAGACAGCCGCAACAACTCCGGGAAATCCCCCGAAACCGTCTTCAAACTCAGCAAAAAATAATCCGGCGTCGTATCCGTACTTAGGGTGGCCCCCACCGACTCCACCAATTCCGCAATTTCCAGGGACGATCGCCCTTCGGTCCCCTTCGTCAACACCGCCGACAGCAGATGCGACAATCCCGCTTGAGTTGGAGACTCCCAAGAACTCCCAGCATTGATAAAAATCCGGGCAGCAATGATATCAGCGGCGGGATTTTCCACGGCAATCACCACCATGCCATTCTTCAAAACCGTCCGATGGATTGTCTTCTGTAGCGATTGCGTCACGTTCTGTGTCACGAAAATTAGGTTCCTTGTAGTCGTCTGAGGTCGATTAATCTGGGGTTTAACTCAGTCCAGAGGTTTGAGTTCTGTAACTGCGTAATATTTCGGGCATAAATAGTTATTCGCTACCCGTTGCAAGTCTGCCGCATTATAGGATTGAATGCAATCCGGATAGGCCACGGCTGCCGGGGCCTCGGCAATGGTTTGATAGTAACCATATAACCCAGCCAGTTGAGACGGGGTTTCCGTCGAAAAGGCATAATCATTACAGAGCAGGCGTTGAGCTCGGGCCAGTTCTGCCCCATTAATGGGTTGAGCCTGTAACTCATCGATGCGATCGAGAATCACATTTTCCACCAGATCCAGATGTTTTGGATCGAGCCATGCCCCAATTGTAAACAAGCTGGAATCCCGTTGGAGGGAAAAATCGCTGCCGATGCCGTGAACCAGTCCCCGGATCTCCCGCAATTCTCGGACTAAACGGGAATTTCGCCCCTCTGCCAGGACTACTGCCAGCAAGTCTAACCCATAAGCATCCTGCAACTGTTCCACCCCCGGTCCCGTCCAAGCTAGGGTTAACCTCGCCACTTCCAGACGAGGTAAGAACAGTTCCCGACGGCGAATTTCCGTCATGGGGGGTTCTGCTTCTTGTTTGAAATCCTGCCATTCCCCTGGGGTGGGAAAGCTGTTGAAGGCGTCCTGTACTAAGTCGAGGGTTTCGGCTAAGGTGACGTTGCCAACGATCGCCACTGTCATGTTTTCCGGTTGGTAGTGGCAGCGATGGAACATTCGCATTTCTTCAGGCGATCGCTCCATCAAAATCTCCGCCTCCCCAAATACCGGGCGTCGATACGGATGCTGGTGATAAATCGTCTCCATCATCGCTTGAAACCCTAGCCAATCCGGATTATCTACGGATTGGCGAATTTCTTCCAGTACCACGTCCCGTTCCCGCAGAAACTCATCATCGGGAATTGCCGGATGCAGCAACAGATCCGCCAAAGCAGGCAGACTGTCTTTTAAATAGGGTGCGGCAACGGTAATGAAAAAGTGGGCATAGTCATGACTCGTGGCGGCATTGGTCATCCCACCCCGATTTTCAATCAGACAGTCAAAGGCACCCGGAGGCTGGTTGAGGGTGCCTTTGAAAATCATGTGTTCCAGGAAATGAGCCATTCCTGACCAGGTGTCAGGTTCACGGATTGCACCTGCTTTAACCCACACATCAACCACAACCACGGGTGTAGCACTGATATGTTGGTGAATCACGGTTAATCCATTTGCCAGCCTTACGATATTTCCTGGAAACTCCGATTTCTTGAGCAGTGCAGACAAACTTTTTAATCTCAAACCTGAATTTGGTGATAAATTATCTCATGCTAACGCTTCATTTCACACTATGCTGCATGAATTGATACAGACTTTCTCTGGAACGGGCCAAAGGGGATAGGGGAGCTTTGAAAATTCTCTGAGGACTTACGCAATCTGTAACATCGAACCCTAAATGGAGAGGCATCAGGAGCGACTCGCCGCTACATTTAGGGTTTTCCCTCCAAAAATGCCTGAGTCCTGTCGCTGCAATTTCCTCTTTAGAGAGACCCCATCGAACAGGATAGGGGTCTGTGCTACCTTGCCCAGAGTCTGATGATGGTGGGTTGGATCTTCGTTCCACTTTCCTTTGCCTTTGCGTCTCAATTATTGGACGGTAACCCCATTGAAACTCCAGGGGGTTCTCATCTCTTGCCTGATTTTTATCCGGATGGAATCATTTTCAGTCGGTGTTGTTTAGCAGCCGATTTACATCGGTTGGGGTGAGGAATTGCTGGAATTTCTACAAGCTGGAACTCGAAGGGTCACAGGAGCTAACCCTGCGCTTTAATCCTAGACTCTAACCTCGCGCGATCGCCTTGACCTAGGTTAGTTCATCAAATTTCCCCTCTCACATTGTGTCCGTTGAGGGTTGGATTTAGATATTTGACCGTTTTAAACAAACTCTCGGGAAATTAGTGCTTTTTTAATTACTTAAAAAAATATTTTTTATTACTATTAAAAATTCCAGTTTATGAAAATAAGCTATAGGGATTGAGCTTGGGGAGAAAATCTCTCTTAGAAAAGATCGCCCTTGGATTGGGGGGGGTTACTTTTTCTTTTAATCCCCCAAAGAATATTTGGGTACCCGGATGGGTAACTGAGGCATTTTCGTATCCCTCTTTACAAACTTAGCGGGATGAGATTAGAAGCCAAGCAGATTGGGGCGAAATCAAAGCCAGAAGGATGGAAGAATAAAGAATAGGACGAATTTAAGTTGGAAATGTTCCGGATTTTAGAGCCTTAGAGATGAGAAGGTTCTACCTTAAATAATTTGAAAAACTAGCCGGATGTTTTGGGGAGATTGCGTAGAAAGAAATAACAGTCAAAAAAAGGAATTTATCTATGAGCATCTACAAATGCTTGGTGTTATCTGGCCTGCTCTTATTAGGGATGAATGCCAACTTTTCAGGCAGTGAATATTTTACTTCAAAAGAAAATAACTCCGATGCAAATGGCCAAATTGCCAGTGCTGATGTATCTCGTGGAACCGAACCGGATCATCGGGGAAGTGGAAGATAAGAACTCAACCGATCGCCCCATTGACGATCGCGCTGATCGTTCCCCGGTCAAAATCTACACAGACCCGAACCGAAGCAAGTTTGAAGCCAAAAGTCCCTATAGTCTATGGGGTTCGCGCTCATCCGTCAGCGCAACTGAGCCATTCATTCCAGGGTGCATCATGCCATTTTTCCGGTCATTCCCATTCCTGATGACAGAAGTCAGGACAGAAGTCAGGACAGCACTTTAAAGCTGATCCTGTTCAAGGAGCGATCGCCATCAAACCCGATGGAAGGCGATCGGGTCCAGAGAGAAAACCGTACCTGATCAAGGTACTATCCGGTCGGAGTGTGGTGAGCGTTGGAACTAGAGAATTAATCCGTAGAATGAGCGTGAACTGCTCAAATAGACAGTGGAGGGCTAACCGAACGGTTTGCCCAATTTTCCATATTTAGGTCAAGGGTCTGAGGGACTGCAAAGCATCGCGATACATCAACTTGAGACATCAGAACCCGACACCAGAGCACTTTAAACCCACTCCGAGAGTAGAAACATCCAGAGAACCTGGGAGGATGCTTGCTGATTTAGGTAAAATTTAAGAAACGTAACGTAAACAGGCAAGCTAGATGATCCCTACCGTAATCGAACAATCTGGGCGTGGTGAACGCGCCTTTGATATCTACTCCCGCCTCCTGCGCGATCGCATCGTCTTTTTGGGACAACAGGTGGACGCAGACCTAGCGAACCTGATTGTTGCCCAGTTGCTGTTCCTAGAAGCTGAAGACGCCGAAAAAGATATCTACCTCTATATCAACTCCCCTGGTGGATCGGTGACGGCAGGCATGGGAATTTTCGACACCATGAACCACATCCGCCCCGATGTTTCTACGATATGTCTGGGATTAGCCGCCAGCATGGGTGCTTTCTTATTAAGTGCCGGTGCCAAAGGCAAGCGGATGAGCTTACCCCATTCGCGGATCATGATTCACCAACCCCTTGGAGGCGCTCAAGGGCAGGCGACGGATATTGAAATCCAAGCCAAAGAAATTTTATACCACAAAAAACGCCTGAATACTTTGCTTGCGGAGCATACAGGCCAACCCCTTGAGCGGATTGAACAAGATACGGAACGGGACTTTTTCATGTCCGCCCAAGAGTCTGTGGACTACGGACTCATTGATCTGGTCATTGATCGCCGCCCCTCTGCCACCCGTCCGGTAGCGGTGAGTTAAATCCCGGTTGAGTTCCCGGGGGAACAGACTTTTATCCCTCTGGGGACTCCTGGGACCTAACCTTAAATTTTTTGGCTCCCACCCTGCTCAGGGTGGGAGCCAAAGCTTACTCTTGTCAGGAGCCCAAAGGGGGCATTTGGAGAGTTAAAGTGGGAAAAAATCCCAGTTTTCTCCCCCTAACTCCTCAAATCTTGGGGCTACAATGCCTAAGAAGGGCTGGGTTGGTTTTTGAGATACGTTAAGAAGTCGAACAATTGGTCTTCCGAGAGCAGAGAACGGGAAGGGACCCCATAGGTTTGTTTCAGATGGTTGCGCCCTTGGTCGTTGGTCCAACCTAGGCGTTTAATCTCAATGGTGGTTTGGGCGATCGCATCGGATAAATCCACTGAACCCGATTGACTGGCGTTAGGAGGGGTCTGTGCGGAAGCTGGGGAAGTGGAACTCGGGACCCCGTAATCAGTTGGGAGACTGGACTGGGGTTCATCCCCGGATTGGTATCCAGAGAACGGATCAGCATCGGCCCGAGTGGGACTGTCTGGAAACCCAGAAGTTTCGGGTAAACTCTCGGGTGGGAATTCGCTCGGGGTAGAATGACTCGGCGAATATCCCCCGCCCGATAGCCATTGATCGGGAGTCGGACCGGACTTTTCAATCTCTGGGAATGCGGGGGCTGTTTCAGGAGGAGTCGAGAGTTGAGATTCGGGGAACCCGGGGGAACTCATGGGGGTTGAGGTGGGCCTAGCACGGGTTTTGCCTTGTCCCAAATGTAGGGTATTAAAAGCCGGAGCCGATGCCGGTGTAGTTACAGCAGAGTCTGATAAGTTGCGCGACGGGGTAGCCTCAGCCAGGGAGACCGATGTCCCTAAAACCGCGATCGCCCGAACTCGGGCGCGATCTTCGGCTTGTTCGACGGTCCGTTCTGCCGCCATCCCCGTCGCGAGAGTCACCCCATCCATTTGTACCAAGGTCCGCACCACATAGAGTCCTTGATGAAGGGTGAGTAATTCAGAAATTAAGCTGGCGGTTGGATAGCGAGAGCGAAATTCAATCAACATGATGGGTGAGGGTAGTATCAATACCGAACATTTTAAGGGAGCAGATTCAGCCCGGGGAATTTTAAGGGGATACTTGACATTTTAATGAGGGAAATTGGCTTCGGGGAATTTTAATGCCATTCAATGCTACAATGCCAGAAAACAGGTCACTTGTGAAAGACCCGAGGGCAAAAACCGCCGCCTTTGAGTCAAGCCCTCGCGATTGATCGCCAGAGATCGACGAAGAGGGCACCGATCAATTGCCTAGGGAGAAAATCCAGAAACCATGCCGATCAAACAAGCAACCGCTCGTTTTTATGAGTTGGATATCTAACAGATACGGCAGCAACTCGTTAGAGTTTTCCAGTGTCTTTAGACTCTAACTCGGTTAAATCCCCAGGCATGGCAAGCCCGGTTGAGGGGGTTCTACACCTAACAACTGCCCCTTCGCTTTGGCTGGTGTCCCTTGGATATAGCGGGTTGATGAATCACCGGCTCCTCTGTCCGCGCATCTGGTCTGTGGTCTTGATTGTCGTTAGGGATGTAAGCGCGATCGCCCGATGATGCATTTCGCGTGGGTCAACCCTCCTGTTTTCCTGTGGAAGGAGTCCGTCAGTGACCCAAGCATTGGCCAACTGTTGGCTCGCATTGCTGGGAAACTGGACGCTGATGCTGAAAAAGTCGCACGATGCGCGTCGCTTTCCGATGCTGTAAGTTCTGATTCGGATGGGTCGATCGGGGAGTATGATACGATCACGACCTCCGTTGAAAACTCACAGGGGATTGACGCGATGCAACTGTTTTGGCTTGAAAGTTGGCATCACTATAGCTTGTCTGAAGTCAACCGAGTTCAATAAGGGGATATTCGTCATTTGCGTCACCTTTGAGGCTCGGCTGGATTGAGAACAAGCAGCAACACCAGACATTTGATGCCTGGAAAGAGAACCGAATGGATAAAAGAAGGATCGATCTCTGAATGGACTTTTCAATCGCTACACTACTGGCAAATTTTACCGATGATAAATCGGTCGCTCCCAAGATCTTAGAGAAGAAATTGGGGTGTCAGGATGAAAAAAGCACGCGCTACTTACAAATCGCGCTCGATGCGTTGGAAAAAATCGGCGTGCTTGTTAAGGATAAAGGTCGATATCGGCGGGTTTGGGAAGAAAGTCTCGTAGAAGCAAAACTGCGCTGCTCTAGCAAGGGGTTTTGCTTTGCGATTCAGGATACGGAGGGGACGGAGGATATTTACATCCGCGAATGCCATTTGAGTAATGCTTGGAATGGCGATCGCGTGTTGGTGAATATCATTAAAGAAGGCTCTCGTCGTCGTTCTCCTGAAGGCGAGGTGAAGTTAATCCTCGAACGTGCCAACCCGTCGGTACTGGCAAGAGTCAAGCAAACGGGAAATCGCTATTTAGCGGTTCCTTTAGACGATCGCTTGTTATTTGAACTGGACCTCAAACAAAATGGGGTTTCCCTCGCCGATGCCGTCGAACATCTGGTTCATGTCGAAGTGTTGCGTTATGCTCTCGGCAGCAATCCCCCCCTCGGGCGCGTCGCACAAATCCTGGGATCCGATGCAGAAGATGCCAATGATCTGGATATTGTTTGCTGTAAGCATGACTTGCCTCGCGCTTTCCCCCAAGTTGTTCTCGATGCGATCGCCGATTTACCCAAACCCCTGCGAAAGGCTGAGATTAAAGGGCGCTTAGACCTCCGCAGTCTCCAAACCATTGCTTTGATGCCCGCATCCAGACTCCGCAGTTCCATTCCCACGGTGGAACAAGCTTTTAGTCTGGAAACGCTCAAAAGTGGCGAGTGGCGTCTATCCATTCACGTATCAGATGTCGCCCACTATGTCAAGCCAGATACGGCGTTGGATCGGGAAGCTCGCAAGCGATCGGTGTCGGCACATCTAGGGGATATGGTATTGCCGATTATTCCTGAACAGTTGGCTTTGGATTCCTGCTCGTTGCTGACGGGGGAAGACCGCCTCGCGGTTTCGGTGTTAGTCATTTTAGATGATGATGGGGTGGTGGATTTTGAAATTAAACCCAGTGTCATCAAGGTTGATTATCAAGTGAGCGATCGCCAAGCACAACCGATTCTGGATAAATTGCAGGAAAAACACCTTGATCCCGAAATCATCCCCGCTTGGTGGTTGGAGTTTCGAGAACGTCAAAAATCTCTGGAAGAGCCTGAACCTTTACCGGAGGCGATCGCTCAAACTCTGGAAAAAATGTTCCAACTCAGCTATGCCATGCAAAACTGGCGGCGCGCGCGCGGGGGATTTGACCTGAATCTGCCCCCCAACCAATATGGCATTTGCCCCTCGGTTTATAACGATGAAGGTGCAGAGGGGGCGATTTCTCTGTCTTCTCACATGACCGCCCAAGGGATGCTCTGTGAATTTACAATTCTGGCTAACCAACTGGTCGCCACTCACTTGCAGCAATTAGGGGTTCCGGGAATTTACCGCATCCAAGCGGCACCGGACCTGGAACAAGTCGATGAGCTGATCAAACTCGCCAGTAATATGGGGGTAGAAGTCCTGCTTGATGACCCCGAAGAAGTGACTCCCATTGACTTCCAAGACTTTACTGAGGTCTTTGCCGCCTCTGGGTGCGAGCGAGTTCTCACTTATCTCTTGGAAGATACCTTAAAACCTGCCAGCTATAGCACAAATCCGGGTTCTCACTTCGGACTGGCTTTAAGCACAGGTTATACTCACTTCTGCTCCCCCGTCCAGCGGTATGCGGACCTGTTGGTCCAACGCTTGTTAAAAACGGTGTTTGAAGAAGGACGCGATCGCAAATCCGCTCGGTCTAAAGAATACGTCGATCTGCACAGCAGTCACAGTCACGGCGAAATCTCTTGGAACGTTCTGCCTCCCACGACTCACAGCGACTTTGAGAGTCATTTTGCCACTATCGTCGGTCACCTGAGCGATCGCGAAAAGCTCACCCACGAAGCAGAAGCGGACCTCCAAGGACTCAAAAAAGCCGGACTGATGAAGGCACGCACCGGCGAAACCTTCAGCGGATTAATCACCGGCGTTCAATCCTACGGATTCTTTGTCGAAATCGAAGTCGAAGGACCCGAAGGCATTCCTCTGCGTCTGGAAGGACTTGTCCATGTTTCCTCCCTCAAAGATGACTGGTATGAGTATCGTTCTCGCCTGCAAACTCTCGTTGGTCGGAAAAATCGCAAGCAATACAGCTTAGGCGATATCGTCGAAGTTCAAGTTAAAAGTGTGGATTACTACCGTCAACAAATCGACCTCGTGGCAGTCGGTGGCGGCAGTGAAGCCAGTGGCGAAGACTACACCGAATATCGTGAGCGCGAACGCAATTACTATGATTACGAGGAAGATATTTAATCTCCCTTGAATCCTCTCATGATTAGCACTGGGTCCGACAGCAAAAACTCGGACAGACAATGGATAAAGCCCGCCTGATCGCGGGCTTAATTTTTAAATTTTTTAATCCCATCCAGGATAAAATATCTCGTCGCCCCCCTCCCTCGCCTGACTAGACAATCGAGATTTGTAGGCGGGATTGGCTATTCATGGATTTATTGAAAGGATTTATTTACCCCACTCCTCATCTATTTACAAACTTGGCCGAGAATGATAAAATAATATCCAGTCAATGTTATTCTCAAACTTGGCCTAAACCGCTTTAATCGTTAAATCCTCCCTGAATGAATCAACAAAGGAGACTATTATCAACGATAAAAACAGACCTTTAATCCTCGGCATATCCGGCGCATCGGGGTTAATTTATGCCGTGCGAACCGTTAAATTTTTGTTAGAGGCAGACTATCGCGTTGAACTGGTGGCATCTAAATCAACCTATATGGTTTGGCAAGCCGAAGAGAATGTTAGGATGCCTGCGGAACCCGCACAACAAGAGATATTTTGGCGCGATCGCGCTGGAAGTGTCACCGAGGGTAAACTGACTTGTCATCCCTGGCAAGATGTGGGTGCAAATATTGCCAGTGGTTCCTTCCGAACTGTAGGAATGCTGGTGATTCCTTGTAGTATGAGTACCGTTGCAAAAATAGCTACGGGATTGAGTTCTAGCTTATTAGAACGAGCGGCAGATGTTCAACTTAAAGAAGGTCGAAAACTGGTCGTTGTCCCTCGGGAAACGCCCTTTAGTTTGATTCATTTACGGAATTTAACGACCTTGGCAGAAGCGGGTGCAAGAATTGTCCCGGCGATTCCCGCTTGGTATCACAAACCTCAAACGATTGAGGATTTAGTGGATTTTACCATCGCCCGGGCATTGGATCAATTTGACATTGACTGCGTACCGATTCGACGGTGGGAAGGGCATCCCTGAAGCAGTCAGGAGGCCCAAAGGGAATACAGGATGCTAAAATAAGTCCGGGGAAGCGGTGAAACTGTGGAAATCCCTGGCCGGGATTAATGAATTAGAAAATAAAATATGCGTGAATTTCGGAATGTACTGCTGTTGGTTGTCTTGGGGGGATTGACAATTTTTGCTCTGCAAAATACGTCGCCATCCCTGTCTTTGGTGTTTTTAGGCATGAGGTCTATTGCGCTACCTCTGTCTCTCTGGATTCTAGCAGCGATCGCCCTGGGTGCTGTGACTGCCTGGGCGATCGCCATTCTATTCGGGCTCTATCATTATTGGGATACCCGCAACCCCAGACCCCGCAACCGCCAGCGTCCTCTGGAACCCGTCAACCCCCCACCACCTCGGGGAAATCGGAGTGAACCCCCCTCCCCACGCTATAACGCCACAGTGATTCAGGATGATGTCTCCAATCGTTTCAACCGTACTGGGGAAACAGGCAGTCGCATCCCCGTTCCCAACTCCAGGGAATTAGAAGAAGAAAACTGGATTGATGAAGATGAAGACTTCATCGATGAACCCAATCCTCAACCCTTTCCTCAATCAGGGGAGGGCTACAATTACGAAGTCGTCCGAGAACCCGTTGCCGAGTCTTGGGTGGGATCCAGCTATTCCTACAGTTATGATCAGAATCGAGAATCTGGCGGGGATAAAGGCAATTCCCCCTACGATGCAGATTACCGACTTGTCACCCCACCCCCCTCAGTAGAAAAACCCGTAGAGGAACAACTCTCAGAGGAAACATCCCCAGAGGCGATCGTTGAACCAACTCTGGAAGAATTGCCGACGCCAGAACCCCCCAGCAGTAACAGTTCCGGCGATGATTGGACCACGATTCGCCGTCGCCGTGACGAGTGGTAAGCATCCAAGTTCGTAGTAACGACTTCAGTCGTTCTCTTAGTTCTTAGTAACGACTTCAGTCGTTCTCTTCAGTTCGTAGTAACGACTTCAGTCGTTTCTTCACTTCGTCATCAATTCAACCCGCCAACAGGATTCTGCTACCTCTGGTCTTTTCCCATTAAAAGAGGGACCCCACCCTAACCCTCCCCTTGCCAAGGGGAGGGGACCGGAGGTGAATTTAATAAAACTGCAAATTATCATCGGCAAACTTGATTCTGATGAAAGTGAGATGAAAATCTGAGCCCTAGGGTGGCGTTACCCCTCAGCAGGACCCCCGGAAAAGGGCGATCGCATTGCAGGTTCCGGATTACTGATCGATGCCCGATGAGTCGCAGAAATGGGGATTGCAGAATGCAGATTCAAAAGGGAGAGGGTCCTGAGAGGGCCTTGGTTTGGGGTGGGAAAACGGACTGAGACTTTATCTTATTTTTATGGTGGAGACTCGGGCAAAGATGGTATTATTTTTTCCCGTGGTACTGGATAACCGATCAGGAGAGACCCCCTTGTAATCTTTGCGATTATCTTATGTTCGATTGCGAAAATGCAATTTTGCAACATTGGATGCAGAACCTGTAAGACAAAGGGACTTGAGACGGCCCCCGATGAGCCATGAGACCCAATGCCAGACCCTAAACGATAAGGGTGCGTTGGCAGGGAATCCCCCCGTATTTACCCGTAAGACAGTTCGCTATTGCCAGTCTGGGTAAGACGGGCGATCGCCCTATTCATTCAATTTGACCATTCCCTTGAAATACCAGTTTAGGCGAGGAACGCCCTGGTGCAGTGTAAACCCAAGTTAAAGGAGCCAATCGTGTTCAATTCTACCCGTGATGCCAGCATTTCTGCTGAATTCCTGTCTGCATCTGCCAAGGTTGCCGGTGGGAGTCCTTTTAATATGCTCAACTGGGTAGAAACCTTAGAACCCGTGGCTGGAAAGAAAAATCGCTATATTTGCCCAGTCTGCCAGGGACAGAATCTAACGGTTGATCCCCAAAGCGGGGCCTATCAATGTTGGAATGGTTGCGAATGTAAGGACATTCGCGCCACCTTGGGCGATCGCCCCACTTCAGTCATGTCCCAGGGATCATCCCGGCAAAAGACTATCCAGAAAACCGCTAAACCCGCCCCCTTCCCCGAGGGACAGCCGGTTTTAGCAAGGTTGCGCCAACCGGGAATTCCCCCTAAATCCCAAAAACTCTCGTTTCAACCCAAAGGGGTCCCGAATCATGCTGTAGAAATCCGGTACAACTACAGCGAGACTCAGGTGGTGTATCGGTTTGAATGGTTGGACCCCAAACAACGCAAGGGTCATAAAAAAACTTTTCGTCAATGTCATTTGAATGAGGATGGATTGCCGATTTGGAGTAAAGGGAATGACCCCTGGAAAGCCTATCGAGAAACCGAGGCATTGGCAGCCAGCGCCCGCGTAGTGGAGGGGTTTCCGGTGTTGTTATTGCTGGAAGGGGAAGGCTGTGTGGAAATTGCCCGAACTTTGGGGTTAGCTGCGGTGACGTTTCAAGGAAGCGCCTGGACGGATGTCGAAATTGAGAGTTTTTTGATTCGCTTGCGCCATGCCAACGAGAAGGCAACGATCGCAGTCCTCCCCGATCGCGATGACACTGGACGGAAAAAGGCGGCAAAGGTGGCGGCAGCAGCAGCAAAAGTGGGGGTTCCCTGTCTGGAACTGGACCCGACTCAGATTGATCCCGACTTGCCAGAAAAGGGAGATATTCGGGAAATGCTGGAAAATTCGGCAATTCCCTCAGACTTGATTCAACGGTTAGAGGGGGTGATTCGCCAAGGGACTCAGCGGAACTCGCAGACCCTGGAAAGCGAGAGTTACGATAGTTTTTTCCCGGTGGTGGAGTTTAACCAGGCGATCGTCAAGTTCCTCTATGGCGATCGCCCGTGGATATGCGTCAACAATACCCTCTATGCATGGCAGGGGACCTACTACGAAGCCTCACCGAATGCGGTAGAACTCTATCGGATTACCCAATTTTGCAATTCCTTTCCCATTGATGTTAAAGGTCACATTCGCTATCCTTACGCCAGTTCCAGCAGTGTGAAAAAAGCCCTGGAATGGGTGAAATTGATGTTTGCGATCGCCCCGGGACGGGTGAATCCCCCGGGACTGAATTGCACTAATGGGGTTCTCCAACTCTCCTTTACTCGCAAGGGTCAGCCGTCTTGGAAGCTGGTCCCCCATGACCCCCGCCAGCATTTTTATCTCTATCAACCCCTGGTGACTTATGACCCGGAGGCGGATCCGACAGACTGCGATCGCCTCCTGGAATGTCTGGAACCCCAATATCGGGATATTTTCCTAAAAACCATCGCCGCATCTCTGGATTTAGAATCCGTCCGTCGGTTGAAAGGACGAATGGTCAAAGCATTACTTGCCAAGGGAGATGGCAACAATGGGAAGGATAGTTTGCGGGAAGTGACGGCGATGCTGTATGGCTATCAGGGACTGACCTCGGTTTCTGTGGAAGCCTTTGAACAAGCCGATCGCGGACGGTTGTTTCCCGTTGCCCGATTGGAGGGGTCTCGGGTGAACTGGCCCTCGGAAAATCGCAATGCGGAGGCCCTGGACCGCCTCCAATGCTTGAAAATTGCCATTACCGGCGATCGGTCCTTTGTGATTGAACGCAAAGGCAAAGATGATTATGAAACCGCGATTAATGCGGTGTTTATCTTTAACTGGAACGATATCCCGGAACTCGCTGGAGTGATGGAAGCGATTCGCAGTCGTTATGCGGTCCTCCCGTTTACGAAAACCTTTGCCGTCAATCCCAACCCGCGACGCGGGGAATTGCCTGCGGATCCTCGATTCAAATATGACCCAGAGTTTTTAAAATCCAAGGTCCTGCCTGCTTATCTGAACCGCCTCTTGGATGCCTTGCAACGGTTGATGCGCGATGGGATTGACTATAGTCCCACCCAAGAAGCGATGACGGAGATTCAATGCGCCTCTGAACATCTGTGGCAGTTTGTCAAGGATTCGGGTTTGGTGGAGGACCCAGATTCCCGAGTCTATGTCCCTGAGATTTGGCAAAAATTGCGGCAATGGTATCAGGATAACGGGATTCTCCAGGTGGAAGTCAGCGATCGCGGTCGGGAGAAATTGCTGTGGTACGATTTACCTTCAGCCAGCGATCGGCATTGCAAAACCTTAAATCAGGTCCCGGTTCGTCTCTTGTCCATGTTTCCGAAAGCCAAGAAAGGCGGGGATGAACAAGGTACATTTTTGAGGGGTTTAAAATGGCATAATCCTTAATTTTAAGCAGAATTTACGATTAAAATAGGGTTTCCAACTCAGCCATAAATGGAGTCAGAAACCCTATTTTTAGGTTAATATTTGTCAATTTGTTTAATGTTTTGCGGCTTCAGCTTCATAACATTTGAGCAGCAAAGGTGCAAGTTTGTCTAAGTCACTAATATCAGAAATAACCACTCGGGATGCTGCGCCTCCCACGGAGGCAGAGACTTCTTGGATTTCAAACCCAGCAGCAAGGGGTCGAATTTCATCAAGGGGGAGTCGGGTGATAAAACTCTTTTTCTTTAGGGTTAGATAGAATCGTAAAAACCACCAAGTTGTTTTACCCAGATTGATGCCAAAGTAGGAAACTGTATCTTTATGATTGAGTTCAAATTTATAAGCGGTGGAAGTTGCTGCGATCGCTTTTACTTTTTCAAACGCGGCTTTTTCTTCTTCAGTAGTTACAATTTTTGAGTCTGGATCATCAAGTTCCGAGTCATCATCATCCGCTGTGGAAGTTGGTGGGGTCGGTAGGGTCGCCAAGGAACTGGGTTGCTGCATTTCCTGAGTAAGCGATCGCGTCATCAATTCTAATAGACAGGTTTGAATTGCTTTTTTGGCGATCGGTTTGAACTGCTCAATTTTTTTACTCGTTATTTTTCCTTCAATGGCATAGCCGCCATCAAGTTTAGTCAACTCCCCCATTAAAAAGCGAACTAATTCGTCTGAAGGATCCTTTAAAAGATTTCCGATTAAAACGGCCATTCCTTTGACAAAAACCATTTCTTCGGCTTCGATTTTAATGGCGACGCTATCAAAGTTATCGCGGTGAAATAGCTTGAGAATTTCTAAATCTTTAGGCTGATAGCTAAAGAGATTAAAGATAAAAAATGGCTCAATGTCCATGAGATTTTGATTGCGCAGATCCGTGAAAAATCGATATTCAACCCCGTTGCTACAAATGCCGACTTTAGCGGAAAGTTTCGCATCAAAATAGGTCTTTAACTGCCCATCATGAATTTCTGGTTTTTCGTTGCGGGCTTTGGCTTCAACCAACATAACGATTGTATCATTAATGGCGATCGCATAGTCTACTTTATTGAAGTGCCCTGCCTTTTTCTTGAGAGCAACATCAGCGATCGATTCGGGTATTACTTCGGAAGGGTCCCAAATATCATATCCCAGGGTATGTAAGAACGGTAAAATAAGCTGTTGCTTTGTGGCTTCTTCTCCAACAACCAAATCGGCATTCTTCCGAACTCGTTCCGCAACCTTGGCGATCTCTTCCGCGAATCCCATGTTGTACTCCAGTGGTTTTGCTTGTATTTTTTTCACTACATTACCACTTTAGGTAGATCCGGGTCGAGATATCTTTATATTAAGATAAATTTTTTTACGTGTCTTTACAATATTCGGCTATAGAATATGGCGATCGCCCCAAGGGACAGCAACCCTGTTCGGAGTGGGACCAGGACCAGCCCCCCTTTGAACCGCCCCAGGTGATCCCAGGGAAGAGAAGCAGGTTCTATCGGGAGATGGATAAATATTCTAAAAAAGTCCGATACAGTAGAAACATAAGAAACCGCACCGAGATTCTGGTGTTCATGACACAGACCTAACGGTCTTTTTAGTAAATTAAATTAAGAGACAATCCCACCTGTGGCAACATTGGTGGGATTGTTGGTTTTTAGATTTTCTTTGCTCCGTATGACCTTGAGTCAAACTCGTTACAAACCAGATTTGGTAAAGTTTTCATTGCTGTTGCAGAAAGTTCTCTACCTGTGGAGGTAGCAGCAGGTTCTATCTCTAGATAGATAAATTGCTCTAACGGTTCAGCTATCTTTAGAACATAAGAAACCACACCGACAAGGTGTTCATAACACAGACTTCACGGTCTTTTTAGTAAGCCGGTTTAATAAATCAAGATAACAGACAATCCCGCTAGACACCCTCTGGCGGGATTGTTGATTTTGAGGGGTTGACTCTGAGTGGTAGAGGCGATCGCCAGTGGAGAGGGGCCTTGCCAGCTAGAAGAGGTAGAAGAAGGTTCTACCTGTAGATAGATAAACTGGCTTGCGAGGGTCGGTTATATTAAGAACATAAGAAACCGCACCGCGATGGTGTTCATAACACAGGCCCTTGGCCTTTTTAGTAAGCCCAGATTATAAATCAAGATAACAGACAATCCCGCTAGAATATTTCTAGCGGGATTGTTGGTATCTAGGCGTTAATGATTACCTGGCCCCTGCAGCAATCTAGGGAATGTATTGTTGCTACCAAGAGGCGGTCAGAAGGGGTAGAAGCAGGTTCTATCTGTAGAGGGATAAACTTTATGGTAGAGTTCGGGTACATTAAGAACATAAGAAAGCGCACCGAGATAGGTGCTTATAAGACAGGCCGAAAGGTCTTTTTAATAAAGCAAAATAATAGACAATCCCGCTAGAAGCTCTCTGGCGGGATTGTTGATTTTCACCGATGGATTCCTCGGTTACTTCGAGTAAAAGCAGATAAATTTGAAGGGACAGCTACAGGAACGCAATGCCCGAACTAGCTTAAAGAAAACAGGAACTTTAAAACAGTGACTCTATTATGGAGGAACACCTGTAAATGGGGTTGTGTATTCCTAGAGGTAGCAACAGGTTCTATCTGTAGAGGGATAAACTTTCGGGGAAAATTCAGTTATATTAAAACCATAAGAAAGCGCACCAAGATTCAGGTGCTTATAAGACAGGCCGCAAGGTCTTTTTAATAAATTAAAATAACAGACAATCCCGCTAGAAGCCCTCTAGTGGGATTGTTGATTTTGAAGGATAGATTTTTACCGGAATTGGACTCAACGCCTATATTCTTAAGGGCGTCGCTTTCAGCCCGAAGCGGATTGGATGTTGTCCCTACAGGTAGCAACAGGTTCTATCCGCAGAGGGATAAACTTTATCAGTGAATTCAGTTATATTAAAAACATAAGAAAGCGCACCAAGATTTAGGTGCTTATAAGACAGGCCGAAAGGTCTTTTTAATAAAGCAAAATAATAGACAATCCCGCTAGAAGCTCTCTGGCGGGATTGTTGATTTTGAGAGATAGATTTTTACAGGAATTGGAGTCAAAGCCTATATTCTTAAGGGCGTCGCTTTGACTCAGAAGCGGATTGGATGTTGTCCCTAGAGGTAGCAACAGGTTCTATCCGCAGAGGGATAAACTTTATCGGTGAATTCAGTTATATTAAAAACATAAGAAAGCGCACCGAAGTTTAGGTGCTTATAAGACAGGCCGTTAGGTCTTTTTAATAAATTAAAATAACAGACAATCCCGCCCGTAGCAATACCGGCGAGATTGTTGATTTTGAGGGATAACGTTACACTCGAATCGGAGTCAAAGTCTACCGTATCCAGGGTATCGGTTTGAGCGAGAACTGGATTGGATATCGTCTTTAGAGGTAGCAACAGGTTCTATCTTCAGGGGGATAAACTTTAGGGGTGAATTCAGTTATATTAAAAACATAAGAAAGCGCACCGAGATTTAGGTGCTTATAAGACAGGCCGTCAGGTCTTTTTAATAAATTAAAATAACAGACAATCCCGCCGGTAGTAATACTGGCGGGATTGTTGGTTTTTAGTCTGCGATCGCCTCTACAGCTTTCTTAGGGCAAGGAGTGGTTTGTTTCCGAGGGTTGGCTTACCTTAACCCCGGGACGGCTAAACAGTTTAAAGTAAACTGAGTTCAACAGTTCTTTAAGCGGAAAGGTAATAAAAGTCAGGGGATTAATGGTGACGATGATGTTCCGATTATCCGCTTTGGCTTGTTTGACGATTTGTTTGCCAACCCAATCGGCAGACATGACGCCAATGGGATTGAGATTACTTTTAAAGGGGCCCAGAATCAATTTTCTAACAATGCAAGGGGCATCTAATCGGCGCAAGGTGACTAAATCCCCGAGGGTACGTTTGGTGAGTTCGTACAGGGGACTAAAGGCGGGATTGGATTCTGCTTCGGAGGTGTTCACCCAGACTTCTTTGCGGGCGATGTCTTGATTGGTTCTAACGGTGGTGAAAAACAGTTCCATCAAACGCCAGGAGGAAAAGGCATTGACTTGATAGGAACTGGCGATCGCCTCTGGGGTGCGATCGCCATGTACGTTCATCCCATGATTGAGGATGAGAATATCGACCTTTTCAAATAACGCCGCCAACTCGTTTTCTTCACCAATTTGCCAGGTAACGGTGTTAACTTCCAAGGTTTCTGACGCTAGGGTTAAGGCGATCGCCTCGTTACCCGAAGTCAGGGCGATAACTTTGGCCCCTGCTTCATGGAGATGCAACAACAGCGATCGCCCCAGGGTTCCAGAGGCCCCAGTCACCGCTACGGTTTTGCCTTTGAGGGAAAGTGCAGTTCCCATAAGTTTGTCTATAAAAGTAAACGTCCCGCAAAAGTAAGCATTTTGGTTATCAAAGTGATGTCGCCAATGGTAGGGACGATTCACGAACCATCGCGAGGGTGGCGTAGCAAAAGGACCCGGTTGGTGGGTGAGATCCGTTAGGCGATCGGCCCCTGGAATTCCCGAACCCCGGGCGATCGCACTGCCTAAAAAGCTGAGGGTATAAAGACACCCAATCCCCGCAACCCAATAATAATGGGGAAGAAACAGATATGCCCCTAACCACCACAACAGTCCAAACCCTAGCATGACGAGGGCCTCGGGTACGTCATTGCGCCAATGCGCTTGTTGATAAATCTCTTCACTCGCTGGGGTGAGATTCGGACGAAAAACGCGATGATGCCAAACGTGCAAGCGATAGAGGGGTTGCCAAACATGGGCAAAGGCATGATACAAATCTCGTACCAGTTCCGCCCAAAGAATGGAACCGAGTCCCCACGCTACTGTTGCAATCCAAATTGGGAGCATAGTTAGTTTAATACACCTTTTTTCTGTAATTTTAGGGAATGACCCCGAGTCGCCACAATTGTTTAAG
This sequence comes from Laspinema palackyanum D2c, assembly GCF_025370875.1. Lineage (NCBI taxonomy): Bacteria > Bacillati > Cyanobacteriota > Cyanophyceae > Oscillatoriales > Laspinemataceae > Laspinema > Laspinema palackyanum. Next base: position 156,195 of record NZ_JAMXFD010000004.1, read on the forward strand.
TAGCCACAACCGGCGGGGGTTTGAACCCCCGCCTAACAACTTAAGTCGGTTAAAACCGACTGCAAGTCTGATACCGTGGGCTGTTTAGTCGGTTTTAACCGACTTAAGCTATGAGGCGGGGGATTTATCCCCCGCCGGTTGTTGCCACAGGTGCAAAATGTCAGTGTTACACAACTTTACATGAAATTTCGATGCATTGACTCCAGATTTCCGAATCACGAGGGAGGAATTTGCCCAATTTCCGGGGAATTGTCGCCTCCATCTCTATCTGTGGGCGGTTTCAGAATCACAGAACCGCCTCCTAAACTAAAGCAGAATTTAATATCCTCCAATATCCTTGCGTGTTGAGAAAATAGCTGATGAGTGGAAAAATTTTAGAAAATCAAGTGGTTTTGGTGACGGGTTCAAGTTCGGGAATTGGGGCCGGGATTGCACTTGGGATGGGAAATGCCGGTGCGAAAGTGGTCGTGAACTATCGTAGCAGTCCGGAAGGGGCGGAAAAAGTCGTTAATGAAATTAAATCTAAGGGTGGAGAGGCGATCGCCATTCAAGGAGATATCAGCAAAGAAGAGGATGTCCAAAAAATGTTCTCTCAATTGTGTGAGCATTTTGGCACAATTGATATTCTAATCAATAATGCAGGGCTTCAGCAAGACGCGAATCTGGTTGACATGACCCTTGCCCAATGGCAAAAAGTCATAGATGTCAACCTCACGGGACAATTTCTCTGTACCCGAGAAGCGGTCAAAGAATTTATGCGCCGAGGTCTCGTTAAAGAGCGATCGCGCGCAGCCGGTAAAATTATCTTTATCAGTTCCGTTCATGAAGTGATACCTTGGGCCGGTCACTCCAACTATGCGGCATCTAAAGGCGGAATCAAACTGTTTATGCAAAGTATCGCCCAGGAAGTTGCCCACCACAAAATCCGCGTCAATGGAATTGCTCCCGGTGCGATTAAAACACCCATTAATGAAGATGCCTGGGACACCCCCGAAGACGAAGCCGAACTGCTCAAATTGATTCCCTACAAACGGATAGGCACTCCCGAAGATATCGCCAAAGTCGCCGTTTGGTTGGCCTCGGATGAGTCCGACTATGTACATGGAGAAACCATCTTCGTCGATGGCGGTATGACATTATATCCCGGCTTTGCCCAGGGTCAAGGGTAAATCAACCCCCTCCCCCCAAACCCCGATGCGGCAATTCCCTAAACCCATGATGCGCCATGATGACAAATTCATCTCATTCACCCGGGGGGAAATGGGTGGGAATTTCATGGCAACAGGGGAATAATCATCATCACGAGATCGGATAGGTTGACGAGGGGGAATGTTTGGATTATACATTTGTCGGGGTGATTTGGGAATGAAGGCAGGAATTGAAAGAGTGATAAATCGCCTCCCTCTCTACAACTAAAAGGGTGAAAGTTAGAATATTCTCATAGCGACGGGAATCCTACCAACCGCAGGAAATGCACCCGCCCCAAACCATCCCCCGCCACCACCGTCACCCCATCGGGGGCAATGGCACAACAGAGTAACTGAGCGTCAGCCATAAAACAAGCCATTTCCTCCCCTGTAGCCACATTCCACACTTTCAGGGTGTTATCGTCTGAACCGGAAACCACCCGTTGCCCATCGGGGCTGATGGCGACGGCATTTACCGAGTAACCATGCCCGGTGAGAGTGCGTTCCTCCTCCCCTGTGGCCAGATTCCATACTTTCAGGGTGTTATCGTCTGAACCGGAAACCACCCGTTTCCCATCGGGGCTGATGGCGACAGCATTTACCGAGTCACCATGCCCGGGGAGAGTGCGTTCCTCCTCCCCTGTAGCCACATTCCACACTTTCAGGGTTTTATCATGAGAACCGGAAACAACCCGTTGCCCATCGCGGCTGATGGCGACGGCAGTTACCGAGCTACGATGCCCGGGGAGAGTGCGTTCCTCCTCTCCTGTAGCCACATTCCAAACCTTCAGGGTGGTATCCAATGAAGAACTGGAAACCACCCGTTGCCCATCGCCGCTGATGGCGACGGCTCTTACCGAGCTACCATGCCCGGTGAGAGTGCGTTCCTCCTCCCCTGTAGCCACATTCCACACTTTCAGGGTTTTATCATGAGAACTGGAAACCACCCGTTGCCCATCGCCGCTGATGGCGACGGCAGTTACCGAGCTACGATGCCAGGTGAGAGTGCGTTCCTCCTCCCCTGTAGCCACATTCCATACTTTCAGGGTGGTATTCCATGAACCAGAAACCACCCGTTGCCCATCGCCGCTGATGGCGACGGCTCTTACCGATCTACCATGCCCGGTGAGAGTGCGTTCCTCCTCCCCTGTGGCCAAATTCCACACTTTCAGGGTTTTATCCCATGAACCGGAAACCACCCGTTGCCCATCGCGGCTGATGGCGACGGCACTTACCCAGTTATCATGCCCGGTGAGAGTGTTTTCCTCCTCCCCTGTAGCCAAATTCCACACTTTCAGGGTGTGATCCCATGAACCGGAAACCACCCGTTGCCCATCCCGGCTGATGGCGATGGCATTTACCGAGCTACGATGCCCGGTGAGAGTGCGTTCCTCCTCTCCTGTAGCCAAATTCCACACTTTCAGGGTTTTATCATGAGAACCAGAAACCACCT
>NZ_JAMXFD010000004.1:158934-196676 GCF_025370875.1 Laspinema palackyanum D2c
GGTGAGAGTGCGTTCCTCCTCTCCTGTAGCCAAATTCCACACTTTCAGGGTTTTATCATGAGAACCAGAAACCACCTGTTGCCCATCGGGACTGATGGCGACCGCTTGTACAAAGCTATCATGCCCTGTGAGAGTGCGGATTAAGGGACCGCCGGGGGGGGTGAGGTTAGGGAAGAGGGGACGAATCCAGGGTTTTCTTTGACATTGTTGCGCTTGAGTCAGCAGTTCCGTGATGGCGGGAAACGTCTCCCTTTGAGGAGTTGCCGGATACTTGGGTAAATGCTGACCAATGCCCGGAATCCCCTCCCAGAAATAGCGATAGGGAGGTTTAGGGGGAGTCATCTCCGCAAAAGACAACAACCGCCCCCAGAGTTGCCCCACCAGTTGGCTGGTATCCTGCTGCACCACATGGGCGGACAAGCGCACCGCCTCCCCCACCAGCCCCAGGGTCCGACTTGCCACCGCCTCTGGAACTGCCTCAAAATCCGCCAACACCGCCCCCACCCCCAGGCGCTCTATCTTCCCCTGCAACCACCGAAAATCCAGTAACAGGGGTGGGATGTGGTGTGGGCAAACTTGGAGATGGTGACGAATGGCATAGCGACCAAAATACTCATCCGCCGTCGCCTCGTGATAGCCTGCGGGATAGCGTTGACCATAAGCGGTGAAAAACTTCTTTTGACGCGCCGTCAAATCTCCCGCCTGTTGGCGCACATAATCCACCTGCAAATCGTGCAGACTCAGCCGCCCCAACTCATCCCGCAACAGCAACGACTTCGCCACCAAACAATCCACCACATCCTGCACCGCCGAGGCATCCAGCCCGATCGCCCCCCAGAAAATTTCCAGCACCCCCTCGGGAATCGGCGTATCCTCCGGGAAAATCGCCAAATCCAGATACCGAGTCGCCATATCTGACGGCAACGCATCCACACTCACTTGCAGCACTTTCAGCAAATCGGGATGGGGATAATCCGGGAACTCGTAGGCAATCCGGGCTAAATCCGCCGATCGCAATTTTTCCAGCACATTCCGCCAACGGTTTGCCCCGTTCCCACAAACCATCGCCCCGGCGATCGCCACCGCCAAAGGCAAATAGCCACATTCCCGCACCACCTCCACCGCCTCCGGTGGCAATCCTTCCGGCTGTTCCCCCGCCCACTGCGCCACCAACCCTAACCCCTGCTCCTCCGACAACAGCCCCACCTCATGACCTTGGGCCGCCAACCCCCTCACTAACCTCCCATCACGGGTCGTCAACAACAATTGACACCGTGGCCCCAACCCGTAAAACGCCTCCGCGTGGGACATCTGCCAAACATCATCCAACACCAATAAACAAGCGCGCCCCTCCAACTGTTGCGCCAGTGCCGCTTTCCCCTGGGCCAAATCCTCAAAATAGGGGGGCGTCCCGGTAAAATAGGCCACACAGTCCACCAATCGCGCCTTCAGGTTCGGTTCTTGTCCCAACGTCACCCACAGCACCCCATCGGGAAACCGTTCTCCCACCGCCTCATCCCGCGCCACCGCCGCCGCCAGCACCGACTTACCAATGCCGCCCATCCCCTGCACCCCCACCCGCTGCGCCACCCCCGTCATCACCAAAGTTTGGGACTCGGTTCCCAGCAGCTTGGCTTTAATCGCCTCAACTTCTTCTGATCGCGGCAAAAACTTCAGAGGCAAGGACGGCACATTAAACAACCGGGAACGGGGTGCAGCGGTTGCCCCTTCCCCCCCTGCCAGTCCGTCAATCTTGCCTTCCATGCGCTCTAACTGTCGCGTCTGGCGCAAGAAATTCTCCTCTAAGCGACTCAGCACCCGCTCCACATCTTCCCGGTGCGCCAACTTCGGCAAATACAGCTGAATTTCCTGAAGCTGCGCCAAAGTTGCCCCATGCAAATCCAACACCATCCCGGCAAACGCTTTCGGGTCATCCTTCAACACCTGCCGCAAATACTTGCCAAAATTCGCCGCCAACTCCCCCGCCAACGCCGCCACCACATCCCCATACTTCGCCCTTTCCCCAGGCAACATCCCCCGCCCATAGCCCCACGCCACCAAATCCTCACTCAACTCCTGCCACTCATCCGCCTTCAAAACCGGGTAGTTGCTGAACCCTTCCGGAGCTTGGCTAAACAGGTGATAAAGCTGCTCCTCCTGCAAGGTTTCAAACACATTAATACCCTGCACCCGCTCCAACCAATAGGCTTCCACCCCATCCGCCAACCCCTGCAATCCCTCGCGCAACTTCGGGAACTGGGGGATGATGCGCTCCTCTAAAGTTTTCCTCACCGTCCGTCCCGCCGCCTTCGCTAAATCCTCATTCCGCAACACCTTCCCATGCTTGCGAAACCGCTCCCTCAACGCCCCTAAATTATTCGCCTCCATCCCCGCCAAAAAATTGCCCACCATTGCCCAATGCGGCGCAGCACCCACCGTCAGCATAGCCAGCACCCCCAACAGCGCCGTTTCCCCCAATAGGCTTCGATTCACCTTCAGCCACCGCTTCGCATCCATCCTCTGTACCTCCACCAATGCACCTATTTTAGTGAAGGTTGATCAACTTGGGCAAGATTTATCAACCGCCTATTGTGAAAATCCACCCTCAATAGACTTCTTGCAAAATTCTCTTAAGCCCCCCTTCTTAAGGGGGGTTGGGGGGATCTCTTCGTTATTTTGCAAGAGGTCCAATGTAGAGGCAATTCGCGAATCGCCTCTACATTGAGGGGTAATCATGAATTTCACCGCAGCAAACTGGAGCAATTAGAATAGAAAGGTGAATCTGGCTTAACCGGAGTGTTTGACATGGTGTCATCGGAATTAATCTCGACCTTGAAAGCTTTGAGTCGTTCAGATCAGTTCTATATCATGCAGATTCTGCTCTCAGAATTAGCCCAGCAGGAAACCCATCTGATTAAATCGGAGCAATCTTATCCAGTTTGGTCGCCTTATGGTGCAGATGAGGCAGCAGATACGATGTTTAAAGTGCTACAGGCGTCTAAATCTCAAGCCGTATATCCTTAAATGCATAGCTCTTATCTCATATTACGGAGCAAACCTCATGACTACTCCAACTAATTCTAAATCCTCAGCAAGGCTGGAAGGTCGTCTCAGCCAGGAAACTAAGGCTCTTGTGCAGAAGGCGGCTGATTTACAAGGACTAACCCTGACAGATTTTGTGGTGGCAGCTATTCAAGCAGAAGCCTACAGAGTGATTGAGCATCACCAAATTTTCAAGCTGAGTCTGGAAGACAGCGAAGCGTTTGTGGATGCGATTCTCAATCCTCCGAAACCTAATGATGCCTTAAAATCAGCAGCTTTACGGTACAAACAGATGATGTCGGTTTAAGGATTCTTAAAATCAACCTGCTTGATGGTCGAACCCATATCCCCTCAAATTTTTACGGTGGAGAAGAAAGTTGAGAGACCTAAATCCCTAATCTGCTACAATTTCGATTTTAAAGTTCCATGTTCTGGCAAAAATTATGCGGTCAATTGAGCAACTGACTGAGGAAATATTATCCTTGCCTAGTGAGTTGAGAGCACTTCTCGCTGATAAATTAGTGGAAAGTTTGGAGTTCAGTGCTGACTCAGCCATTCAGGCAGCTTGGGTGACTGAAGCCCAGCGCCGGAGAGATGAGGTCCGAAATGGCTCGGTTCAGCCAATTTCAGGGGAAGAGGCTTTAGCGCAAGTCAGAAGGCTGATTGAGTCATGAAGTATGTCTTTCATCCTATTGCCTGATATCATGAACCAATCCTGTCCTAAATGTCTGATTAAGCAACCGTGACTCCTGTGTTTGAATCCTTTGAACCCACACCCTCCCCGGAAGAACTCACCGATATTGTGATCATCGGCAGTGGGATTGGTGGATTGTGCTGTGCTGCACTGTTGGCACAGTATGGGTTTGCGGTCACTGTCTGTGAGAGTCACAGCATAGCTGGCGGTGCAGCTCATAGTTTTTCGAGAAATGGATATACCTTTGATTCCGGTCCATCGTTGCATTCGGGTTTGTCGGACTCTCCCTCTGCTCACCCGCTTAAACAGGTGTTGGATATTATTGGGGAGACGGTGCCTTGTCTGACTTATGATACTTGGGGTTGTTATCTTCCCGAAGGTGAGTTAAAAATTGCGGTGGGTGCGGACCCGTTTTGTGAAGTGCTGCAAGAGGTGCGAGGTAGCGGCGCGGTGCAGGAATGGCGGAAGTTGCAACAGGTGATGGAACCGTTGGCGGCAGCAGCGAAGGCGATTCCTCCGACTGCTTTGCGGTGGGATTGGGGGGCGGCGATCGCCTCGGCACGGTTTGCACCGGCTGCTGTCTCACATTTGGGGAAAATGCTCAAACTCACCGGCCCTTTTAGTCGCATCATGGATGAGGTGATTCAGGATCCGTTTATCCGCAACTGGTTGGATTTGCTCTGTTTTCTGCTCTCTGGACTGCCTGCATCGGGGACTAGCGCCGCAGAAATGGCCTTTATGTTTGCGGAATGGTATCGACCCGGAGTGGTGCTAGAGTATCCGATAGGCGGCAGTGGGGCGATCGCAGAGGCTTTGGTCCGAGGACTGGAAAAACACGGGGGACAGTTGCGGCTGAATGCTCATGTTGAACAAGTGCTGGTAAAAGGCGATCGCGCAGTAGGGGTGCGTCTGCGGGGAGGAACGGTGATTCACGCCCGTCAAGCTGTGGTATCCAATGCATCGGTGTGGGATACGTTGAAATTGTTACCCGAGGATGCGGTTCCGAAATCATTTCGCGATCGCCGTCAATCCACTCCCGCTTGTGAGAGTTTCATGCACCTGCACTTGGGAATTGATGCCACCGGATTACCGGCAGATTTAGCCTGTCATTATATCATCGTTAACGACTGGAGTCAAGGGGTTACAGCCCCGCAAAATGTCGTTTTAGTCTCCATTCCCTCGGTGTTAGACCCGTCCCTCGCCCCCCCAGGAAAACACGCGATTCACGTTTATACTCCTGGGAATGAGCCATATCACTTATGGGCGGGACTTGAGCGCAATAGTGCCGCTTATCAAGGGTTGAAGCAAGAACGGGCGGAGGTGATGTGGCAAGGATTAGAACGGATTATTCCGGATATTCGGCAGCGATGTGAGGTAACCTTGGGGGGAACGCCTCTGACTCATGAGCGGTTTTTGCGTCGCGATCGCGGTTCTTATGGTCCTGCCATTGCTGCCGGAAGCGGCTTTTTTCCGGGTCCAACCACTGCGTTATCGGGGTTATTCTGCTGTGGGGATTCTACTTTTCCGGGAATCGGTTTACCTGCTGTTGCCGCCAGTGGGGCGATCGCCGCTAATACGATCGCCCCTTTGAACAAGCATCTGGCAATGCTAGAGGCGATCGGGTTTTAAACCCTAAAAAATCCCGGTTTGTCATAACGCCTGAAGGCGTTACTACGAACTTAGAGAATGAGTTAAAGCCTCGCGATGGTGGGGTTCCTGTAGGTTTGTGATAGTCGGTCCTAATGGAATAATTCCCCCGGGATTTAAGGGGAAGAGGTTGCCGTAATAGTCTCGTTTGATACTATCTAAATCGCAAGTATCGGCTACTCCGGGGAGTTGATAGATGTCCCGCAGATATGCACCGAGATTTTGATAGTCCTGGATGCGGCGTTTGTTGCATTTAAACAAGCCGTGATAGACGATATCAAAGCGAAATAAGGTGGTAAATAGCCGCACATCGGCTAGGGTTAATTGGTCGCCGCATAAGTATCGATTTGTTTCTAATACGGCATCTATTTCATCGAGGGTGGTAAAGAGTTCAGTGCAGGCAGTATCGTAAGCAGTTTGACTTTGGGCAAATCCGCATCGATAGACGCCGTTGTTAATTGCTGGATAAATTTTATCGTTCCAATATTCTATTTTATCTTGCAATTGTTCGGGATATAAATTGAGGTCGGGATGGGTGCTAAATTCGTTGAATTCCGAGTTAAGCATGATGATGATTTCAGCACTTTCATTGTTGACAATGGTCTGGGTTTGCGTATCAAACAGGACTGGAACGGTGCAGCGTCCTTGATATCCGGGACGGGCGATCGCATATAAGTCCGGGAGGGTTTGGCAGCCGTATTCTGGTTCATCCAGGACCCAGATTCCGGCATCGGGAGAGGGGGAGACGATCGCCACGGAAATTGCCGATTCTAATCCTTGGAGCGATCGCACCACTAGGGTCCGATGCGCCCAAGGGCAGCCTAATCCCACATAGAGGCGATACCGTGCTGTTGCCGGGGGATAAGGGTTTTCCGGTTGGGTTCCCACGGAATTTCTAAACTCGCTCGTCGGACGAATATATTCCCCAGTCTGATTGCGCGGGGCGAGTTTGGACATCATCAATTGCCAGAGGGTTGTCCAGACAAATTTGCCCAGTTTAATTATAAGTTTTGAGGGCAATTTTTTCCCCTTTTTCGGGGGAGTATCGGCTTTTACAGTTGGAGTTTCTAAAGACATAATGCCCCCTTTGAATGGTGTAAATTTAGGAAAACCTTTTTCGGTGTTGCAAGAGTTGAATCCTACGCCCACCGAAATGCCTTGCTATTTTAATCGGGTAATTGTTCTTTCAGGGAAGAAATAAGGGCAGAATCAAGCTTGAGTTTTACCTCAATTAATCGGGTTGTATCTCGTAAAATTAACATTTGATTGTCTTCTACAAAAATTTCGGGTTCTTTCAAGGTCAAAGTTTGATATTTTAAGGCAGCGAGTTCCATCTGCATGACGAGGGTGGGTTGGGATTGGGGATAAATGTAGAGTTGCTGGCGTTTGGGGTCGAGTTGCAGTTGTCTGACGGTGGTATTGCGTTCGTCTGACATTCCGGGTTTTGACCAATAGAGGGTAATGCCGCGTATATCCGGGTTGGCGATCGCAAAGGTTTCGTCAAAGCGTTGGGGTTCCCAATCCAAGTCTCGAACATCGCCGGTTTCCGACAGGATGCGCTGGCGCAAGGTGATCTCTTTGCCATTGAGATTGCGCCACCATTGCCGGATTGTCTCGAAATTTTCACCCATCTCGGGATTGCTATTCCCAGACTGCCAAGTGATGAATTGCACGATCGCCCTCCTGATTCCTATCAATAATTCCCATTTTAGAGTTTAAATTAGATTTTAAAGTTGACTCGGTACCGGCAACGCTAACCCTTCCCTGACATGGACTTACCCATCGTTTATCATCCGGACTATGTGGCCCCTATGCCTCCCTCCCATCGGTTCCCGATGGAGAAATTTCGGTTACTCTATGAAATGCTTGTAGGCGATCGCGTTGTCACTCCCGAACAGTGTCACACCCCGGAATTGCCCCCCCAGGACTGGATTGAATCGGTCCATGTCCCCGCCTATGTCCAGGCATACTGCCAAGGCACTCTAGACCCCAAAGCACAGCGACGGATTGGATTACCCTGGACGGAGGCGATCGCCCATCGCACTTGTATCTCCATTGGTGGGGCAGTTTTGACGGCTAAATTGGCATTAGAGTTTGGATTAGCGTGCAATACTGCCGGAGGAACTCATCATGCCTTTCCAGATTTTGGGTCCGGATTTTGCATTTTTAATGATTTGGCGATCGCCTCGCGGATGATCCAACAATTAGCGGGAATTCGCAAAGTCTTAATTGTGGATTTAGATGTGCATCAAGGGGATGGGACAGCATTCATTTTTAAAAATGACCCGGATGTATTTACCTTTTCCATGCACTGTGAGGCTAATTTTCCCGGGCGAAAACAAATCAGTGATTTAGATATACCCTTGCCGGTGGGAATGGAGGATGATGAATACTTGCAAACCGTCGCCGGTTATTTACCGGATTTACTCGACCAATTCCAGCCGGATTTAGTCTTGTATGACGCCGGAGTGGATGTTCATGCAGGCGATCGCCTGGGTAAATTAGCCCTGAGTGATACCGGGATTTTTCGCCGGGATATGCAGGTGCTGAGTACCTGTCTGGCAGCTAGATATCCCGTTGCCTGTGTGATTGGGGGCGGATATTGCGAGGATATGCGAGGGTTGGTGTATCGTCATTCGCTCTTACATCGTGCTGCCGCGCAAGTGTATAGGCAGTATCGACTTTAGGTCGGGAGGCAACACCCGGCGGGGGTTTTAACCCCCGCCTAACAGCTCAAGTCGGTTGAAACCGACTGAAAACACCACTGTATCAGGCTTGCAGTCGTCTTTAGACGACTTGATTCTATTAGGCGGGGGATTTATCCCCCGCCGGGTGTTGCCACTGGTGCAAGATCTCAGTTTCAACCGACTTGATCTATGAGCCGGGGGATTTATACCCCGCCGGTTGGACTACTACTCCCGTTCCAAAATTCTCACCATCCCTTTAGCACTACCACTAACCAGAAATTGTCCATTCGGACTATAAACTAAAGACATCACGGCCCCACTTTCTTCCGTCAAAGCACAGACTAATTTACCCGTGGGTAAATGCCAAATCTTAACCGTCCCATCGGCGCTACCTGTAGCAAAACTGTTGCCATCGGGGGCGATCGCCACTGCGGTGACGGGTCCTAAATGGGCGCTCAGACTCCACAGCAGTTCTCCCGTTTCCAAATTCCAGAGTTGAATATTGCCATCGCCACTGCCTCCGATTAGGAGTTGTTGGGGAGAGATGACGATCGCTTCTACCGCCTCTAAACTGCCATTGAGGACCGAAATCGGCTGTTTGGTTTGGAATTGCCAAAGGGTAATCGTGCCATCCCCACCGCCTCGGGCGAGAATTTGACCATCGGGGGAAATGGCGAGGGAAAAGATGGGTCCGGTATAGTCCGTGAGGGTATCGATTAATTCCGCTTTGGACAAATCCCACAGTTTAATTGTCTCGTCAAAACTGCCACTGACAAGGGTGTTGCCATCGGGGGCGATCGCCAAGGCGCGCACAGAACCTCCATGTCCCGTGAGGGTTTGTTTGGGAATTCCGGTCGGGAGTTCCCAGAGTTTGATGGTTTTATCCCAACTGGCAGAGGCGAGGGTTTTGCCATCGGGGGCGATCGCAATGGAAAAGACCCCGCGTTTGTGTTCGGCGAGCACTTGCAACAGTTCCCCGGTGGCGAGTTTCCAGAGTTTAATACTGGTGTCAAAACTGCCCGTTGCCAGGATTTGTCCATCGGGAGTAATCCCCAGCGATCGCACCCAGTCGGCATGGGCGGGCAAACTGTGGCGACATATCCAATTCTGGGCCGTGGGTTCCGAAGGGGCCGCAAAGGACGGCAGGACGACTTTTGACGAGGGCGGTTTGGATTTGGCGGTTTGAGCAGGGGTTGCCGATGTCGCCGGTTCCGGTTGCGGAGGAAGTGGGGGTGGCGGTTCCGGTTGCGGGCGCGGTGGGGGTGAGGGGACCACGATTTGCGAGGTTAATTGGGAAATTGCCTCTTCCACTCGTTCTAAGCGGTAGGCAAAGGATGAGCGATTCAGATAGGCGATCGCATTGCCCAGACTTTCATCTAACAGGGCATATTGCTCTTTCAACCCGGCGATTTCCCTTTGAATCTGGGAGAGGTCCACCGATTCTAATTTACCCAATCGGGTTTGCAACAGGGCCAACTCCTCCGGGGACCCGGTAGCTACGGGGGGGCGAGTGCCTTCCTCCCCTTCGACTTGAGGGAGGGGAAATTGCTTCTGAGCTTCCACCCGTTGGGTGAGCATCTCCAGTTCTTCCGCCCATTGACGATGCAGGCGATTTGTGGTGCCACTGACTCGGCGAGTTTGGTGTTCCAGACGATACCGGACGATCGCATTCAGAATCAGGGCACTGCAAATGAGCAGGGCGGCGACATAGATGGCCCCATTAAAAAAGACTGCCACTATCGACGCCACCACCGACGCGAACAAGGAAGCATATTCTACAGTTTCTAGCCAATGACGGTGATTTGACATGGAGTCCTTCCCACCCACCGGAGCCTATATTACAATTCCCATTTTATCCACAATCCCCCTTATCTTTCCATTTTATGGAGAAATGTTGATATAAGGGGGATAAAAATTTTTCAGTCAAACCGGACACCATTGATAATGAATTTTCCGAAAAATTGTCATCCTGACTAACAAGGATGTATCTAGTTTCAACCCGAAGCATTTGAGTCTTAAAAATCGGGTAAAAAATCAATAAAGCAGTGAATCAATCCGATTTTTAAGGGTTGGCCCCCTCGTTATTGATTCAATCTGCTGTTACAAAGAAAAATCCCCACCCTGAAAGCAGTGGGGTGGGGAAGATTACAATCCGAGAAATAGCTTGGCAATATTAAAGTAAATGAGAACACCCAAAACATCGACAGCCGTGGTAATAAACGGCGCTGACATTAGGGCGGGATCTAACTTGATGGCGCGGAATAAAAACGGCAGGGCCGAACCGGATACCGAGGCCAAAATTGAAATAGCAATCAGAGAGATGCCGACACAGAAGGCCACCTGGAGATTGACTTGCAAGAGGAAATAAGCCCAGATGGTGGCGAGGGTTCCCAAAATTGTCCCCAGTAATGCACCGGCAATTCCTTCGCGAAAGACCACCTTCAGGGGTCCGAGTAAGCGAATTTCATCGGTATTCATCCCGCGAATCACCACCGTGGAAGACTGGGCACCGACATTCCCTCCCGTACCTGTAAGCAGGGGGATAAAGGCGGTGAGGACGACCACTTGCTGCAATAAGTCTTGTTGGGAATTAATAATGGATCCGGTGACAGTATTGGTAAGCAATAAGACGAACAGCCACACGACACGCCGTCGCGCCACTGTCCATAAACTCATTTCAAAATAATTATCCCCATCGGTTTGGACCCCACCCAAGGCATAAATATCCTCAGTGGTTTCCTGTTCCATGATGTCGATCGCATCATCGATGGTGATGACGCCGACTAAGCGTTGCTCGCGATCGACTACGGGGATCGCTAGGAAATCATAGCGTTGAATCAGGCGCGAGACTTCCTCGCCGTCGGTATCTGTATGGACAAATACCACATCCCGAGTCATAATTTCACTAATTTTTTCCTCGGGGGAACTAATCACCAAGTCACGCAGGGAAACGATTCCGGTTAACCGGCGTTCGCTATCCATGACGTAGAGGTAATAAATAATTTCCGCTACTGGCGACAGGGTGCGAATCCGTTCCAGGGTTTGGGCAACGCTCATATTTTCCCGGACGGAAATATATTCCGGGGTCATGATTCTCCCGGCGGTTCCCGATTCATAGCCCATCAGCAGGGCGGTGGACTGCCATTCTGTGGGAGACAGTTGTGCCCGCAATCGGCGCACGACTTTTGAGGGCAACTCATCCAGCAGTCGGGCGCGATCGTCCGGGGACATATTGCCAATGATATCCAGAACGTCCTGGCGCTTGAAGTCTTCTAAAAGCACCTGTTGGACGCTGGTATCGAGATGTTCGTAAACTTCCGTTGCTTCCTGTTTGGACAACAAGCGAAAGGCGATCGCCTGCATCGCTTCAGGCATTCCTTCGATCGCTTCGGCGATATCCACAGGTTGAACCGGGACTAAAATCGCTTTAGCTCCCTGGAGGTCCCCATTTTTGAGGAGGGCTTCCAGTTGCGATCGCACTAAGTCAGGTATTTCTCTCCGCGACAGGGTCCCGAGAGGAGAGGATATCGGTTGAGGTTCAGTCACGTTTAACTCCCTGGATCCAGTCCGATCACTATTCTATACAATTTGAGGGGACGCCAAGCCGTCACCCCCGGCAAAACAGGGCAAATTGAAGGGGATCTCTCCAGTGGTTTCCCAGTCACGCCGCACCTCCCAAAAGCTGCTGTGCCACCGTTAAATAAATTAGCACCCCTAGGACATCCACAGCGGTGGTAATAAAGGGCGCTGACATTAAGGCTGGGTCAAATCCCACCCGATAGAATAAAAACGGCAGGGCAGATCCGGCGAAGGAGGCGAGGATGGTAATTGCCAGCAAACTCACGCCAACCGAGATAGCAACCAGCAGATTTCCCGCCAAGAAATAAGCCCAAACGGTGACGGCAATGGACAGCATGATCCCTAAGAGTCCCCCGGCGATCGTCTCCCGTCCGATCGTCCTCCAGGCTTTTCCTACCCGAATCGCATTGATATTTAATCCGCGAATTACCACGGTGGAGGACTGTGCACCCACGTTCCCCCCCGTATCAATGAGTAAGGGAATAAAAGCCGCAAGAGCAACAACTTGTTCGAGAATCTCTTCTCGGGACCGAATCACTGCCGAGGTGGCGGTATTGGTAATTAATAAAATCAACAACCAAACTACACGCTTGCGTGCCACGGTGAATATATTGGTTTGAAAATAGTTTTCTCCCCCGCTTTCCACCCCACCGAGGGCATAAATATCTTCCGTGGTTTCAGCTTCCACCACATCCATGACATCATCCACGGTGATAATGCCCACAAGACGCTGTTCGCTATCAACAACAGGTAAGGCTAGAAAATCATAGCGCTGAATTAATCGTGCGGCTTCTTCGCGATCGGTTTCCGTGGAAACAAAGACGGGTTCTCGCCGGGTAATTTCTGATAACCGTTGTTCCGGTTCTGAGACAACTAAATCCCGCAGAGAAATCGTGCCGATTAAGTGCCGATAGGCATCGGTGACGTAAAGATAATAAATGATTTCGCTGACATTGGCTAAGTTCCTAATTCGGTCTAAGGCATTTTTGATGGTCATGTTTTCTTTGACCGCAATATATTCCGGGGTCATCATTCTCCCGGCGCTATCCGGGGGATAGCCTAACAGCAAAGAGGTGGTTTGGCGTTCTTCAGGACTGAGTTGTTCGAGGATGCGCTTGACCACTTTAGCTGGCAATTCATCAAACAACCGGGCGCGGTCATCTGGGGACATTTTATCGACAATATCCAGAACATCCTGGCGTTTAAATTCTTCGATTAAGGCATATTGAATACTAGAGTCCAGATATTCATAAACCTCGATCGCCTCTTCTTTGGATAACAAACGAAAGGCGATCGCCTGCATGGTTTGCGGTAATCCTTCAATCGCTTCGGCGATATCTGCCGGTTGGACTGGAACCAGTAAGGCTTTTGCTCCGGGTAGGTTATTTTGTTCGAGTAACGCTTGCAATTGCGATCGCACGAGTTGGCGCAATGCGTCTCGCGTTGTCGGCTGGACGGATGGCAATTCAGTATTATTATCGTTCATGCTCCACTCTCTAATCGGTTCTATATTTCCGAGTGTGGTTGGGCGGTTTTTCCCCAATCGATAGAGTCTAATGCAGGCGAAATCAGGCAACAGAATCTCTAGGTTTGTTGCGATCTTTGTTGCAAAATTCCCATTCAGAAGAGTCCCCAGCGCATCCAGTTCGCGATTGACCAACGGTTTATTTCCATAGGCGATCGCGACCCAAAACGCTAACCGAAATCAGCAGCAGGGACTTTAAATTTGCATTGGGGATTGGGTTAGGCTAACTAACAGTTAGCCTAACCTTCACCCTTCGTTTAAATCATCAAGCTTTCGGTGATTCATGGTTCATCTCCATTCCTAGCATGACCGCCCTCTTCCCCGGGGGTCACGAGATGAACTATGAAAACTCCCAGATGGAGTCACCCTAGGTCATTTCACTGACTAAACCGCCCGGTTGTGGGGAAACGGTCGAGGTTCGTCTAAAGGCTCGTCAGCCATTGAGTCTGCCTGAGTAATCGTTGCAATACAACTACTACCAGAGCTTTCCACTTGAGTATTCCTTACTTGTTTAAGTTGCGTTTAAGACCGGGAAGTTCAGAGGAGTCTGAAAGCCCTTTTTCCTTATAGCACTCTTCAGAAAACAGGTCAAGCTTTTTTTTGATTTTTTTTACGCGACAGGTTTTCCACTGTTCCCATCGGCTCAGAAGTTGGGTGAAGATTGCCCAGACTTCTGAGCGTTTCCTCAAGTCGAAAACTCCCCCCTGAAAATCCCTCTATCCCGGTTTACAGGGGTAAATTTTATAGAAAAATTGCTCTTTTTCTGAGCAGTTTATCGGGCAATATTCTAGGTTTTTACCACCAAAACCGGAACGAGACTCCCCGCTAAAACCCCTTGAGAAACTACTCCCCCAGTCGCCCCTTCTCCCTCTGGATTATGGCGTTTCCCGACAATAATCGCCGTGACGGGATGAGCTTGCGATCGGGCCAAAATTATCTCCACCACTGCACCCTTTTCGGTTATAAACTGATGGCGAATATCCGCTAAAACTGTTTGAGTCATCTCCTGAATTGCTTTAATTTCCGATAAATTTTCCTCCTGCACTACATACAAAACGATCGCCTCTCCATGACTACGCCGAGCTAACTCTGCCGTTTGTTTCAACACGGCCAATGCCCGAGGGGAACTATCCACCGCTGCCAAAAACAGCGTTCGAGTATCAACGGTCACTTTGGTTGGGTCTACTTCTCCTTTTTGTAGTAATTTTGGAGCAAAAGTTGGAATCCCCCAAGCCCCCAAAGGAGCCGTTACTAAAATTGAAAGGGCAGCAATGGCTAAAATAATTTCTCCCCCTTCAATGTTGTAAGCTAACGGTAACGCACCCAAGGCGGCCTGCACTGTTGCTTTCGCCGAATTTCCCGGTAATAGAAACAGTTTTTCTTGCCAATTCCAATTACTTCCGGCGGTAGAAAGTGTCCAGCCAATGGTGCGTCCGATTAATAAACCCACCGCTAAAATAGTCAAGCCCGGTAAGAACATCTCTCCCAAAACCTGGAGTTGAATACTCGCTCCCATTAACACAAATAAGACAATTTCCGCCACAATCCACAGGGAATTAAATCCATTGCGGAGTCGGCGGGCCAAGGGTGCATCGAGTTCGATTAAAAAGAATCCCATTGACATCACTGCTAGATAGCCCGAAAAGTAAGGGAATTGGCGGGCAGCAATCACAGCAAATGCGGCGACAACGGCGGCAATTAAGACATCTTGGACGGGATTTTTACTCCAGTTTTGTCTTTCTAGGAGGGAGACTAATAATTGAGCGGCTAAATAACCGGCCAGGATGCCTAAAATGACCTGGATAATGGCTTGCAGGGGAAGTAATAAAAGTGGATTTAACGAGAGTCCCCCGGGTAAAATAATTCGCTCTAGTTCCCCTTGTTGCAGGAAATTCAACAGTAAACTGAAGACGAGTAAGAGGACAACATCGGAGAGGGCTGACCCGGTTAAAATGGCATCGGGAATGCCTTTTTTGACCCCCCAACCCAAGCGTTTGAGACGCAACATTCCCGGGACAATCACGGCAGGAGATTCGGCGGCAATAATACAACCGAGGAGCAACCCGGTTAAGAGGTCAAACTGGAACAGAAACATCGCCGCAATGGCGATCGCCCCGGTTTCCAGGATAGCGGGTAAAATGCCTAATCGGAGGGCCACGGTTCCCTGTTCCGCCAACTTGTCGCGATCGAGTCCAAGTCCCGCTTTCATTAAAATAATCATCACCGCCAGGGTTCGTAAATCATCGGCAGCAGCGAGAATTCCCGGTTCTAGGCGATTTCCGACTTCGGGACCGAGGATGATTCCCACCAAAATCATGCCAATGAGTGGGGGTGCACCGAGGCGACGGGCGAATTGACCCGCAAAAAAGCCCATCCCGAGGATCCAAATTGTACTGATTAACATTCGTTATGCTCCTGAACAGGTGTGGATGGCTGGTCCAGGAGTGGATTGATGCGATCGCCCTACCTCCTAAGCATTCAGCCCGGACAGGTAGGAGCCATCAGCCCTTCAGCCTCCCATCGGGATCGCTGAATCGGCGGTTCTGGCGAGCTCCATCGCCTTCAATCTAAAATCATCACTTAATATAGCATAAATTTCAGCAACAATCCATCGATTGATTCATTTTTTGCTCGGGTACAGGGATTAAAAATCAGCCCTCCCCCTGGCACAATCTCTTTCTGGAGATAGAATCCACCGGAGGATTAAGTTTTGTAAAATTCACAGCAAGCGGGAATTTAACAGGAGTTTTTTGATGTCCCAGTACGATGTAATTATAATTGGAGCCGGTCATAATGGCTTAGTCTGTGCGGCGTACCTTTTAAAGGCGGGTAAAAGTGTTTTGCTATTAGAAAAACGCTCAGTTCCCGGGGGTGCAGCAACCACAGAAGAATCTTTGCCCGAAGAAGCACCGGGGTTTAAATTTAACCTCTGTGCGATCGACCATGAATTTATCCATCTCGGGCCTGTGGTGGAAGAATTAGAACTGAAAAAATACGGATTAGAGTATCTGTATTGCGATCCGGTCCTGTTTTGTCCCCAACCCGATGGGAAATATTTCCTCGGTCATAAATCCGTAGACCAAACCTGTCGGGAAATTGCCCGCTACAGTGAGCGTGATGCCCAGAAATATGGAGAATTTGTCGAATATTGGCAGCGAGTGTTGAATGCGATCGCCCCCATCTTTAATGCGCCGCCTAAATCGATTATCGATATCACCGGCAATTATAATTTCGATAAAATTAAAGACTTGCTATCCTTACTGGGAAGCCCCGATAAAATCCTGGATTTTGCCCGAACCATGCTCAGTAGTCCTCAAGATATGTTAGAGGAATGGTTTGATACAGAAGTTGTCAAAGCACCCTTAGCTAGACTTGCCGCAGAAATGAGCGTCCCTCCCTCACAAAAAGGGATGTCTGTGGGTGCAATTATGATGGCAATGCGGCACAATCCTGGGATGGCAAGACCCCGAGGAGGAACCGGCGCACTCACCCAAGCATTAGTCAATCGAGTCACCAGTCTCGGGGGTGAAATTTTGTGCGATCGCGGCGTTGAACGCATTTTAGTCGATAATAATCGCGCCGTTGGTGTCCGCGTGGACGGAGGTCAAGAATACCGCGCCAAAGAAGGGGTGATTTCCAATATTGATGCCAAACGAGTCTTCTTAGATTTAATCAATCCGGGAGATGTTGATTCCAGCGACCCCAACTTACGCGAGCGAGTGGACCGCCGCATTGTTAACAACAATGAAAGCATCCTCAAACTGGATTGTGCCCTCTCAGAAATGCCCCGATTTGAAGCTTACAATCACCAAGATGAGTATTTAATTGGGTCGGTGGTCATCGCTGATTCCGTTCATCATGTGGAAGAAGGGCATAGTTTCTGTCAACTCGGCAAAATTCCGGATGAAAATCCCTCCATGTATGCCGTCGTTCCCACAGTTCTTGACCCATCAATGGCTCCGGAAGGAAAGCATACCCTCTGGGTGGAATTCTTCGCCCCCTATCAAATTCATGGCGCAGAAGGAACCGGACAAAATGGCACCGGATGGACCGACGAGCTCAAAAACAAAGTGGCCGATCGCCTGATTGATAAACTATCCGATTATGCGCCGAATATCAAAAATTCCATTATTGCGCGCCGGGTAGAAAGTCCACCGGAACTGAGCGCTCGCCTCGGGTCTTATAAGGGAAATCACTACCATATTGACATGACCTTAGACCAGATGATTTTCTTCCGTCCTCTCCCAGAAATTGCCAACTACAAAACCCCCATTGATGGGTTGTTTTTAACCGGCGCTGGCACTCATCCCGGTGGTTCCATTTCCGGAATGCCCGGACGGAACTGTGCCCGGGTATTCTTATTCCAACAGCAACCGATGAGCCAAACCTTAAAGGATGCCACCAATTCGGTCAAATCAATGGCAAGTTCGGTGTTTAATTTGTCGAGCTAAGGCTCATAAATTGTTGAGTTTAAGATTTGCAGAATGAATCTAAAGCCCTAATAATTACCCAGTCTTACTTCTCGAATGGGTTGACAAATAGCTTGATTCAATATTCCGCATCCTCCCCAATTGGGGAGGACTATGGTATTTCATTGTACTCCGAAACCATAAACCTTCCGGTTTATGGTTTCTTTAGACCTATTTAACCCGGCAATAAATAGCATAATTTTATCGGTTATTGAGATGATTTTTGTCTCTAATGTTGATAGAAAGTTTCGCTAATTATTCGTAATTTTGATTCATGTTAAAAAAGGTGCGATCGCTTTGGTAGACATTTATATTCTTGATATGCTGGCTATCGGTGTGTTACTGCTGTCAGTAACTGTGTTTTCGGGGTGGATTAAGCGATTGCCGCTTTCTTATGCCCTGATTTATTTAGCCGTTGGTATTTTCATGGGTCCTTATGGGCTGAGATTAATTCTGGTGCGCCCGGATGCAAATTTTCTGGAGCGATTGACTGAATTAGTCGTGATTATTTCGTTGTTTAGTTGCGGACTAAAAATGAATCGTCCGCTCAAATTTTGGGCGTGGCAGACGACGGCCCGATTAATTGGATTTTTGATGCCGATTTCTATTGTAGGGATCGCCGTGGTTGGGCACTTGTTTTTGGACTTGGATTGGGGGGCGGCGATTTTACTCGGGGCCATTCTCGCCCCCACAGATCCAGTTTTGGCATCAGAAGTTCAACTGGCTCATGTTGAGGATAAAGATGAACTCCGCTTTGGCTTAACCTCTGAAGGGGGTTTAAATGATGCCCTGGCTTTTCCGTTTGTTTATTTTGGGTTATATGCGTTAAAAGATAGCAATGTCAACAACTGGATTTATGAGTGGTTGGTGATTGATTTAATTTGGGCGCTCGCCGCTGGTATCGGCATGGGAATTGTCGTTGCTTCGGCCATTGTTTGGGTTGAAAAACAATTACATCGCATTCGTCCGGTGGATGACCTCATGCAAGATTTTATTGCGTTGAGTACAATTTTACTGGCCTATTCCCTGACTGAAGTGATTAATGGATACGGATTTCTGGCGGTATTTGTCGCCGGAGTGACGGTCCGCAGAAGCTACAGCCGCGATTCGGAACGAACCGAGTCTCAACTGAGATTGACGGACCGGGTGGAAAAACTCCTAGAAGTAGGAACTATCTTGTTAATCGGTTCTATGTTGAGAGTAGAACCGAGCTTAAAGTATGCGGGAGATACTTTAATCGTGGCGGTATTTTTGTTGTTTATTATTCGTCCCCTAGGAACTTGGATTAGTACCATTGGCTCAAATTTTCATCGCTCAAAACGGTTATTGATGGGGTGGTTTGGGATTCGGGGCGTCGGTTCAGTGTATTATCTCACTTATGCGATGGGCGAAGGGTTAGAAGGAGAAACGGGGGAAAAAATCGCTTGGGTTGTGTTTCTCACTCTCGTGATTTCGGCCATTGTGCATGGAATTAGTGCGACTCCGTTGATGAATTGGTATGGATCGAGGTTGGAGAAAAGAAAGGTAACCCTCCGGGGCGATCGCCTCTGATCCGGCAAATCCCCCCTCCCTGAAGGATGTTCTATAGCTGCCCTAAATTTAAGGCAGCTATTTTTGCAAAAACCTGGTATTGAGGCAATGAATCCAAGACTTGAAGGCAAATTTAGGCCACCCTTCCTCTGGGGTTGGGCGAAGGTGACCCTTGATTCCCTGGAGTTGAGGAAAGTCCCGCCCACATCAAATCCAGAACCCATTCTGTACTCAGTCCCTGGCGATCTTTCTTCGTATAGATGCCAGATTTAGAGAAAAATGTTGCAATGAAGATATTGTTAAGGATTAAAGACATGAGCCAACGAGTTTTGATTATTGGCGGACGGGGACGCATCGGCAGCAGCATTGCCCAAGATTTGATCGCCCATACCGATGCAGAAATTACGGTCACCGGACGGGACAAGACACCGGGAAAATCCGTGGATGAGACTTTAGGCGATCGCCTGAAGTTTCGGGCGGTACATTTAGACGATCGCGCCGGATTATCCCAAGCGATCGCCGAAAGCGATCTCGTCATCCATAGTGCCGGACCCTTCCATCACCGCGATGCCCGAGTCCTCCAACTCTGCATCGAACAAGGCGTCAACTATACCGATGTTAGTGATAACCGAGGATTCACCCGCAGGGCGCTGGCATTACAAGATTCCGCAGAAAAAGCAGGGGTAACCGCCATCATTAATACCGGCATTTTTCCCGGAATTTCTAATAGTATGGTTCGCCAAGGAGTCGAACAACTTCAAGAAGCCGATCGCATCCATTTAAGCTATGTTGTCGGGGGGTCAGGCGGTGCAGGAGTCACCGTCATGCGAACCACCTTTTTAGGCTTACAAAACCCCTTTGATGCCTGGGTTGATGGTCAATGGCAACAGGTGAAACCCTATACTGATCGCGAAACCATCGAGTTTCCCGAACCCTACGGCAAGGTCGGGGTTTACTGGTTTGATATGCCCGAAGCCTTCACCTTACCCGACTCCTTCCCCGTTAAAACTGCCATTACCAAATTCGGCACTTCCCCGGATTTGTACAACCATTTAACCTGGATGGTGGCGAATTTATGGCCTTCAGCCGCCCTGAAAAATTCTGCGGTAGTCGAGTTTTTATCCCAAGTCAGCTACCGAATGACAGCAGTAACCGACAAATTTAGCGGGACCGGGGTGGCAGTGCGATCGGAAGTCAACGGACGCAACGCCGCAGGAGAACCCGCCACAGTTTGCAGTGCGGTGGTTCATCATAGCGCCGCTGTTGCCACCGGAATCGGCACCGGAACCATCGCCGAATTGATGCTGAAAGGAAAACTCACTAAACCCGGTGTATGGCCGGTAGAACAAGCCTTATCCACTCCGTTGTTTGAATCAATTATGACAACTCGGGGAATCGAGATAGCTCATCATTGGTTGTAATCTGTCCCTATCTATCTTAGCCCGGATTAATCATGCACAGTTGTCTGAATTATATTGAGGGTCACTGGTTACCCCCCGCCTCTGGGGAAACGATGGAAAGCCGCAATCCCGCCCACTGGCGCGAACTGGTTGCCACCTTTGGGCGATCGGGCGATATTGATATAGAAATGGCCGTCAGTGCCGCCCGCCATGCCTATCGCACTTGGCGACTTGTTCCGGCACCCGAACGGGCGGAATTTTTATACCGCTTCGGGGAAATATTGCGCGATCGCAAAGCCGAACTCGCCTACTTAATGAGCCAGGAAATGGGAAAACCCCTGACTGAAGCCAATGGAGATGTCCAAGAAGGCATTGACTGCGCCTTTTATTATGCCGGAGAAGGTCGCCGTCTGTTTGGACAAACCACGACTTCGGAAATGGAGAATAAATTTGCGATGACGGTACGAATGCCCATCGGCGTCTGCGGGTTAATCACCCCTTGGAATTTTCCCGTGGCGATTCCCTGTTGGAAAGCAATGCCTGCCTTAGTCTGCGGCAATACCCTGGTTCTGAAACCGTCTGAAGACACCCCGGCGGTGACTCACTTGCTGTTTCAGGTTTTCCATGATGCCGGATTTCCCCCGGGGGTCGTCAACCTCGTGCATGGGTTGGGAGAAGAAACGGGAAAAGCCTTGGTAGAGCATCCCGAGGTCAATTTAATTTCATTAACCGGGTCCTCACAAACCGGCGCAGAAGTAGCGGCAATCTGCGCCAAACAGCACAAGCGGGTTTGTTTGGAATTGGGGGGGAAAAATGCTCAAGTGGTGATGGAGGATGCGGATTTAGAATTAGCCCTGGAAGGGGCAATCTGGGGGGCTTTTGGCACCAGTGGGCAACGGTGCACTGCCACCAGTCGTCTCCTCCTCCATCGGGATATTAAGGATAAGTTTACCGAAATGCTGGTTAATCGCACCCGGAAACTCCGTCTAGGACCCGGTACGGACCCGAATACGGATATCGGGCCGATTGTCAATGCCACGCAACTGAATACGATTGAGGAGTATATCGAAATTGCTCGTCAAGAGGGAGCGAAGATTTTAATCGGGGGCAATCGCACAACCGAGGGAACCCTCACGGGGGGATTCTTTTTTGAGCCAACTATCCTGGATGGAGTAACGCCCAATATGCGGGTGGCGCGAGAAGAGATTTTCGGCCCAGTGGTGGCGTTGATAGAAATTTATTCCTTTGAAGAGGCGATCGCCATTCTCAATGATACCCCCTACGGTTTATCTTCTTCTGTTTATACTCGCGATGTGAATCGGGCGTTTCAGGCCATGCGCGATATTGAAGCCGGAATTACTTATATTAACGGTCCGACCATTGGTGCCGAGGTGCATTTACCCTTTGGAGGCGTCAAACAAACCGGCAACGGACATCGTGAGGCGGGGACAGCCGCGCTAGATGTGTTTACGGAATGGAAAACGGTCTATGTAGATTTTTCCGGACGCTTACAACGGGCGCAAATCGATAATCGCGAGTGATTGGAGTGGATATGACCCCGGGATAAGTCTGCTGACAAGAGTAGGTTGTTTACGCTTCAGGGGACCGGACCGTTCGTGATTTTCAATGTGAGGCCAATCCCCTGAACGTAAAACCCTACTCTTGTAAGGGATGAGTCTGGGAGGGGAATCAAATCAGAACAATTCTGTCCCGGACTGATTTGGCCCACAAATGGGCTATGATAACTTGTGGGCTAAGTCCCTTTGGAATCATCCATTTTTGAACTAACAACCGTAGGAGTAACGATGTCTAATCCCCCAAAAATTCTCGCCTTTGCCGGAAGCGCTCGCGAAGGGTCATTTAACAAAAAACTGGTCCAAATTGCCGCCAATGGCGGTAGAAAAGCCGGTGCAGAGGTCACCTATATTGACCTGCGAGATTTCCCCATCCCTCTGTATGACCAAGACTTAGAAGCAGCAGAGGGAATGCCAAGATATGCTCAGGAGTTAAAATCGCTTTTCTTTGCTCACCAAGGCTTGTTGATTGCTTCTCCGGAGTATAATAGCACCCTTAGTCCCCTGCTTAAAAATGCGATCGACTGGGTATCTCGTCCTGCTCCCGGTGAACCGATGCTGGCTGCTTTTTCCGGGAAATTGGTGGGAATTATGAGTACCTCTCCCGGTGGTTTAGGGGGATTACGGGGTTTGGCTCAACTGCGCGAAATGCTGGCGAATATTAGTATGGTTGTTTTACCGAATCAAATTGCTATTCCCCAAGCATTTGAAGCGTTTACAGAATCGGGGACGTTAAAAGACCCCCAAAAGCAAGAAGCGGTGGAAAATATTGGCGCAAAAGTGGCAGAAATGTTAACCAAGTTGAACGCTTAAGTTGAGAACAAGGGGGGTATCAGAACCCTGACAAGAGTAGGGTTTTTACATTCAGGGGGATTTTCCTGTGCAGTGATACCTTTAAAAACGAGTAGGGTGGGCATTGCCCACCTGCACAGAAAGGTGGGCAGTGCCTTTTACTTTTACCAACCGGATTCTGTATGATACCCCCCTTGGTTATGATTGCTCAATCTGTTGGCGGATTAAGCGTAGTAAATCGCGGGTTTTATAGGGTTTAGATAAATAGGTGGGGGAACTATTCTCTCCCGATTTAGAGAGGGGAAGATTGCTGACGAGTCCGCTCACGGCAATAATTTTAACTGAGGGATTAATTTTTTGGAGGGCTTTTAAAGTGAGCGCTCCATCCATTAAAGGCATCATCATATCCAGAATCACCACAGCAATTTCTGAGGACCGTTGACTGTAGAGGGAAATGGCTTCCATGCCATCAGCAGCGGTTAAAACATGATAGCCAAATTTTTGCAGGAGGGCTTGAGCAATTTCGCAAATGGCAACTTCATCATCTACGACTAAAATTAACTCACCGGAGCCAAAACAGAGTTCGGTGGGTTCTGAAGTGAGAGCTTGAGTTCCCTGAATGGCAGGCAAGTAGACGGTGAAGGCGGTGCCTTTCTCCACTTGACTGGAAACCAATAAAAAACCCCCATGATTTTTAACGATGCCTCGAACCGTGGGCAACCCTAATCCAGTGCCTTTTCCTAATCCTTTGGTGGTAAAAAAAGGTTCAAATAAGCGGCCTAAAATTTCCGGAGGGATGCCGGTGCCGGTATCTCGAACCGTGAGTTTAATATAAGCGCCAACTTTAGCCTCAGGGTCTAGGATTAACTCGGATTGGGTGAGGGTGATATTTTGAGCTTCAATGGATAAAATGCCCCCGTTGGGCATGGCATCGCGAGCATTGACGCACAGATTCATCAGGATTTGATGGAGATGAGTCGGGTCCCCGGAAATTAACCAGAGTTTGGGGTCGATCGCCGTGGAAAGTTCAATGGATTTGGGAAAGGTTTCCCGGGCGATCGCCGTGATTTCATCAATCAGGTGTTTGAGTTGGATCAGGGTGCGATCGCCATCTAACCCTTTAGCAAATGAAAGCACTTGTTTCAGCAGGTCCGCACCGCGCAAGGTATTAATTTCTAGCATGGAAATTAAGCGCATTTGCTGGGCGTTTAACGGGAACATTTGCAGCAGTTGCACCGCCCCTAAAATGGGGGTGAGAATATTGTTCAAATCATGGGCAATGCCACTAGCTAAGGTGCCGATACTTTCGAGGCGTTGCGCTCGCAAAAACTGGGCTTCTAGTTGTTTTTTCTCGGTAATATCCGTATTCACCGCGAGGATGGAACGGGGGCGATCGCGCTCGTCCCGCACCAGGGTCTGGCGACTGGCAACGGTGATGCATTTACCCGATTTGGTGACTTGCTCTAACTCTCCATGCCATTCCCCCGTTGTGAGGACCGTTTGCTCCACCCTGTTGAGCTCTGTAGCGCTTTTAACATCAAACAGCTGACTGCTGGTTTGGGCGAGCGCTTCCTGGCGGGTCCAACCATATAATTTTTCTGCCCCTTTATTCCAAAACCGAATATTCTGCTCAAGGTCTTTGACCCAAATTGCATCGGTGGCAACGTCCAGGAGGGCTGCCTGCTGGCGCACCTGTTCTTCGGTGCGTTTGCGCTCAGTGATATCATATAAGGCCCCCACAATTTCTTCACCCTGCTTCGGCCCCCGGCAAATCAGCTTCATTTCATCTCGCACCCATCCATAGCTGCCGTCGGAGTGCTGGAACCGATACTCGCTGAGGGCATGACCCGTCTGGTACAACTGTTTGATGCTGGAGAATAGTTCCGGTGCATCATCGGGATGAAGGCGATCGCGCCAAAACGAGCAGTCTCCGATAATTTCTTCCGGTCGATATCCCAGATGTTCAAGAATATTCTCACTCACAAAAGTCGGACAATAGGGCTGATCATGGGGGCAAGTATAAATCACTGCCGGACTAGAAGACAACAAATATTGAAACTGGGTTTGAGTCGCGAGCAGCGCCGATTCAGTCCGTTTTAATTCCTTAATTTGATGTTGGAGTTCCGACTCCCGCAGGACCCGTTCTGTGACATCTTCAATCGTGGCGATCGTGCCAATCACCCGAGATTCTTCCACAATCGGAGCAATCCGGGCACTTTGGAGCATATAAGGCACACCCTTATAAACATCGGCTGGGAGCATGGGTAACAAAAACCCATGTAAGCGCTGAGAGAGCAGAGCCACTTGTCCGGCGAGAGCTTGGTGAAAAAATCGATCTAATCGCCGGTGCTTTAATTCGGGATAAATTTCTAGTAAATTTCTCCCCACCACCCGCTCCCCATTCAACCCACTATAAAGTTCCAGCCAATGATTCCAACTTTGGATATTTAACCCTGCATCGGTCGTAAATATTCCTCGGTCTGCTAAGTCATTGACCCAGTGAAGGAAGTCCTGATTAGAGTTGAAAGGGTCGGTGATCCTGCTCATTTTCTATAGCCCTTGTTGTCAGCTAAATATGATTATTCAATTATGAAGAAATGGAAAGGTTAGGGGGCGCTATCTCCTCACTGGCCCACTTATCAATCTCTTCGAGTAATTTCTCTAAAGAGACCACACTCAAGACCATGACTAAATACCCGTGAATGGAATTTTCCTTCATCCGAAATCCGGTATAAACCACCATTGCATACCGCATTTCCGCCTTACCAATGCTCAGAGAATGGAGTAACCCATCCAAGGCTTCTAAATGTAAACGAGGAACGGAAAAGGAGATTTGCATTTGTAACAAATTTCCAAAGACACTCAGGCAGGCGTTGAGTAAAATATTGCCAATTTCCGTGAGCACTTCGGCCGCCGAGGCATCGAGGCGATCGCGATGGATATCTTGTTCTGGAGTCACCAACTCGGTCAGTTGCACCGCCCCATCATAGTTCAACAATAACAGGGCATTGCCTGAAACCCGTCCGGTAAAAATTTGCTGGACTGTGGCAATTTCACCCTTGACAAAGGTCCCGAGTTTGGCACTGAGTTCTTCAATCGGGTGAATGGAAACCTGGGGAACCTCTAATAACACCCGATGACCCGTAAGTTCCGAAAGGGCCGAGGCGGTGCGAGCAAAACCCATATTCAGCAGTTCGCTTAAGGCATCCTGTTGGGTTTCTGTCAGTTTCATCCTACCCCTCCCGGGATCCCTTGGAGGACCTGATTGACCATCTCCAGAACCGCATCGGGATTATAGGGTTTAGTCAGATATCCCAATGCTCCGGCTGCCATCACGGAAGCGCGGGTCAGTTCTTGCAGGTCAGCAGTTGCCATCACGATCCGGGCGCGATCGTCGAAGGCGAGTAATTTTTCCAGCACTTCGGTTCCCTGCATATCTGGCATCGCGATATCCAGTAAGACGAGATCGGGTTTCTCTATATAGTAACTCTCAATGCCCATCAATCCATTTTTGGCCTCAATAATCGAGTAGCCTTCGCTCTGGAGGATGCGACGCAGTATTCCCCGAGAAAGGGTAGAGTCATCCACAATCAAAATTTTTGCCATTGCCTTGCGTCCTTCTATCGGATTGGCAGTCAAGCTCTAACCCTGAGATTGAGGGAGCCAGCTTTATCGCGGGTCCGCTTCATTTCGCCCCGAATTTGTTCATGCCCTTATCTTAACTCTGAAGGGGAATGGTGGATAGCCGGATCTTCCAACTCCTCTTTCACAAAGTCGAGGCTAACTGAGCGAGGACTTTCGCTAATTGGGCGGCTTCTACAGGTTTAGGGAGGTGTTTTTGAAAGCCTGCTAGGAGGGATTGGGCCCGGTCCTCCTCCGAGGCAAATGCCGTCAAGGCGATCGCCGGAATATGACGGTTGCGGTCCGCTTCATACTGGCGGATTTGGTGAATTAAGTGATATCCGTCTTCTCCAGGCATTCCAATATCGCTGACTAAAACATCAAATTTGAATTGGTCCATCACGGCGATCGCCTCAGAAACCGAAGTCACCACCTGAACCCGCACCCCGTAATCCGTCAGCATTGCCTCCATTAAATCCCCGGTATCCGGGTCGTCATCCACCACTAACACCTGCAACCCATCCAGGGCCCAGAGTTGACTCGACAATCCCTCTTCTTTAGAGGAAGAAGTCTGGAGAGCTTGCTGTTGTGGCGGTTTGGGCAGAATCGGTAACTGGACAATCAACGTGGCCCCTTGGCCTTCACCCTCACTCAGCGCTTGGACCTGGCCCCCGTGGAGTTCCACTAAGTGACGGACGATGGTCAATCCTAACCCTAATCCCCCATAAGCGCGAGTCGTAGAACTATCGGCTTGACGGAATCCATCAAAAATATGGGGCAGAAAGTCTGGATGGATGCCAATTCCCGTATCCTGAACCTGGAGGGTAATATAGGAATCCGTCTGGGCGATCGCCACGGCAATTTGCCCCCCTGACGGGGTAAACTTGATCGCATTAGACAACAAATTCCAAGCCACTTGCTGCAAGCGATCGCTATCTCCTGAAATCAAGGCGATCGCTGGGTCAACGTTGAAATCAATCTCAATTCCCTTAGATTCAGCAGTCGGAATCATCGTATCCAGGGCCGCTTCAACAATCGGAATTAAATTTAACGGACGCAGTTGTAAGCGAATTTTGCCGCGAATAATCCGAGAAACATCCAGGATATCATCAATCAAACCAACCTGTTGTTTAGCATTGCGCTCGATAGTTTCCAAGGCTTTCTTCTGCATGGTTTCATTCAGATTGCGAGTCCGCAGCAACTGAGTCCAGCCCAGAATCGAATTGAGGGGGGTGCGAAGTTCATGGGAAACAATGGATAAAAACTCATCCTTAATTTGATTGGCCTTAACTAATTCTTCCGACTGTTGCTGTTGGAGAATCAAGGCGGCTTCCAGTTCTCGCTTATGGAAAGCCAGTTCCGAGGCGAGGACTTCTACATCGGAGTTTTGAGAGGTCAACTCCTGCTGTAACAAATCCCGCACTCGTTTAATGGCGATCGCATTGCCCACCCGCGCCCGCAATTCTTCCACAGAAAAGGGTTTCATCAGATAATCTTGGACCCCTTCACGCAATAACTGCACCCGCAAATCATCATCATCTTTCGCCGTCAACATGATAATGGAAACATTGGCGAAATCTGGATTACTGCGTAATAAAGACACCAGGCGATCGCCGCCAATTTCGGGCATCATCACATCACTCAGGATTAAATCCGGATGCAGAGTGAGTGCCTGTTCCCACCCTTCCTGCCCGTTAAACGCCGTAGCAATTTGATAGTCCCGTCCCAGGATATCGCAGACAAAGCGATTCATTTCCCGGTTGTCTTCCACAATTAAAACCAGGGGGCGAGGGTCATTGGCAAGGAGAATCGAGGGAGTGGTCTCGACTTCGAGCTTCAGTTCCGCGATCGCAGATTCAGCCAACTCCTCCCAGAGGGAAGATTCGGAAGCCGTTTTATGGAGATCTGGGAAAACCTCTAGGGGAAGCTGGACCGTAAACATCGCCCCACCTAGGGGTGCATCCGAGACGGTAATCGTCCCCTGATGAAGTTCGACAAATTCCTTGACAATCGCCAATCCCAACCCTGTCCCGCCAAAGCGACGGGTACTCCCCCCTTCAATTTGGCTAAACCGCTCAAAGATGGTTTCGCGCAGTTGCGAGGGAACCCCTGGACCACTATCTTGGATGGCGATCGTCACCGGATTGTGAGTTCCCTCCCCCCCTTCCAGAGACAGGGAACAGTCAATTTGGCCTCCCGGGGGGGTGAACTTAAACGCATTGGAGAGTAAGTTTAAAACCACCCGTTCGATTTTTTGGCGGTCCAATTGGGTCCCCAAGGACTCGGGAGTTTTGATATTGAGGGTAATTTCCCGTTCGAGGGCTAAAGCGTCAAAGTTCGCTGCCACTTGGCGGATCAGACTCGCCAAGTCCAGGGGAACCGCTGCCAGTTCCATCTTGCCTGCTTCTAGCTTAGAGATATCCAGGAGATCATTAACCTGTTTGAGCAGCATTCGGGCATTGCGTTCGATTACCAGCAGGTCCCGGCGTTGTTCCTCCAAGAGTTGGCGATCGGCGAGCAACTTCTGAGTCGGGCCTAAAATTAAGGCCAGGGGGGTTCGCAATTCGTGACTGACATTGGCAAAAAATTGGCTTTTGAGTTCGTCGAGTTGCTTGAGCTGACGATAAAGGGCTTGTAGTTCTTGATTGGCGCGTTCCAGATTCAAGCGGCGTTCTTCTGAAATCTGAGCCGAGTCCAATAATTTTAAGGCTCGGGGAATTAACGGGGGTAAAGAAATTGCCGTCGTCACTGAGGCCAGGGCGGTGAGTAATTTCACATTTCCCGATAACCAGTAGGTGGGATTCCATAAGGTCCAGACTGCGAGAAAATGGGTCATGCTACAAGCGATAATAAAAGCCCCAAAGGCCAAAAACATCCAATGGAAGGGGATATTTGGCCGCGCCTTATAAACAAAATAAGCAAGGCTAGTCGAAATGGCGACATAGGCGACGGCAATCAGGGTATCTGATGTCACATGAAGCCACACTAACGAGGGCTTCCAGAGATAACAATGGCCGTGGGGAATAAACCCATCCTTTGCGAAGAGATTCGCCAGCAGGTCGGGCCAGAGCAGGAGAGTTAAGAGGGCTAGGAACCCCACTATACTACTACCTAATAGAATTTTTTGGGGCTGGCTACTGTTGGTTGGGGGGGGATTTTTTAATGCTGTTTCCTCAGTTTCTGGACTAAGAGTGGCAAGATTAAGATTAATTTTTTTCATAAGATTTTCAAGCATTAATCATTAAAGTCATGAGTTTTTCCACCATCGTTTTTGAGGTTGAAAAAGGTTAAATTCATGAAGTTGGTTACAACCTAAAGAGTCTTCCAGACCCAAAGGGCAGGGATAGGTTTTAATTTGGAGAAAATCGCCTGACGACGAACGGGTGCTTCCCTAAGTTTAATTCTAGCGTTTAAACCGTCAGAACTTCTGCGTATCAAGAGGGAATCTGAAATTCTGGGATTAGATTAAGCCTGTTTGTTGGGCAATTTCCGCGAGGGCAGTTGCTAATTTCAAGGGTTCCACAGGTTTAGCAACATGAAGATGAAATCCGGCTAAAAGGGCCTGTTGACGATCCTCTTCCCGAGCGAAAGCGGTCAAGGCGATCGCCGGAATCGGCTTAGAGTATCCCGCCTCACGCTGGCGAATTTTGCGGATCAAAACATAGCCGTCTTCATCGGGCATTCCGATATCGGAAATTAAGATATCATGACGCGATCGCTCCGTAGCGGCTAAGGCTTCGGCAGCCGATAAAACTACCGTCGTCTGGACTCCATATTCCGCTAGGACTTGAGCAATCAACTCTCCCGTATCGCGATCGTCATCCACCACCAGCACCTGTAAACCGGCGAGGTTCAACGAATGGTTCGCCATTGCTTTCTCGTCCCCAGTCAGGGAATCGGGAGCGGGGTGAGAGTTCTGGGAGACTCCGATGGGGAGTGCTACGGTAAAGGTTGAGCCAGTCCCTTCTCCCAGGCTGAAGGCAGAGATGGTCCCCCCATGCAGTTCGACGAGGTAGCGCACAATAGTTAAGCCTAGACCGAGACCCCCGTGGGTGCGGGTGGAGGAACTGTTGGCTTGGCGGAAGCCCTCAAAGACGTGAGGTAGGAAGTCCGGACTAATTCCAATCCCGGTATCCTGAACCTGAAATTCTAGGTAATTCCCCACCCGATCGATCGCCACCGTCACCCGTCCATCATTGGGGGTGAATTTTACGGCATTAGAGAGCAGATTCCAGACAATTTGATGCAGACGGCTACTATCCCCTAAAATCGGCTGTCCGTAGGAGTTGAACTGGGTATGGATTTCAATCGATTTTGCTTCGGCTGCCGGAGTCAGGGTGGCGATCGCCTGTTCCACCAGAGTTTCCAGATACAAGGGAACTCGGTTCAGGCGAATTTTTCCGCGAACAATCCGCGAGACATCCAAGATATCGTCAATCAAAGTCACCTGATGCTTGGCATTGCGTTCGATGGTTTCCAGGGCTTTATTTCGCGTCTCTTCTTTCAGGCTGCGCGCACGGAGTAATTGCGCCCAGCCGAGAATGGAGTTGAGGGGAGTCCGCAATTCATGAGAGACGATCGCCAAAAATTCATCCTTGAGTCGGTTGGCTTTTTCGGCGCGATCGCGGGCTTGCTGCTGGGCCTCATAGAGGTTGGCCCGGTCAATGGCAAGTGCGACGCGATCGGCCACCAGTTGCAGCAAATAGACATCTTCTGCCATGAATTCTCGCGGCGACTCGGTACTGACATGGAGTACCCCAAGCACCCGGTCTTGTAACAGCATCGGTGCACCCATAATCGACTCGATTTTTTTATGTCGGAACAGTGGACTAATAACTTGAGCATGAGCATTGCGCTCAATCAGCATCGGTTGCCGAGTCTGGGCAATTTTGCCCGCAAACCCTAGCCCGATCGGGACGGGGATACTAGGAGAGAGGGGTTGCTCTAAATCTAAGCCTTTGGTGGCGGTCACTATTAAGGCCGTTTGGTCCTCATTGGTCAATAAAATAACGGCAGCATCTACTTCTAATACCACCGTGAGGCGATCGAGCAACTCTTGGAGTAGATCATGGAGAGACAAAGGGGCGATCGCCACATCCACAATCGCTTGTAATCGATGCACCATTGTCGTCGCCCGTTCGGACAAAATTCGGGCCGCTTTCTCCCGTTCCAACAACTCCATCCGCTCTTGCTGTGCCTGCTTGCGTTCGTGAATATCCGTATTCGTCCCAAACCACTTGACAATCTCCCCCTGATGATCACGCATGGGCACTGCTAATCCCAGATGCCAGCGGTAAGCGCCATCGCCACCCCGACGCATCCGCGCTTCAATTTCATAAGGTTGTCCGTTTTCCAGGCAAACGGTCCACTTTTCGAGACATTCCGCCAAGTCGTCCGGATGCACGATCGGCTCCCATCCCCAGCCTAAAAGTTCCGTCTCGCTAAAGCCGGTGTACTCACTCCAGCGGTGACTCAGGTAATCTAGGGTCCCATCCGGTAGGGCAGTCCAAACCATTTGCGGAATCGCTTCGCTGAGGAATCGATAATACTGCTCACTGGCTTCGGCTTGAGTTCGGGCGGCTTGTTCCAGTTGCAAGAGTTTAATCCGTTCCGCTTCCGCCTCTTTGAGGGGGGTAATATCGATCACCGACCCAATGAACCCCAGTAAATTGCCTTCGGGACTCAACCGGGGAACCCCGGTTTCTAGCACCCAGCGATAGGCTCCATCCGCTCGTTGCAAGCGGTATTCTTGGGTAAAGGATTGGCTGGCTTTCACCGCTTGTTGGTAACTCAAGAGGCACGGGCCCTGGTCCTCGGGATGGATCCGACCCCAATGGTTGAGGTCCGGGTCCGCTTCCAGTCGCGCGCCAATGAAGTTTAAGCCCCATTTATTTAAAAAGGTCCACCGCCCCTGGCAATCCGCTACCCACAGCAGCACCGGGGCCGTATCTGCCATATCCCGGAAGCGTTTTTCACTGTCGCGCAGGGCTTCTTCGGCCTGTTTCCGTTGGGTAATATCATAGCGGATGGCTAAATATTGGAAGGGTTTTCCATGACTATCTAAAAACGGGACGATCGCCGTATCCACCCAATAATAAGTCCCATCTTTGGCCCGATTTTTAATTTCTCCTCGCCACACTTCCCCGCGAGCAATGGTTGCCCAGAGATTGAGAAAAAATTCTTTAGAATGATAGCCGGAATTGACCAACCGATGGTTTTGTCCAATCAATTCACTTTGGGAATATTTAGAAATTTCACTAAATTTATCGTTAGCATATTGAATCGTTCCTTTAGCATCCGTCGTCACCACAATTGCTGATTTATCTAAAGCAAATTGGAAATCGGATAATTCTTTCAAGGTTTGTTGGAGTTCCGCTTCTGCCCGTTTGCGATCGCTAATGTCCCGCACCGATGCCATCCACACGGAGTGACCCAAATAGAGGGTCGGTTGCATAACTGCTTCTAGGATCACCGTTGTCCCATCTTTTTTGATCCCGACCGCTTCCGATGCTCCCTCCTGTGTCCATTGGCCCTCCTTTAACATTAACGCTACCGTTTCCTCTGTAAAAATATAGGCTAAAGGCCGTCCGTTTAGTTCGTCCGGGTCATATCCAAATATCTTTTCCAAGGAGGGATTTACGGCCATTATGCGATCGCCCTGATAAAATAAAATCCCTTCCACTGTCGATTCAGCGAGGGTTTTAAACCGTTGTTCACTCGCTCTGAGTGCCGCCGAAGCCTGCTTGCTTTGGGTGATATCTCGGCTAATTTTAGAAAACCCGTAAAGATTCCCCTGATTATCATATAAAGGTGTAATCACTTCATGGACCCAAAAGCGGGTTCCGTCCTTTCGCAGTCGTTCTCCTTCTTGTTCCCACCGTCCCTGTTCTACCGCCTGTTTCAAGTCTCGTTCCGGTTGACCTTGGGCCACCGCTTCTGGGGGATAAAAGCAGGAAAAATGTTGGCCAATAATCTCCTGGGGTGCATACCCTTTGAGGCGTTCTGCTCCCGGATTCCAGCTATTTACTCGTCCATCGGGGGCGAGCATATAAAGTCCATAATCTTCGATGCCCTCTACCAACAACTGAAACTGCTGTTCGCTGCGCCGAAAAGATTCGAGATGTCTTTGAGCAGTTCTGGCACTTTGGGAACACTGTTGTTTCTTTTGTTGCAATGAACCGATGGCGATCGCGATTGCCGATCCTTCCATTAGAAATAAAATTAACCGGAATGTTTGGCCCGGACTACTTTCTATCTGGGGATAAAGGGGAGATAAAAATAAGTAACTGCTGACTAATCCGGCCCCAAGGGTGGCTATCAGTCCCGCTTTCTTGCCCCCAAACCACGCACTGACCATAATCGCCGCAAAATACACCAAAAATGGGCTTTCCCGTAAGATTAAGGGTGCTATGGCGCTTTTAATCGCCGTGGCGAGGGTGACACTGACGAGGGCAATGCCCACTGGGTGCAGGAATTGTAGCAATGGTGTTGAATACTGGTTTCTGGGGTAGCAAAGCTGAGGCAGTTTGCTAAATAGACGCAGGAGGACAGATGGACTTATTTTCATTGGGATTTAGAGGAGTCTCGATCTTGGGGATGGCACTTTCAATGCGCGAGCAGGAGAACGTTAAGAAACTGCTTCATCATAGAGAGAGGTGCTTTTTTCCTTGTTTTGTGCTAACCCCAGGTTCCGATTTAACCTCAGCCTCTTTTTTGTTCTATGCCTACCATTTTAGAATTTTGACTTAATTTCTGGGGAAACCAACAGATAAAACCCCGTCAACCCGAATTCCCCAAGTAAATATACTTAGCTTGACTCATTCTATTTTCTCCTCAAATTGTTCTGAAGTCAACTCCACTTGCTCCCGGGGTAAGTTTAATTACATTAGAATCGCAGAATCGCGTCGAGTAGGCATTAATAAATCATTCGAGTGGAATGGCTATGGATAAAATTGTAACGGACCAATCCTTACCTCGCAGGCCCCATCTGGTCACCCCCTTACCGGGACCTCGCGCCCAAGAACTGGTCCAGCGCGATCGCGCCGTGACCTCTCCCTCCTATACCCGGGGATACCCCTTAGTTGTAGCCCGAGGAGAGGGCTGCTCTATCCAGGATGTGGATGGCAATGTCTTCCTTGACTTTACCGCAGGCATCGCCGTCACCGCCACCGGACACGCTCATCCCCAGGTGGTGCAAGCGATTCAAGCTCAGGCAGCCCAGTTGCTACATATGTCGGGAACCGATTTTTACTATGAACCGATGGTGGAACTGGCGGAACAGTTGGCAAAACTTGCCCCATTTCCCGCAGGTGCCAAGGTCTTTTTCAGCAATTCCGGGGCGGAATCCAACGAAGGGGCGCTCAAATTAGCCCGCTATGCTACAAGAAGGTCTCAGATTGTCGCCTTTCTGGGGGCTTTCCACGGGCGCACTTTTGGGGCCATGTCCCTCACGGGTTCAAAAGCCGTGCAGCGTCAAGGATTTGGGCCGTTATTACCGGGAATCACCCATATTCCCTACGGCACTCATGCCAGTTTAGATTATCTGGAGTTTCAACTGTTTAAGACGGTGTTACCCCCGGAGGAATTGGCGGCGATCGTTGTCGAACCGATTCAAGGGGAAGGGGGATATCTGGTTCCAGAAGAGGGATTCCTGGCCCGAATTCGGGAAATTTGCAGCCGCCATCACTGTTTGATGGTGGTGGATGAAGTACAATCGGGCAT
The DNA here is from genome assembly GCF_025370875.1 of Laspinema palackyanum D2c. NCBI lineage: Bacteria > Bacillati > Cyanobacteriota > Cyanophyceae > Oscillatoriales > Laspinemataceae > Laspinema > Laspinema palackyanum. Next base: position 194,216 of record NZ_JAMXFD010000004.1, read on the forward strand.
GGGTCGCACGGGCAAGTTGTTCGCCGTGGAACATTGGAATGTCATGCCCGATATCATTACTCTGGCCAAAGGGATTGCCAGTGGATTACCCCTCGGGGCAATTCTCGCTCGTCCAGAGTTGATGACATGGCCCCCGGGTTCTCACGCCACTACCTTTGGCGGGAATCCGGTTGCTTGTGCCGCAGCGAATGCGACGTTACAAATCCTCCTTACCCAAGGGGTGATTGCTAATGCCACCGAGATGGGTGAGTTATTACAGGAAGGTCTCAGGAAATTAGCCATACTCTATCCCCAACTCTCACAACCGCGAGGGAAAGGGTTAATGGTGGCGGTGGATTTACTCGATGAATCTGGTGCTTTCGACCCGTCCTTACGCGATCGCGCGATCGATGAGGCATTCTATCACGGACTGTTACTGATCGGCTGTGGCAAATCCGCCATCCGCTTTTGTCCCCCGTTGGTGGTTGATGCTGAACAAATTCAGGTGGCGTTAGAGATTCTCGACTCCTGTTTCTCCAAACTGTTGACAACACGATAACGCCTTGGGGTTGTGGCATGGGGTAACAGAGACAGGAAACCGGGTTTCTTAACCAAAATGTTGGTGATTACTGAGATCTTGGACCCGTTGCAACAACCGGCGGGGGATCAATCCCCCGCCTCATAGCTAAAGTCGGATAAATCCGACTAAAAACACCATCCCATAAGACTTTTAGTCGGTTTTAACCGACTTTAGCTGTTAGGCGGGGGATTGATCCCCCGCCGGTGTTTATCTCTCACAATTTTTGGAGGCATTCCCATGAAACCCGCATTAATCGCCCAAGAACTATGGCATCAACTTTGGCTAGATTACAGTCACCGGGTTCCCTACGCCCGAATTTACGAGACGGCAATTTCTGAAGCGGGGGGAACCGTTGCCAATGATCATATTGCCTTTCGGTCCCTGGCCCTCTCTATTGAAACGGCGATGGGAACCGTGAATTTAGGTATCCCTCACCTGGAACAGGTTCTGGATGGGTTGGGTTATGTGCAAATGGGAGAGTTATCTTTCCCCTCCCAACACCTCTATGCGCGTCACTATCGCCATCCCCAACAGGACGAGTTTGATTTGCCGAAATTGTTTATCAGCGAGTTAATCGTGGATCAGTTGCCGCCCGAGGTGCGATCGCCTCTGGAAACAACGGTGCAGTCGGGTTTAGATATCGAAGGGTTATTAGGGTGCCAGTCTGCTATTCAAGACTTACGGGCGATGGATACTCATCCCACGGACCCTCACATTCTGGTCCAGCGACTCAAATCTCTGTTTGTTCGTCCCTGGATGCCTCCTTTGCGATCGCACCTGGAAACAGTCAATGCCGTGAGTCAGTATGGGGCTTGGGTGTTGCTGCATGGCTATACCGTCAACCATTTTACCGGCTATGTGAACCGCCAAAATACCCCCGCTTACCCGGATATCGAAACCACGGCCCAAGCACTCCGCAGTCGGGGCGTTCCCATGAAGGCGGAAATTGAAGGGACTGCCGAAGTCGGATTACGTCAAACTGCAACCCGGGCAGTACAGGAATCCGTCACCGTCCGCAGTCGGCCCGAGGGTCCTTTTCTGCAAATTCCTTGGACTTACGCTTATTATGAAATCGCTCAACGATTTGCGATCGAACCCACCCCGGGACATCCTCAACTCTTTCAAGGGTTCCTAGGCCCCAACGCCGCCCAACTCTTTGAAATGACCCGTTCCCAGGGAAGCATCCATCCGGGGTGATTTTGTAAAATTTTTCCATAAATTCAGTTAACGGTAACTTTCAATACAGTTTTGCCCTCTGGCTTTTGCTACAAATTATTAAATAGAAAGCATTGCAGAACTAAAAACTGTTGCTAACGGTAAAGCAGAGAACTTAATCCTTAATAGAATTCTGATTTGAATTGACGAATTTAAACCTGGATTCAAAAGAATTGAGTCAACCTCGGAGTGGTTCTGTTTCTAAAGTTTACGTTCAGATTTTAGAAACAGTTGTTGGTTACACGGCGGGATAAAAGCCCGAAAGATAATAGCAGGAAATCTGTGACTATCTTTCGGGCTATTTGTTTATCTATTCTCCTCGTTCAACGTCCCGACTTCAGTCGTTATGTTATCTTAGTTCAACGTCCCGACTTCAGTCGTTCTCTTTCCCCCGTTCAACGTCCCGACTTCAGTCGTTATCTTCCACAAATCGGATTGTTCGTAGCCAACAACCGCTGGGGGTTAAAACCCCCAGCTAATAGCTAAAGTCGGTTAAAACCGACTAAAAACACCACTGAATAAGATTTTCACAGCCCGCTGGGGGTTAAAACCCCCAGCTAATAGCTAAAGTCGGTTAAAACCGACTAAAAACACCACTGAATAAAATTTCCACAGCCCGCTGGGGGTTAAAACCCCCAGCTAATAGCTAAAGTCGGTTAAAACCGACTAAAAACACCACTGAATAAA